>JAFATG010000143.1 GCA_019244055.1 Acidobacteriaceae bacterium | reverse complement strand
ATCCCTGATTAGCGACATGTTCTTGAGATTGACCGCTCGTTAGGATATCGAGGAAACCCAGGAGGAATTATGTCGAGCAAAGGAAATGCAACAGGATCAAGAGTAACCTTGCACGTGGTTTCAAGCCTTGATGGGTTCATCGCGAGGAAGGATAACAGTGTCTCATGGCTACACGCCAATGGAAGCATCTATGAAGCCGGAGTTTCCATTTCGGAGGAAGAAGCCGCGATTTTCGTCAAAGCCATAGATTGTTATGTGCTCGGTTCTCGCACGTATGAACACGCACTTGAACTGGGCTGGCCTTATGGCGATACTCCGACCGTGGTGGTGACGGGAAGGAAATTGCCGTCAACGAGGAAGAGCGTCGAGTTCTGCTCGGGCGATCTCAAGACACTCCTTGATGAGAAGCTCGCGCCTCGATATCGAAATATCTGGCTCGTGGGCGGGGCGATGTTATGCCAGCGTTTTCTCGAACTTGGCTTGGTGGACGAAATTAGGTTGACCATAGCTCCTGTCCTATTGGGTGACGGACTGCGGCTATTCGGTGGTTCTCTGACGGAGGAGAGGTGGAATTTGAAGAACGTGGTTGCGTACAAGAACGGCTTTGTTGAGTTATCGTACTCCGCTACCGGGTGAGAGCGTCAGAAGACCACCTGATCAAACAAACGGGTAACGACCGGCGAGAGGCGCTCGCGCTGGAGGAAATAGCATGTCACGAGGCGGAATTATAGGAGTATCGGACCACGGCGGTTGGGCCGTGCTCGTGACGGCCGATGGCAATGGGACGCTTCTTGATCGCCTATGTGTTGAACTCGTGGACGAACGGCTACCCAAAATTCCGCACCACAGCGAAGGGCAGGTGCTCCCACTCGACGAGGCAATTGAATTGGTCGAGCGCGTGCGGGCATCGGCCGAGCGGCGCGCGAAACTCGTTCTCGACGCGGTCGCCATGGCCTTGCCTGGGTGCATTCTCGGTATCGCGGTTCGCCAGTGCCCCGAGCTTCCAGCGACCATCGCCGAGCGGATCACGAACTATCGTGCGCGGAATGTCGCCGACTGGGTGATGTACCGCAAGGCGCTCGCCGCCGGAGCCGGAGCGCGCGGCTGGCCCGTTCATTGGTACGACCCCTGGCAGGTGTATGACATGGCGAGCAAAGCATTGGGAGTGGAGAATCTCGACGCTCACTTCGCCCAGCTGAGGCGTTCTGTTGGGCCGCCCTGGGGGCAGGATCACAAGATGGCGATGGCGGCGGCTATTGCAGCGATGAATGCACGCTCGATGTAACTCCTCGGCGATCTAGCCATGGCCCTCGGCCAGAGTACCGGTACGTGGATGGCAGAGTCGCAGAGATCGTGTAGTGAATAGTGTAACGACGTATGGCCAGCGTTCTCACGCGGCTCGCCTAAATTGGAGTACGAGAGGCTTTTAGTATTGGTGCGGATGGGGAGACTTGAACTCCCACGCCCTTGCGAGCGCTGGAACCTAAATCCAAATCAATGCCTTTTCCATCACCCGTTGCCTTTATTTGTCAATGACTTGGCTAAACAGAGTCGCCGCATTTATTCTCCTGATTTCCCCTCGTTGGCGCTACAAATTTGCTACAAAACTCCGACCACGAGCGTGGACGAGACGTAAGAAGTTTGCTGGGCTTGCAGGATGCCGAAGCCGCTGTAGCTGGAAACGCGCAAGGAAGCGGAATTAAGCTGGAAAATGACTAGGTCAGAGGGTGCTCGCAATTGGTGCTTATCCACGCTTGAGGCCCCACTGATTTAAGCATTTCGTCGCGGGCGATGAACAGCGGTATCGCCAGTACGGAATACTCCTTGCGTGGGAACGATTCATGCCGTTATGCTGTCCTTATGCTTATGTCACGTCTTGAATTCGCAACTGCGAAATTAGGCATGCTTCTAGACCTCCTGGCATCTCGCATAAATACACGAGCACTAAGCTCGTGCTCCCCGTGTGCTCGTGCGTTCGCGTCGTCAAGGCGAACTCAACCCAGAGCGTTGCTGAATCAGGGCGGCCAAGGTCTGGTCGAGTACGCCATGATCCTGGTCCTAGGTGTCCTTGGTCTTTCGGCAGGAATGCCGAGGCTCGCGAATGGCATAAGCGGAGCATGCACCAATGTTCCAATACAAGTCGCAGCAATCCTCGGGTTTGGCACTGGAAACAACGGACACCACTCTGGCGATGGGAACGGCGATGGCACTGGGAATCGCGGGAACAACCAGGGTAACGGAAATGACAACGGAAACGGTAACCGGAACGGTAACAACGGAAACGGTAACCGGAACGGGCACGGTTAAGGGGTAGAACTGCGATGAATCCACGCTCGATGTAAGTCCTCGGCGATCTGGCCATGGATGCGGCTCGCCTAAGTTGGACTACCCAGAACTTTAGCATTGGTGCGGATGGGGAGACTTGAACTCCCACGCCCTTGCGAGCGCTGGAACCTAAATCCAGTGCGTCTGCCAATTCCGCCACATCCGCGCACCAGCAGAAAATCAGTCTTAGCGTAACATTGCCGCCGTTACCGGCTCCGCAGGCTTGGTCTCGAGAAACGCTAGAAACTCGCGTGGATTTCGCGTTAGCTGAGGAAACGTCGCGACCACACGTTGGTCAGGAGTGACGATCGCGTAAAAGGGAATCGAGACGGTTCCGAATTTCTCATCTTCGAATTTCTGGTTCTTCGCCGATTTGGGATCTGTGCCGTCCGTGTATAGATCCACGATTACGAGGTTCTTCAACGCGGCCTGAATCTCTGGCCGCGGAAACATGTTCGCCTTCATCCAATGGCAGTTCGTACACGCGTAACCAGTAAAGTTCACGAGCACGAGCTTATTCTGGGCGCGCCCTGCTGCGAGCGCAGCGTCCAATTGGTTCTTGAAATAGTTACCTGATGCTGCTTCGGACTCAGAGGCGGTCTGACTCAAAATGCCGCCGGATCCTTCCGGAATAAAGGCATCTAAGTCACCGAGCCGCGCTCCGAATAATCCAGGAACGAGACTGATGGAGAAAACAAGAAATATCGCGGCGATAAGCGCGCGTGTCACGCCGATGCGCTCATCGCGCTGGACTCCTTCCATCGCGAGCACGCCGAGCAGATACAATCCCGGTAATGCAAACAGAACGATCCAGGCAGCCAGAAAACGTTCGCGACTCAGCCAGCCCGTCTGCAGGACTTGGTCCACATTGGCCAGATACTTCAGCATCACCGCCAACACAATGAACCCGAGCACAACTTTGACGCGGACCATCCACCCGCCACTTCGCGGAAGCCGCTTTAAATAGGACGGAAAAAGCGCCAGCAGAAAGAATGGCGCGGCTAACCCCGTGGCAAAGGCAAGCATCCCGAGGATAGGCTTCGGTCCTTTCGCTTGCGCGGAGGCGATCAGAAGAGGCCCCACAATTGGTCCGATGCAGGCGAAGGAAGTGAGCGAAAACGTGAGTCCCATAAGCAGCGTTCCCGCAGAGCCGCCGCCGCTCGAGGCACTGTTCAGTCTGGTGAGCAGCCCAGAGGGCAGGCGCAATTCAAACGCGCCCAACAGGCTCAGTCCGAACACGAAGAACACCAGAGCGATAAAACCGTTCACCCAAGGACTTGAACCCAACTGAACGACGCCAAACGGCCCGGCAATCGCTGTTACCAGAAAACCTAAACCGGTGAACAGCACGATGATTCCTACGCAGAACAGTAAGGCCTGTGCCCAGCCGCGCTGTTTGTGCGGCCCTTCCACGCCGTTGCCCTGATTTAAGAAAAAAGAAACCGTGATCGGAATCATCGGAAATACACACGGTGTGAAGAGTGCCGCCAAACCGAATCCGAATGCAGTGAGCAGGAACGGCAGCAAACTTTGCGAGGAACCGGTGAAAGTGACCGGGCGTGATGCACCGGGAGCTGCAGCCCCGGCGGAACTTGCTTCGGGCGATTTCGCTTGTACCAGCGCGTAGCCATCGGGAACGGTGAAGCTTTGCGCGGGAGCTCCAGAAAGGACGGTAATGTTCGTACTGGCGGTTTTCTTGACCGGGGGTAAACATTTCACGTCACTGCAGACCTGATATCGAACCGACGATTCGACAGGAACCTGCCCGCTCGCCGAGGCAGCAATTACCGCCTCGAACAGGAAGTGCGCCTGGCCCGTGTAGGTCTCGGTATCAATCTGAAAGTTCGGATCGAGCTTGCGAACAGGCTGTGGCCGGTACAGTTCATAGCTTGCAATGGCAGGGTTGCTGGCCAACTTGATCTGCGTGATGATCGGACCGCCGGGCAGCGTAGTGGGTGAATAAAGGTGCCATCCGGGCTCGATGGTTGCTGTCAGTTCAAGCGATATCTTTCCGCCCGGTGCGACCTGGTCAGCAGTTGCTGGTTTGAGTGCCCACTGAACCGGATCTTCCTTGGCCCCGCAGAGGATCGGCAATCCCAGTACCGCCGCAGCGGCAAGCAAGGGCCAGGAACCGCGCGATGGACTCATTGCTTAAATCCTAGCCGCGCTGACAGGGCGCGCTAATACTCATACTGCTTGTGCAGATGCCCAGCCGTCGAGCTCAGTTGCAATGCGCTCGTTAATTTTCGCTTCAGCGAACTCTTTCGCGATGCGAATCGCATTGCGAATAGCTTTGGCGTTGGAGCGGCCGTGGCAAATTATACACATACCGTTCAGGCCAAGCAGGGGCGCGCCGCCGTATTCCGAGTAATCCACGCGCTTTTTGAAGTCGTTAAACGCGCCGCGCGCCAGATACGCGCCCACTTTGCGAGTGATACTGGCTTTCAGCGACTGCTTCAGGGATTGGCGAACCACTTCGACCAAGCCCTCACTCACTTTAAGAGCAACATTGCCGACAAATCCGTCGCAAACGATCACGTCCGCCACGCCGGTATATAGGTCGCGTCCTTCGACATTCCCTGTGAAATTCAGGTTGGTGAGGCTCTTGAGCATCGGGTAAGCGTCGTGGGTCAACGCATTGCCTTTGTGCGCTTCCTCGCCGATCGACAGCAGGCCGACTCGCGGATGTTTGTTGCGGAAAATGACACGCGAATAGGCATTCCCCATCACCGCAAATTGCGCCAGCATTTTAGGCGTGCAGTCCACATTTGCGCCGACGTCCAACATGACGGCTGATTTTCCGTGCAGGGTGGGAAAGGCCGTCGCCAGCGCCGGGCGGTCTACTCCCGGGAGCATGCCCTGCACCATTTTGGCCGTAGCCATTACGGCGCCGGTATTGCCCGCCGAGACGACTCCTTGGGCGACTCCTTCGCGAACCAGCCGGGAGGCAACTCGAATGGAGCTGTCCTTCTTGGAACGGACGGCCTTACCGGCGCTGTCCTGCATCGTGATCTGTTCACTGGCGTGCTGAATTTCAATCGGCAACGAGTGCCAACCGCCATGCTCATTAAGCTCTTTGCGGATCACATCTTCGCGTCCAACCAGAACAATCTTCAGATCGAACGCTCTTGCGGCCTGAATTGCGCCTTCAACTTCCGGCTTAGGAAAGCGATCGCTTCCCATGGCGTCGAGGGCTATAGTCACCATTTAGATTTGGCTTAAGCTTCGTTCCAAGGATCTTGTTAAAGAAGTGTATCGTAGCGTTCTTACGCTTCCACAACTTCGATTACTTCGCGCCCCTTATATTTCCCGCAATGCGGGCAAGCGCAGTGGGCGCGGATCTTTTCGTGGCAGTTCGGGCACTCGGCCATTTGCGGGACCTGCAGCGCGTCATGAGCTCGGCGCGTCGATGTCCGGCGTTTGGAATGGCGTCGTTTTGGATTTGGCATAGGTATGTCAGTCTTTACAGTGTAAGCTGCCGGGGTACGGAAGGAACCCAGGTAGCGGTCAGTTGTGCGGACCGAGTTCGGCCCGAAAAGTCTTCAGTTTGCTCCAGCGGTCGTCGAACGCCTCCTCATGACAACCGCATTCCCTCTGGTTTCGATTCTGGCCGCAAACGGGGCAGATGCCCTTACATTCCTCGCTACAAACCAATTGCATGGGAATCGCGAGCAGTACGACTTCACGCAGAACGTCATTCAAAGTCAACCCGTTTCCCTCGTAGTAGCCGACCTCAACTCCCGCTTCGTCGATTTCAGCTTCGCCGCCCGCATTTGTTGTGGAGGCCGGCATATACACGAGATCGAACTTATTCTCGATCGGAAATCGCGCCGGCTCCAGGCACCGGTCACACGTCGCTTCTACCGTAACGTTGAGCCTTCCCTGCACGCGGATCTCTCCGAGCGAGTGGTTTAGGAGCTGCGCCGTTCCTTCGGCCCGAAGATCTGAGGCCTGCGTTAATTTGCTATCGTACTCAATCTGGCCCGCCGGGATCTCCACCTTAAAGCGGACTGGATGTAGTTCTAACTCGTGGAGGCCAATGAACATGCGGACTTCTCCTCAGGCCTGCGGGCACCGGCCAACCTCCTAAGCAACTCGCGCAAAACGGGCGCGGTATCAAGCGCGCCGAGCGAAGGACGGCGGAGTTGCTTTCCTGTATCTCGGCGCACATCCGCGCCCTTTGCGCTCCGGAGGCTACGTAAACACTAAGTATACCAGTTGAAAGAAGTTCGGCTGCTACTCAAGATCCCGCTGCACGCTGTTGGACATTAGGCTGCGGCGCATTAATCTCAGCCGGTTCATCGGTGTTGATGATCTCTATTTTGCCCTTGACGTAAGCGCCCTCTTCAATCAGGATGCCGGGCGCTCGAAGATCTCCGATTAAGCGGGCTCCCTTGCGGATAGTGATTTTACTGGTGGCCTCTAAGTTTCCACGAACAGTTCCGAGCAACTCGATTTCCCGAGCGGAAGCGTTCGCTCCCACCCTCCCTTCGCGCCCGACTGTGAGCTGACAGTCGACTACATCAAGCGTCCCGTCAACCTCCCCGTCAATGCGCAGACTCTCTCTGCTCGTTATGTCGCCTTTGATCACCATACCTCTTCCGATCACCGCAAGCCTCCCGGCGCTTCCCGTTATCTCCACGCCAGGTGCCGCCGGGTTGTTGTTCGGAGCCGAGGATCTCCCCGCAAAAGCGTCTTTCGTCCGATCACTCCACATCGAATTCGTTCCCCATCATGTCCTGATTCTCTTCAACCTAATTAGATCAAATCGCACCACTGCGCATCAGCATCATTGCACCTCGATGGAGGGCTCCCGGGTTGCGCCACTCGCGCCACTGCATATAAGCGAACCCGACAACGAGTAAGACCAGAAACAGATAGGGGGTTATGTTGTAGGGCCAGGAGGGTTCCGGATAGACCGTGACAACGAGGACAGGCACCAGAGCCAGGGTCGCGATCCAGGGGAACACCACATGCCGCAAGAGAGTGAAATTGCCCCGCTGTTCGCGGCGCATATAGCGCGTCAGAGCCAGATTTGCCATGGCGTAGAGAACAATGACGGCGAGCGTGGCAATGGTTTCAAGGAAACCGAAGATGAAATCTGGGCGCAACAAGAACCCCACAACCAGGATTGCCGCCATTCCGGCTATCTGCACAAAGGCGATCGCAAATGTCGGTGTCTGGTGGCGAGGATGAACACACCCAAAGCTTTCCGGTAGCGTGCCCGCCCGACCCATCGTGTACATCACGCGCGACGCGGCGTTGGTGCAGGCGAGGCCGACTCCTACGGCGCTATTGATGATAGCGAGCACGACAAACCACCACCCAGCACCCCACAGCGCACGGCTGAGAGCGTAATACGGATTAGGGTTCGAGGCAAAGGCGGCCATGTCGCCGGTTCCCCAGCCGATTGCACTCGCATAAGAAGTGAAGATATAGAACACACCGATACTAGCCAGGGAGAGCATAATTGCCTGGGCGATGAACTTGCTGGGAAGGCGAGCTTCCTGGGCTAGGGGCGCGGGCGCTTCGAAGCCGCTCAGCGCGAGAATCGAGAAGACCATACCAGCCAGGATGCCTCCAAAGTGATGCGGGGATGAAGAAGGCATTAAGGGCGCCAGGTAAGTGGAAGCGGGCCCAGGATGGATCAGGAACGTGACCGCGAGACCTAGCATAATGAGCAGTTCGAGACCTCCCAACAGCGCGGTGGTGCGGGCCGAAAGCTGGACACCGTAATGAGTAAGGACCCAGATCAGGGCAGTTGTTGCAGAAGCGATGAACCACCACGGGATGTTTACATGAAAGCCCGTTCTCATCATGTCCGATATAAGGTAGCCAAGGAAGCCCGTACTTCCGGCCGCGCCGAGGATCTCATAGGCCAGGTAACTCCATGTCGCCATGAACCCGCTACGGCTCCCGAGTCCGCGCGTGGCGAATGAATAATAGCCGCCGCTCGAGGGCACGTACCGGGAAAACTGTGAGACAGTGTTTCCGATAAAGACGCAGATAATCGTAGAGAGCAGGAACGAGAGCGGCATCGCCGGTCCAGCTTTGAGGGCGATGATCGGAAACGTGAACACTACGTTGGTCGCAGGTGCGATATGCGTGACACCCTGGAACACCAATTCTGGAAGGCCGAGCGAATTGCGGCGAAGCTGGGGATCCGCATCGGGATTGGCGGGGGGAACTACCATTTATTGGAGATATTTATCACGAGCCGGACCCATAATACTTTGTTGTGTTTCGGCGACCTTGAGCGTCCTATCTTACACTGAATCGGCGGGCAACTCTATCCTTAAGGAAATGTTCAACATCGCGAGCGCGTTCCCACAGAGCGCAAGGGGGGCTGCTGCATGATCGCAGCGGACGGCAATGCGCTGACGGATCTTCTCGCGGGCACCAGGAAGAAAGCGCGCATTCTGCTTGTGGGTGACGATGCCGACCTGCGCGAGCATGTCGCACGTATTCTTGGCGAAAATTATGAGCTCGTCATCTCGGAGAGCGGGCAGCTAGCGTTGGAGCTGATTCAGCAGCATCCTCCGGATCTACTATTAGCAGACCTAATGATGCCGATGCTCGACGGGTTCGAACTGCTCCGCGCCGTACGTGCTGACGGCGCCGGCCAGACGCTTCCAGTCATTTTCATATCGCCGCCCGCCGGAGAAGAGATGCGAGTTGAAGATCTCGAAGCCGCCGCAGACGATTACCTGGTAAAGCCTTTTACGGCAAACGAACTTCGCGAGCGAGTCGGCACGCACCTTCGAATGGCAGTCAATCGCCGCCGCGCGGAAGAGGAACGTGCGGCTCTGCTGCTCCGTGAACGTGAGGCCCGCGAAGAGGCTGAAAGGCTCAACGCAGCGTTTCGCCAGATGCTTGATGCGCTGCCCGCTGCTATTTATACGACCGATGCCGAAGGCCGGCTCACGCATTTCAATCCCGCAGCCGTCAAGCTCTCCGGCCGCGTGCCCGAATTGGGTACCGATCAATGGTGCGTTACCTGGAAGCTCTTCCATCCGGATGGCACGCCTTTACCGCATGATCAATGCCCAATGGCTACGGCGCTGAGGGACGGCGAGGCCCCTCAGGGCGCGGAATGCATCGCCGAACGGCCGGACGGTACGCGGTTTTGGTTTACTCCGTATCCGACGATTCTGCGCGACGACAAGGGCCGACTTATCGGCGGGATCAACATGCTCGTGGATATCACGGAGCGCAAGCGCGCCGAAAACCTAACCCTGCTGCTCGGCGCTATTGTTGATTCATCGGATGACGCAATCGTCAGCAAGGACCTTAACGGCATCGTAACGAGCTGGAATAAGGGCGCGGAACGCCTATTTGGCTATTCGGCGGACGAAGTGATCGGAAAATCGATCACCATTATCATTCCACCTGACCGCCTCAGTGAGGAACCTGAGATTCTGAGCCGGCTCCAGCGAGGCGAACGCGTCGACCACTTCGAGACGATCCGCAGGCGTAAAGACGGTTCACTGCTGAACATCTCACTGACCATTTCGCCTGTGAAAGATGGGCGAGGAAGGATCATTGGCGCCTCGAAAATCGCCCGCGATATTACCGAGCGCAAGCGCGCCGAAGCGGCCTTGCTCGAGAGTGAAGGCAGATTCCGGCAGCTTGCGGACTCCATGCCCCAAATCGTGTGGACCGCGCGCCCGGATGGCTTTGTGGATTACTACAATGAACGGTGGTTTGGCTTCACAGGCTTCGATCGAAACAACTTCGGAGATGTTAGCTGGGAACCGATTCTTCACCCTGATGATGTAAAGCGCTGCAAAGAATCCTGGCAAGCCTCTGTCAGTACCGGACGGCCTTACGAGATCGAGTATCGCTTCTGGGACCGGACCGAAAACCGCTGGCGCTGGTTCATGGGGCGAGCCCTTGCGGTAACAAACGAAGGCGGCAAGATCGCGAAATGGTTCGGCACCTGCACCGACATCGACGACCAGAAGCGTGTTCAGGAAGAACTCCGGTGCGCAAATCAAGACCTCGAGCAGTTCGCTTTTTCAGCTAGCCACGACCTGCAAGAGCCTTTACGAGGCGTCGAAATATACAGCGAGCTCTTGGCAAAACGTTACAGCGACAAACTCGATGGACAGGCGCTTCAATTTCTGCATTACCTGCGCGGGAGCGCCTTACGGATGGAAATGCTGGTCCGTGATCTCCTGGCGTATACGCAAGTGACGAAACTGGAGGCTCCCGAGTGCAGCGCGGATGCCAATGACGCGCTGACAGACACGCTGGCCAGTCTCGAGGGAGCGATCGTGGAGAGCGGCGCTCGGGTCACTTCAGATCCGTTGCCGTGTGTGCGCGTGCATGGCATTCATCTTAGGCAGTTGTTGCAGAACCTTGTTGGCAACGCGATTAAATACCGCAGTCCGGAGCGGGTCTCAACGGTACATGTGAGCGCCAAACAACAGGCGGCCGGAGACTGGCTCTTCTCTGTAGTTGATAACGGCATCGGCATTGAGCCCGAATTCAAGGAGAAAATCTTTGGTGTTTTTAAGCGTCTCCACACAGGCGATGAATACTCAGGTACCGGGATCGGGTTGGCCATTTGTCAACGAATCGTGGAGCGATATCATGGCCGCATCTGGGTCGAGTCCGAGCCGGGACAAGGATCAACGTTCAGGTTCACCCTACCAGGCTGATACCGCTGCGGCTCGGAAGCGCCACCGTATACTCGTTGTTGAAGACAACAAGGCCGACGTCTTCCTGATTCGGGAGGCAATTGAGGCGGCTGAGGTCGAAGCCGACCTTGAGATCGTTCAGGATGGCGAGAGAGCACTACGATTTTTCGACCACGTCGACGGCGATCACTCAGTGCCGTGTCCGGTTCTAGCCATTATCGATATCAATCTCCCCAGAAGGCATGGCGGCGAAGTCATCCAGGAGATGCGGAAGAGCCGCAGATGTGCGAATACGCTCGTGCTCGTTGTCACGTCGTCGGACTCCGCGAAGGACCGGGACAGCATGGCCAAACTCGGCGTCAACGGT
>JAFATG010000095.1 GCA_019244055.1 Acidobacteriaceae bacterium | reverse complement strand
AACGAGGCAAGAATCGTTTCTAAATCCGAAAGTGCTGAGTTGAAACCGGGCCAGGCGGGCACGGGCACGCCGATGTTCGCGTTGATTTACGCGCTACGCGGGGACAGAGCGAAATCCCGTGCTTACCTGCGCACGTTAGTTGATGCCGACAAGTCGGAATCTCTTTTGTCAATCGATCTTATCGATACCTATGTTGCGCTCGGCGAGTACAAACCAGCACTCGATTTACTGAACCGGGCAGCAGAGGCTAAGGACGCAGGGCTGCTTTATATCAAAGTGGATCCGTTCTTGGAGCCTCTTCGCCAGTCCGACGAATTTAGGAACGTGCTTTCGCGGATTGGCCTATGATCACAATCTCTTGATTAATCAAGATAGTACAACGAAGGAGAAAAAAGTATGGGCACCAGCGGACCTCACACTCACTTGATCAAATCCAACATTTGCGTTGAGAAGGATTTCAGCCTTGATGAAGCGGCTGAATTCCTACAATACATCGTAGGTCTCAAAAACCAGAAGCGCGCAAACGCACCGACTTGGCTGTTCGCTCTGGCGGCAGCGGTGGGCGGCGCTGTGGGCGGCGCTGTGGCTTTAGCGGTACTCTTCGGCGCCCGACAGCTGGCCGCAGGGGGCCCGGGAAGCAACCCGGCTGATGCCAAAAAGGGATAGACGTGTCTGCCACGATAGTTCCACTATTGAGGGCCGGAGAGCTCGAGCAGGCATCGAACATAATCGCCGGTGCGCTTGCGGCCGATCCTGAGAACCCCGATCACCTACGTGCATCGGGGGTGCTCTATGCGTGGCGCCATGAATGGCATAAAGCGCGCGAGGCGTTTGATCGCGCGCTTGAATTCCAATCTGTCGACGCGGCGTGGTGGCGTGATGTTGGCATAGCTCTCCTAGGTGCAGGCGCGCCGCGGGAAGCCGCTGAACCCTTAGAGCGTGCCTTGGCGCTGGTTGAAGATGCGAGCGCTCTCGCCCACTATGGCGAGGCACTCGAACTTCTTGGCAGAGTGTCGGAGGCGAGCAGGTTTTTCAAGCGAAGTATCGAAATCGATCCCAATTGTGTTTTTGGCTACGAAGGTCTAGCGAGGAGTTATCAGAACCTGGGTCAGGAGGGGCTCGTGCTCAAGTGCTTTCGGCGTGCTGCGAGGCTGCGGCGATTCGATGCGTCCGGTCTGCACCAGTTGGCGGACGCGCAGTTTCAGGTAGGCAAACTTCACTCGTGCCTCCGCTCTTACCGGCGCGCGATACGACTCAATCCCGTCTCCAGCGGAATTCGTTCCGGTTACCTCTTCGCCAGTTTGCATGATCTCGAACAGACCCCGCTTGATCTAAAGCGCTCGCACGAGAGCTGGTTCGAGCTTCATCCTGAGAGTTCCATTCCGAGATGCGAATTTCCCAACGATCCAGATCCGAGCCGCCGAGTTCGTATAGGATACGTTTCCTGGGAGTACCGGTCCTCGCCCACTGAGTATTTCCTGCTTCCTCTTCTCCAGGCGCATCATCGCGACGAGTTTTCCGTTTATTGTTATCACACTGCCGGCAAGGACGATGAAGTAACGGGAGAGTACCAAGAAGCTGCAGAGTACTGGCGGGACTTGAAACGTATGCAACCATCTCAGACTTTAAGGACGATTCTGGAAGACCGAATCGATATTTTGGTTGATACTTCGGGGCACTTTACGCCAGACGTGCTAAGAGTTTTTCACCAGCGTGGCGCCCCGGTTCAGGTGGCGCTGCCCGTTTATCCCTGTACCACCGGCTGCAAAGAAATCGATTTCATGCTGAGCGACCGCTGGACTACTCCTGATGAGCGCTTCGAGTCGCAGTATTCAGAAAAGGTGTATCGACTTCCGTCCGGCTACGTTGTATACAACCCACCGCGCGATGCGCCTGAGATGACCAGTCTGCCTGCGATTGACCACCGGTTCGTTACTTTCGGACTGTTTCAGCGCCCCGCAAAACTTAACAAAGAGCTATGGCGTGCTACGGCGGAAATCCTCAGAGAGACTT
>JAFATG010000038.1 GCA_019244055.1 Acidobacteriaceae bacterium | reverse complement strand
TTATGTATGGTCGGTGCCGCGATTCTTCCGCTCCGATGGTCAAATACTGCCGAATCCAGTAGGCGTTGAACAGGTCGAGCTCGTCTGCTTGGCGGCAGCTAAGCCCTACGACAAGCCGCCCGTTCAAATAGCGTACAATTTCATGCTTTGGTCATGGCATCCGAATTTTCCAAACAGGATTAACCAGGTGGTGATGGTGATCGCGGTGAACCGCGATGGTCAGGTCTGTGACCTGGAACCGAATGCAGCGCGCGACCATTATCGTTACGCGAGTGGGGCAACGGACCACTGGCCAAATGAACAACCGCATCCGTTAGAGTCGTTGCCGTCGGAATACACGAGTACATTACCGTCGTTGCTTTACCCTGTGCTTTTGGCAACTTCGCTATGTAACGATCTCCGCGCGAAAGTTGAGCGGATTGCGACGCCGCCGAAGCTGATGCGCCAGCAGGTTCGCCGGCACGGATGGGCACCCGAATGCTGGCACGATATCCGGATGAACGCGGGAAGCAGCCAGTGAGCAGGCGCCGCAACATTCAGCACACGGTTCGATACACGGAACTATCGCCGGAACGCTTCAAGGATTTCTGGAAGGACTGAGGGCCTAATGGGATTGGATACTGTAACCACGATCGTCAATTTGGTATCGGCAGTGGTGCCGATGTGGGCAGTTTTCACAAGTGAGGAAGGCGAGCCCGAGATTTGGACGGAACGAGTGCATCTCTGGGCTCATACGCGAACCGGTCTTAGCCAGGATGAGAAAGCATCTCGTAAATTTCTGGATCCCGGAGACGATTTGCCCAGTGATGACGTTCGTGTCCAGGGAATGACTCTCGATGAGGGCCATTTGGTTTTAGTCGAGCAGTCGGAGTTCGTGTTCTTAGGCTATTCGGAAGTGGCCGAGCTCAAGCGGGAAGATTGGCTAGAGCAGGTTCCCTCCAGTCGTAGGGCGTACAGGCGCCGTGTCTATGGTGAGTGAGAGCGAGGGCTTGATGGACACTGCATACGAAACCGACTTTGTCGCATGGACTGAGCACCAGGCCGATTTGCTCCGGGCGCATCGCTCTGAACTGGAGCCGCTCGGGCTCGACATCGAAAACCTGGTTGATGAGGTAGAGGCGTTGGCGAGCAGAGATCGGCGTGAGCTTCGGAGCCGTCTCGAGGAGTTGCTGCTGCACTTGCTCAAGTGGCGGTACCAGTCGGAGAGGCAGAGTTCGAGTTGGAACGATTCGATTTTACAGCAGCGCTATCAGCTTGCGGACCTGCTTGCTACCAGTCCGAGTCTGCGGCGAACGCTTGATGGTGCGGTGAAGGATGTTTATCCGCGATCGCGTCGGCGTGCAGCGGTACAAACGCACAAGCCGCTCGACACATTCCCGGCTGATTGTCCGTGGACCATAGCTGAAGTGTTGGACGAGGATTTTCTGCCATGAGCAGGCGCCGCAATCGCAATCGCCAGCAGGGATCGGAATCGGATTACGACCCTTCGATCTTCGATTCTCCGTCCGTGGAACACTGACGCCGGCTCGAGATGGCGCGCGCGATGAATCCGCGGCAGCCGTTCGCTTCGCCGGATGGCAGCGATTCGAGTTTGCGTCAGCTGTACGAGAATGCGCGCCGAAGGTGGTTCGGCGATTGAGTAGTGTACACGCGATGGGGAACTGGCGGCGCAGCCGCGAGAGGCCCCGGCCGGTGGCTCTCTCTAATCGGCGCGATGTCGACCTATCTATATTTCCTCAGATTCCCAGCCACTCGGGTTTGCAAACAGCGATTCACGTGCGCCGAAAGCTGGCCGGCCGCCGGGATTATTGTGCTGGAATCACGTTAGTCTTCAAGTGTATGAGTTTGGCGACATGCTGTTTTGCCTCAAGGTGCGCTTAAAGTACCGTCTGAAATCAACCATACGGTCGTATTCGGCGCCGAACTGCTCTTCCAGGGCTACCCAAGAGATGAATTGCGGACGGTGCGGGTTGATTCGATGTAATCGCTGTGCGAGCCAGCAGTAGATGTCCAGGCCCATTGCTGTATGGGCCAGGGCTGCAAGGTCGGATTCGTTCAGGGGCACGGCATGGCGTTGGAGGCTTGCGAAGTATTCCGAGGACAACTGGATAGTCGAAGGCCAGAGCACCCGTTGTCGTGCGTCTTTTTCGAGCCAGAGGGGGGTCGAAGGCATTGATAATGGGCATCTTCGCGCCTCGGGCGCCATCACCGAACACAACGAAGTGAAAGGTGGCGGCGGTCAGGCAGCGCAATTGCTTTTTGAATAGCTCGATTTCACGGCCGTTGCCGTTCGAGCCCTGAATCCGCCTGACAAAGGCCGACAGGCTGCTTTCGACTTCGATAGTGGGCGAGCTTTGTCGGAGCGCTTCGGCATTGAGGTATGCGATGATAAGGCGGGG
>JAFATG010000292.1 GCA_019244055.1 Acidobacteriaceae bacterium | reverse complement strand
CTATGGGATGGTATTTCGATTATCAAACCGCTAATCGGCGGTTTCCGGCCCTCTTGCTCAGTGGGCTTGCCGGGCTGGCGATGTTACTCGCGAGCATCGGGCTATATGGTCTGGTCTCTTATTTCGTGACTCAGCGAATGAAAGAGTTCGGTATCCGGATTGCGTTGGGAGCGCAAACACGAGACGTGATCTGTATGGTCATGAAACAAGGACTGCAACTTACCTTTGCAGGTCTTGTCTGCGGTCTCGCGTGCGCTTGGGCCGTAACCCGATTTATTTCCGCTCTGCTGTTTGCAGTTCGGCCGCATGATCGCTTCACATTTTGTAGCGATCTCTTACCTCCTCTCCGGAGTAGCGGCACTCGCTTGCTGGTTACCAGCACGCCGTGCCGCGATAGTTGATCCCGCGATGACCTTGAGGGCGGATCAATAGTGACACGGTTACAAGCGCGTGCTACGATGCTTGTCTACTCCGGCGGCCCACTTGGTGCTGTGCTTTGCGGTGCAGCACCGCCCGCGGGCGATGAACTCAGACCCGGACTAATCGAAAAGCCGCTTCCGGTTTGTTGTCCGAATCCCGATGAATTTCCGTTCTGCGGTTGTGTACCAGGTTGCTGTCCAGCGGTTCCTGGCAACGTTCCTCCACCGCCAGCGGTATCGTTCTGCGGACTGTAGTAGAACTCCCAAAGCGAATAGTTGGTCTGGTCGTTTATCACTCTAATAGTGTGCCCTTGCGCCTTGCTGGCAACACCGGCGAGTCCACCGCTCATCAGTGCTCCGCCACCCGGGGCAACACTTCCCGCCTGACCGTTCCTCACAGCTCCGTTTGGGCCCGCGCCAGGCTGCGCTCCGTTCGCGCCTAGCCCCGACTGCGCTCCGTTTGGGCCTCCGCCAGGCTGCACTCCGGTTGGGCTTGTCCCTGGCTGCGTTGCGTTCGCGCCCGCATTCGCGGCTGCGTTCTCGACCCCGTTCTGCGAAAGGGCTGGCATTCCGTTCGTCTGCTGCGGCCCGTTTGCGTTCGTTCCGCCCAGGTCTGCCGCTGCGGTCAGAGTCGCATTCACCCCCTGCTCTGCTTGTGCCGATATTTCGGCCGGGTTAGGCGCGACTCCTGACGTCAGGTCGGCTTCAGCGGAATGCGCGGTTGGACCGGCACCCGCTCCGTTCGCCGCCACGGCGGGTGAGCGCTGCGGAACAGGCGGCACGACCACTTCGGGTGCGCTGCTCGAATCGGACGACGAGCTCGAACCGAACGTTCCGAGTCCGGTATTGGTACTCGCCGTTGAAGCTGTGCTTCCGTTCGGTGTTGAAGCCGTGCTTCCAAATGAGGAACCAAAAGCTCCTGAAGATTGGCTCTTGCTATTTCCCGAAAGCGGATTCACTTTGGCGACTTTCGAATCCAGCAGCACCCCGCCGGGACCGACGTGCAGCAGCCGCCAATCATCTTTTCCAGTGAACGGATCTTTATACTTGCGACGCAGGAAGCGCATGCGATTGGTATCTTCGAGCTCGCTGATCGAGGTGGGATATCGGCCGACCTTGCGCACAAACAGCTTGACGGCGTGAGCGTACTCGTTGCCGCGATCCACCAGCAATTGCTCTTTTTGCCGCCGCGCTTCAAAAACTGCAACCGGCAGTTCCATGTAGAGCATAACCGCAACCATCGCGGCGAACACAAAGACGATCAGCAGCGCCGATCCTCGTTCGCTATGGGCGTAGCTCATTGAACCGCCGCTTCCGCCATCACGGGCAGGGTCTGATCCTGCCTCAACTGAGTGTCTTCAAGACGGGCGCCGTGAGGCGTGAGTTGTACCACCAAGTATCGCTTTTGTATCAACTCGCCTTCACTCGCCATCAGCACGTTGTCGCCGTCGAGAAAGAAGCCGAGATTCCCCCTTCGCTTATTCACCGGCTTCGCGAAGCCGTAGTACTTTAGCGGGATGTTTACTTGAGCGGTGATCGCTGCCGGCATCGTCTGAACTGGAGGTCTTTGCACGACCGGTATGATTGGTCCCTTGATCGTACCCGCACCGTTATTAGTAACGCCTGGCGCGGGGCCCGCTTCGAAGATATTTCGGCCAGCAGGAGCTGGAGGTACGGATTGAACGCGGCTTAGCAAATCCAGCCGCAGCGTGGGATCCAGATCGCCATGCGTCGGATCTACCGGCCTCACGCGCGGCACCCCCCGATCACTCGGCGCAGCCGTCCGGCGCACCGCCGTGCGCCTGGCCTGGGGAGACGCGATCGTTCCGCCACGAGCGTGCGAACTGACGCTCGCCGCGCCGCCCGCATCGTCGGATCGCGAGTTATACCAAAATAGAAGTACCGCGATCGCGATCAGGCCACCTGCCAGTATTTTGGGATCGATTCCGACCCGGAGACCAAAAATTCTCGTCTGCGCCGCTGCCTTCATTGCGATACTCCGGACGCCCCGCTGCCGTCGTCGCGAATGACCGCCTGAAACCGGATCGAGGTGTTGATCTCGCCGCCCTTCTGCTGCGGCGTCGCACCAAGCGCGTCAAGCATCAGCAGCATCGGAGAATGATCGGCTGCATTGAGAAAACCCAGCAAACTCTCATAGGAACCTTGATAATCGGCCGTCACGTTCAGCAGCGATAAATCGCTCGTCCCCTCGATCGGCTCTTCCGCGAAAACCGCCTCGCGCTCCTGCACACCGGAACTCTTCGCCATTCGCTGAATCTCGGCGATTACAGCTCCATATGCGATGCGCTTTGGAACAAAGTATCTGGCTTCGAAATCGCCGGATTGGCGGCCTCCCACTTCCACCTTTTCCGCCACATTTTTCAGTCGCACAGACCGGTTTCGCGCAGCGGCAATCTCACTTCTAATCTGCTCGCTCTCTTGCGCCAGTTCTGCCCGCGAGCCGCCCGGCGGAGCGAAGTACAGGAAGAGAGCGATCCCATTCAATACTGCCAAAACAATGCAGCTCACCTGCAGCCAAAACCGGGTTCCCCGCTGCATTGCCGCGCCCATCAGCGAATTAAAGTTTCTGGGCATAGGCCACCGTCACTTTGTATTTGTAAAGAGGATCGTTCTGGTTGGGAGGTGTCTCGCTCACCACCGATGCGGGCCCGAAGAGCGTTGATTCCTGCAGGCGCTTCAGTAGCTCGATGACCGCGTCCGGTCTTTCGCTTCCCAGAACCATATCGAGCTGTACGCGGTTCGTGCCGCTTGCATCTTCCGTCGCTACCTGAGGCAAACGGATCGCCAGCAACTGCATGGCGCTGGGCATCACCGTCTGAAGGTCGCTGAACACGCGCGTCCAACTGACTGATCGTTTCGCAATCAGCTCATTAAGGAAGACGTTCGTGGCGAAAACGTCTGCATTCGCAGGCTTGGCCAGAATCGCCGAAAAATGATTCTGGCGGTTCTGGAGTAACCGGAGCTGCGCGGCTTCAGAATTCATCACCCGGCGTAAATCGGCCGCTCGCGAACGCTCGTGCAAAATCAACCCGGTCAGAATCAGAAGCGAGCACAGAAGCCCCGCGGAAATGGCCGCGAGTGCGGCATTGGTTGCGCGCTCACGCCGGAACGGCTGTGATGCAAGATTGATGTCCAAGAGTGGGGTGTTCATGCGGCGTATCGCTCCAGCAGCCCTAGCAGGCCCGCGTTGTCGTGCGATGCCGTTCCGAATCTCGATTGCACTGGAGCCGAAGCCATCCCCAACTCTCGCGCAATCACGTCTATCACAGCCTCGGTTTCGAGACCGAAGCCACATAGCAGAACCCGGCCCACGCCACTTCCAAGCTGATCTTCGGAATACGCGATCGTCTGTTGCAGAAGTGGCAGCACAATGTCTGCAGCCGAGCGGTTCTCCTGGGACTCATTGTCTGTCAAATCCAGGCAGCGGATCAGACGCACGCGGCCGCGCTCCAGCAGCACCACCGAAAGTGTTGCCCCGGCCGCCTTCATAAGCAGCGTGAGTTCCTCCTGCTCTGGCCGGCACAACTGCAGAGCGGCAAGGCACGACGGAACGACTAACCCCAGCCGCAAACCGGCTTCCGTAAACAGCCCTTCATACTCGGCTAGGATGGGACGGGCAATCGCTACCGCTAGTACTTCCACCTGACTGGCGGTTTGCGTCTGAATCGAATACGAAACTTGCGCTTCATCGATGGGGAACGGTACGCTCTTACGCAACCGGAAGCGAAGCAGAGCGGTGCGCTCCGTTTCCCCCGACGGGAATGCTTCAAAATCCAGGAGCGCCATCCGGACGGCGTAATCCGGAAGAACCAGCGCCGTTCTCAGGCGCTTTGTTCCATTCGGCGGAAGCACTCGCCGTAGCGCATCGCGGTAAAGCTGCGGCTTCAATAGATTGGGGGCGATCGGAGAAACGGAGAGGCCGCGCTCCGTCAGAACTTCACGACCCTGCGCGGCCGGGTTCCGGGGTGATACCGACGTCAGCGACGTGTCCGTAATTTCAAACAGATAATTAGGCGGCGGATCCGAAATCCACCCCTGTATCTTTTCCGTCAACAACAACCAATACCTACCCTTCGATAAAGGTGACTTTGTTCGCCTCTCGTAACGTGGTAATCCCGCCGCTTACGCGATCGAGCGCCGATTGCCGCAAAAATGTCATTCCGTCGGCCTTTGCCGTTCGCTTGATCTCGGAGGTCGACTTTCGATCCACGATCATTTCGCGTATCTCTTCTGTCAAATCCAGCAGTTCGTGAATCGCCGTGCGACCGCGAAAACCGGTACCGCTGCATTCGATGCAGCCACGCCCTTCATGGAACGGAAAGGAGCGCCATTCGGCAAGGTCGAGACCGCTCTCGCGCAGGTACGCGTCATCATAGGTCACTCGCTCCCGGCAGTGCGGACAAATAACTCTGACCAGCCGCTGGGCAAGAATGCAGTTCAACGACGAGACAAAATTGTACGGCTCGACACCCATATTCAGAAATCGGCCCAGCACGTCGATAACGTTGTTCGCGTGTACCGTCGTGAATACCAGGTGGCCGGTAAGCGCGGCATTAATGGCGATCTGCGCTGTTTCCTGGTCGCGAATTTCGCCAACCAGAATTTTGTCCGGGTCGTGTCGCAGGATCGATCGCAATCCTCGCGCGAAGGTCAATCCCTTCCTCTCGTTCACTGGGATCTGCGTGATCCCTTTGATTTGGTACTCGACAGGATCTTCAATCGTAATGATCTTGTCCTCATCGTTCTTGATTTCGCTCAGGGCCGCATACAGCGTCGTTGTTTTTCCCGAACCAGTCGGCCCGGTTACCAGCACCATTCCGTACGGCTCTTTGATAAAACGCCGGAATTTCGCCAGATCCTGATCCGCGAACCCAACAACATCCAGAGTCAGCCGCGCGAACTTCTCGCTCATCGATTCCTTGTCGAGTACACGAAGTACCGCATCCTCGCCATAAATCGTCGGCATGATGGACACCCGGAAATCAATCAGCCGTCCCTTATACCGCACGCGGAAGCGTCCATCCTGCGGAACGCGCCGTTCGGCGATATCGAGTTCGCTCATCACCTTGATGCGCGAAATGACGGCGGAATACCATTCCTTCGCAATCGGGCTCATCGCATATTGCAGCACGCCATCTATGCGATATTTGATCGCCAGTTCCTGATCGCGCGCTTCAATGTGAATGTCGCTGGCGCGGCGTTCCAGTGCGTTGAAGATCGTTGTATCCACCAGTTTGATCACTGGCGCGATATTGCCTTCATCCGAGGTGAGCCGGTCGATCGAAAGATTCTCGTCGGCACCCTCGTCATCACCGACGACATCCAGCGCAAATCCTTCGGTGACTTCCTCGAGCACGCGCTGCGATTGCTCGGTTTTCTTTAGCAGGTCCGAAATCTGCGAATAGGTCGCAATCTTCGTCCGCAGCTTTTTTCCGAGCAGCACTGAGAGCTCGTCGATTAGAACGATCTGGCGCGGGTCGGCGATCGCGATTTCAAGCGTTCCGTTTTGCGCCTGCAATGGTACAAAGTGATACCGAAACATGAGGTCCACTGGTACCGTGCGAAAGAGTTCGTGGTCAATCTTCGCTGTATGCAGGTTGATGAATTCGCACCGATAACGCCGGGCTAGCAGTTGCGCCTGTTCCGCTTCTTCGGAGGCGTCTTTCGGTTTGATCGTTTCTGTTGCCATTTACCTGATCGTGTTCGCTAACGAGAAAATTGGTAGATACAGAGCCACCAGCACAAAGGCGACGAAAATACCCATCGACACCATGATGGCGGGTTCAATCAGCGAGAGGACCGCCGTCATGCGCGTCGACACATCCTCTTCATAAAACTCAGCCACGCTGCTCAGCATCTGGGGTAATGCTCCGGTCGACTCGCCAACCTCCATCATGTCGATTGCCAATCCCGGTACGATTCCGGTCTTTTTTAATGCTGCCGAAAGAGACTTGCCCTCGCGCACCAGCACGGCCGTTTGATCGAGAGCTTTTTTCAGCAGGACCGTACCGAGCGACCGGCCCGCCGTTTCCAGTGATTGCACCAGCGGGATGCCGCCGATGAGTAGGGTGCTTAAAACGCGCGAGAACTGCGCTACCTGATACTTGGTCCAGATCTCTCCCAACAGAGGCATGCGCATCTTGACACGATCTAGTCTTTCTTGCGACGAGTCGCGCCGAGCCCAGAAGTACGCTAGAATGCCTGCGGCGACCAGTGCAACGACCCCCGTCAGCACGTAATTGCGCGCCGTTGTGCCAACCGCAATCAGAATTTCAGTCGCGGCCGGCAGCTTCGCTTCCATGCTGGTATACAGAGCCGCGAAGTTCGGGACGACGTAAGTCACCAAGAAGATGATGAGGCAGATCACCATCACAATCAGAACGCTGGGATAGAGCAGCGAAACCAGCAGCTTTTTACGCACCGCCAGCGTGAGCCTCTGATATGCCAGATAGCGGTCCAACACCTCGGGCAGCGAACCACTCTTTTCACCGGCCAGCACAGAGGTTACATACATCGGAGGGAAGACCCCCTGGCGCGCGAACGCGTCGGACAGGACCGTTCCGGTTCGCACTTCGTCCCGCACCGCCCTGATATGCCGGCCCAGTTTCTCGTCTGTAAGCCGGTCTGCCAGCAGATCAAGCGCTTGCAGAATCGGCAGCCCAGCCCGAACTAAAGTCACAAATTGCTGATTGAAGATTAGGAATTTCTCTAGATTGACCGTCTTCTTCCGGCGGCTGACACCACCCAGGCGCGCCCCCAGATCTCGGGCGCGCACTGAATACACTAGGAATCCTTGTTGCGAATACCGGTCTCGCAAATCGCGCTCGGACGGCGCATCGGCTACCTGCTCGTGCATTTGGCCGCGGCCATCGGCGTACCGAAGAAGAAACTCTGCCATGTGTTACTGTTCCTGCGACCCGGAATCCATGGCATCCACCACCTCAGCACCGGGCGGGATAGCGAAGTGAAATAACTGGTCCTGCACCGGCGGATTCACTTTCTCCTCTCGAAAGAAAAAGGACATCACGGACTGATCACGCCCGTATACCTTCAGCTCTCCAATCGCGCCATTGGGCAGTATCAGCATGGCAACTTTGTCGTAGGGTACTCGATCGCTGCTAGCCGAAGCGTCCAGCCAGTTTCCGTGCTCGGCGGACGTCACCTGGAAATCCCGAAAATCCTTCTTCATGTCCAGGTGCCCCAAGAGAAACACGAGCGGGGCCCGCATATCCTCGGTGTCCTTCAGCGGAACTTTTTCTACTCTGTTATCGCTTGCGGTATATAGGTATACATTCTTGCCATCTGAGAGAAAGAGCTTGCCCGGCGGCCGCGTGTAATCCCAGCGCATTTTGCCCTGTTTCTTCAGGATCATTGTTCCGGATTCGGAGGGTCTCGGGTGACCTTGAATGCTGTAATCTTCTTCGAACTGCACCGATAAAGTCCGTGCTCCGTTGTATCGATCTTGCACTTGCTTGATCAATTCATCCGCGGAAGAAGTTGCGAGCAGGGTGGAGACACTCGCCGCAGCAACCCAGAGAAGCAGGAACACAAGAGACAGACGCATGGACTAATTGCTTCGTTGACTATGGAGATAGCCGCTCGATCAGCCAGCTACTTTCGCCTGACCTTCTATAACGGATCCGATCATGAAGGCGGTTGGGCCGCCCTTGCCAGAATTCAATTGTGTAAGGTACAACACAATAGCCGCCCCAAAAGTCGGGCGCCGGGATCTCCGCGGTGTGAGCATACCTATGCTCAAGTTTAGACAACTGTTCTTCGAGCAGTTGTCTGCTGGGTAACACTTCGCTTTGATGGGATGCCCAAGCTCCCAGCTTACTGCCTTTCGGCCGAGTGCGGAAGTATGCGTCCGATCGCTCCCGTGAAATTCGTTCCGCCCGACCCTCTACGCGCACCTGCTTCTCCACCGCGTCCCACCAGAATGTGAGCGCACAGAATGGGTTCGTTTCCAGTTCTTTGGCCTTGCGGCTGGTGTAATTGGTGTAAAAAACGAACCCAGCGTCACTCACTTCCTTCAGCAAGACGATTCTGGCTGACGGTCGCCCGTCCGCGCTTACTGTCGCCAGCGTCATAGCGTTGGGTTCTTTGGAATCAGCAGCTTGACTTTCGTTTAGCCACCTCTCGAATTGCACGATTGGGTTTGTTTCGCAATTCTGTTCGTTGAGAACGCCAGCCCAGTAATCCTCGCGCAGATTCTCGAGCGAGAGGTGGTGAGTTCGTTCGGCAGAATCGGGCATAGCTCCACTGTCGCACCGCGCAACCGCTGCTATACTCGGATCTGGCAATGTTGTATCTGGTCACGGCCCTGCACGTTATTATTTGTTTCTTTCTGATCATCGTCGTCCTTCTGCAGAGCGGGAAAGCGGCAGATTTGGCAGGCGCCTTCGGCGGTATGGGTTCTCAAACGGTGTTCGGGCCCCGCGGAACTGCCACCGTTTTGTCCAAGGCGACCACGGTTGCGGCCGCCCTGTTCATGATTACCTCACTGGTTCTGGTGATTATGGCGAACAACCGAACACCGAGCACGGGAAGTATCCTGGAGCATCGCCGTCCCGCGCCGGTTACCGCTCCGAAAACGCCCGCGCCAAAATCCCAACCGGGACCCCACAAGTAAGTTTTCTCATCAGCGGAGATGGCGGAATTGGCAGACGCACTAGCTTGAGGTGCTAGCGGGTAACACCGTGGGGGTTCAAGTCCCCCTCTCCGCACCAAAACTCCCATTGGTTAGCCATATGCCGTGTCCGATACTACATATGGGAAGCCCATAATGGACGGCAAAGTGGATGTTTGGCAAGGCACACTCGCTCTTATGGTGCTGAAGAGGCTCGAAACGCTAGGGCCTTTACATGGGTACGGCATTGCACGCCGTATCGAGCAGACAAGCGGCAATCTCTTGTCCCTGAACTACGGAACACTCTACCCAGCGCTCTTGAAGCTGGAGCAGGAAGGCTCCATCTCCTCTGAATGGGGTGTATCGGAAAATAATCGCCGCGCGAAGTTTTACAAGCTAACGCGCGCCGGTCGCAAGCAACTGGAACGCGAAGCCCGCGATTGGGCTCAAACGACCGCGATTCTTGGACGCTTCTTCAAACCGAGTGAGGACTTGGCATGAGAACGCTAAGAAGCTGGGCTAGCCGGATCCTAGGGTTATTTAAGCAGAGGCATCGGGACAACGACATGGCCGAGGAATTTGAGAGCCATCTTCAAATGCAAATCGCCGACAACCTCCGCTCCGGCATGATACCGGAGCAGGCCAGACGCGCCGCGCTTCTCGAGGCCGGCGGCCTCGCCGCGGCAACAGAAGCCTATCGCGACAGAAGCACCGTGCTTTCGGTGGAGCACCTTATTTCGGAATTCCGATTCACGTTTCGGCAATTGGTAAACCGGCCCGGCTATTCTGTTACCGCCGTGTTTGTGCTTTCACTTGGAATGGCTGTTTGCGCTGCGATCTTCGCGTTCGTCGACGCGGCGCTGATTCAACCCATACCTTACCGTCAACCAGCGCGCCTGGTTCGACTAGCGGAAACTTCCGACCCGCTTGCCATCGCAAACCTTTCTTATGAGGATTTCCAAGATTGGAAGCGCTCACAAACCGTCTTGGAATCCTTTGATGCCTACACGGGAGCCGGTTTCCTGATGAGCACGCGATCCGGGACTGAGCCCGTCCTCGGCGGCCGCGCGAGCGGCGGCTTCTTCCAAACACTGGGAGTGACTCCGGCGGTGGGGCGAACGTTTGCCAAAAACGAAGACGGTCCGGGTAGCCGTCGCGTGGCTCTCCTGAGTTTTTCGTTGTGGCAAGAGAAATTCGGCGGCCGTAAAAGCATTTTGGGACAGCCGGTCTTGTTAAGTGGCAACGCGTATACCGTGATCGGCGTGCTGCCGCCCAGTTTTCATTTCGCCCCTCTCGATTCCAGCGATTTCTGGACGACAATCAATCCCAAGGACAGTTTGTGTGAGCAGCGTCGCAGCTGCCACGATCTGTTCGCCGTTGGGCGTCTGAAAGACGGCGTGTCCCCTGAGCGCGCTCTGGCCAATCTCTCCGCTATCGCCAGGCACCTCGAGCGACTATTCCCTGATTCGAATCGGGGCCGCGGCGTTTCCCTCATTCCCCTCTCGGAGGCGATCGTAGGCAAAATTCGTCCCATACTCCTTGTATTAATGAGCGGTGCAGCTCTTCTTCTGCTCATAGCCTATGTGAACGTCGCCGGCCTCATCCTGGTGCGCTCGGAGGGGCGGCGTCGAGAAATCGCGGTGCGAGGAGCACTCGGGGCATCAAGGTCCCGGTTGACAATGCAATTCGCGACAGAGGCGTTTGCCATTGTCACGGCATCGAGCGTCGCCGCGCTCGTTTTCACCAAGTGGGGCACGCAGGCGCTGAAGACGCTCATTCCGGCTGACATGCTCCCCGGAATGCCGTTCATGCTGAGTGTATGTGTAAATGGGCGGGTTGTTACCTTCGTATTAGCGCTGGCGGCGATGGCCGTGGTGGTATTTACCGCTACTACACTGTTCCATTTTTCGTTCTCTGATATGGGCAACAGTTTGGCGGAAGGGAGCCGAGGCTCGGCTGGAAAAGCCTGGCGCAGAGTTGGTTCACGGTTGGTAGTTGTGGAACTGGCAACCGCCATGGTCTTGCTCGTCGGGGCCTCACTTTTCGGCAAGAGCTTGTATCAATTGATGCACGTGGAACTCGGCTTTCGCCCTTATCATCTGGCGACCTTACAGGTCGGAGCGCCCGATACTAAGTACGGCAAAGACGAACAGAGCATCGCGCTGGGGCGCGACGTCCTCACCCAGGTGGAAACGATTCCGGGAGTGCAGTCGGCCGCGTTAAACCACGCTGCGGCCAGCGGGTTCCAACGGCGACACGGACTGGATTCGTTTCGTCGGCAGGCCGTATGACGGTAAGCACATCGAAGTGAACGAGCGAGATGTCAGTGGAGAATTTTTCAGAACCATCGGAGCGACGCTTTTGCGCGGCCGCTACTTCAGCGATGCTGAGGACAAGTCGAAGCCGGAAGTAGTCATCATCAATAACACTCTTGCCCGGAAATACTTTCCCGGTGAGAACCCGATCGGACAACAAATTGGCGACACCCGGTTATCGCCGAAATCTATCAAGACCATCATCGGTGTCGTAGGTGATATCCGCGAAGGCGAACTCGATTCGGATATCTGGCCGGCGGAATATCATCCCTTCAACCAGGACCCAAGCGACTACTTCTTCGTGATTGCCCGCACATCGCAGGAGCCGCAAGCAATACTTCCGGGTCTGAGACGGACAATTGAGCAACTGCACACTGATATTGGCGTGCGGAACGAGGCGACGATGGAAGCGTTCATTAAGAACTCCGAAACAGCGTCTCTGCACCGCTCTTCAGCGATGCTCGTGGCAGGTTTTGGTGCCGCCGCGTTGCTGTTAGGAATAGTCGGGCTTTACGGTGTTATCGCATACTCGGTCAGCCAAAGAACGCGCGAGATCGGCGTGCGAATGGCCCTCGGCGCAGAGCATCGGTCCGTGTATCGATTGATCATACGTGAGGCTGGCACACTCGCCGTTCTGGGTATTGCGATCGGCGCGATAGCTGCAATCGGCGGCGCTACTTTAGCTCGCCAGATCCTGTTCGGCGTCAACTCATGGGATCCTGAGAGCCTGATCGCTATAGCTGTTCTGCTCGGCTTTGCATCGTTACTTGCCAGCTTCGTGCCCGCGAAAAGAGCCGCATCAGTAAACCCGATTGAAGCGCTACGCGCCGAGTAGGCGCATGAGTAACAGTTGAGTTCCAGGGCTGAGATTCTGAGTCGCCGGTCTACCGCGCATCTGCTCAGTCTTCTGTGCCTGTTGCAAAAAGTTTCAAGTAGATTGCCAGTGTATTTGGCTTCATAAGTCCGAGATTTGCCGTTATAAGGCGTTTGCCGATTACTCCTGAAAAACGCCCCTAGCATCCGCTCACCCAAGTTGACGGGAAGTCGCCAGCTGGAGAATGGTCTGAAAAGCAATAGCAGGTCGGGTCGATTTCTCACGGAGGGGCACGGAACGTGTTTTGTGGGATGTCAGTAAACAGACCTTTCCACAACCCCGGAGCCTTCGCGCTCGTGAGCCACTTCAGTTATTCAAATATCGTCAAATCATCCGGCTCCGCGCGGCTTTGTCCCAGCCATGGATCAGCATTAGTGGCCGGAAGCGGTGCGGTGCAGTTTATGCCGATGTTTGCGCGCTTTTCGGCTGTGATTCAAGGTAAGGAGTCATTCTGAACTGCCGCTCCAATACGGGAATATCGGGCGTGTCTTCTGCGTATACTGCGAGCAAAAACTTCTCTGCCTCCTGCAGCTCTGTAAAAACTGCCTCGCCGTGCCGCGGAACCTTCCATGAGAAGTACTCGGCAACGTAGGTCTTGCAATCTTCTGTATCATCCATTGTGTCAATGGATGCCCGAAAGAACTGGTCCGGTTTGTACTCTCGAATGGGCACTTCAGCACTATTCTATTCCTTTTGGAAGAGAGCCGGCGGGCAGCTTTCAAAGCCCCAGCACTAGATCTTCTTCTGAAGCTTCGCCCAGGTGTCTCGTAACTCGACAGTGCGATTAAAAACCAGTCGCCCCGCCGCGCTGCACCTATCAGCGCAGAAATACCCGAGGCGCTCGAATTGGTAGCGGTCACAAGGCCTAGCGCTTGCCAACGACGCTTCGGCCCTCGCCTGCACCACCTCGAGCGATTTGGGATTCAAATACATTGTGAAGTCCCCGTCCCCTGGTACATTGTTTGGGTTCTCTGTAGTGAACAGCTTGTCATAAAGCCGAACCTCCACGGGAATCGCGTGCACCGCCGATACCCAATGAATCGTCGCCTTCACTTTCCGCGTCCGTTGGCCGCTGCGTGTGTCTGGATCATATGTGCACTGAATCTCCAGAATCTCGCCGGTCGCCGGATCTTTCACCACGTTCTGGCATTTGATGATATAGCCATAGCGTAGCCGGACCTCATTGCCCGGATACAAGCGGTGGTACCCTTTGGGAGGCACGTCGAGAAAGTCCTCCTGCTCGATCCAAAGCTCACGGGAGAAGGGTAGCGGCCGCGTCCCCGCACTTGCGTCCTCAGGATTGTTAATAGCCTCGACGAACTCCACCTGGCCTTCGGGATAGTTTGTCAGCACGAGTTTCAAGGGGCGCAATACTGCCATCACGCGTTTCGCCGCCTTGTTCAAATCCTCGCGAATATAATACTCGAGCTTTTCAAATTCCGTGATGCCGTTGGTCTTCGATACGCCGAGGCTCCGTGCGAAATTCCGCAGCCCTTCCGGGGAGTAACCGCGGCGCCGCATCCCGCTAATCGTGGGCATGCGCGGGTCATCCCAGCCTTCTACGATACCTTGCTCGACTAGCCGTAGCAGCTTGCGCTTGCTCAGCACCGTGTACGTTAGGTTCAATCGATCGAATTCGATCTGCTGCGGGTGGAAAATCCCAAGCTGCTCCAGAAACCAGTCATATAACGGACGATGGTCTTCAAACTCGAGCGTACAAATGGAATGAGTGATGCCTTCGATGGAATCGGATTCGCCGTGCGCCCAGTCGTACATCGGATAGATACACCACTGGTTGCCGGTTCGATGATGCTCAGCATGCAAAATCCGGTATATCACGGGATCCCGCAAATTGAGATTCGGCGACCTCATGTCGATTTTCGCGCGTAATGTCCGTGCGCCATCGGGAAACTCTCCGTTCTTCATGCGCTCGAAAAGACCGAGATTCTCTTCCACGCTCCTGTCACGAAAGGGGCTGTCGTGACCGGGTTGCGTAGGAGTGCCGCGGGTCTCGCGCACCTGGTCGCTGCTCAAATCGCAGACGTAGGCTTTGTCTTTGTTTATGAGCTCGATGGCCCAAAGATACAACTGCGAAAAGTAGTCTGATGCATAAAAGATCCGATCACCGAAATCGCCGCCCAGCCATTTGATGTCTTCGATAATCGATTGAACGTATTCGGTCTCTTCTTTGATAGGATTTGTATCGTCGAATCGCAGGTTGCACTCGCCCCTGAACTCCTTGGCGAGGCCGAAATTCAATACGATGCTCTTGGCATGCCCGACGTGCAGGTAGCCATTCGGCTCCGGTGGAAAGCGCGTGCGGACGCGCCCGCCATACTTTCCACTCACATGATCCTTGAGAATGATATCCCTTATAAAGTTAGAGAGAGGCAAGTTGTTGTCGTGCATTGACAATATCTAGCGCGGAGTCGATACGAGTCAGCACAGTCTCCCGCCCGAGCACTTCGAGCGTCTCGAAGAGAGGCGGTGCATTCTTGCGTCCGCAAACCGCGACGCGAATAGGCTGGAACGTCTGTCCTGCTTTGAGTTTGAGTTCATCCGCAGCGCCTCGTAGGGCTGCCTCGATGGTTCCATGGTCGAAGACAGGCACGGCAGCCAAAACTTTTTTGGCCTTGGACAACGCCAGCGTAGCCATGTTGGCATCCCCCTTCTGAGGAATCAGTTCTGTGGGATCGTAGGGTCCCGGTTCCCCGAAGAAGAAATCCGCGACCATAGCCACCTCGCTTAACAACCGGATCCGTTCACGGATGAGCGGAGTAATCGCACGAAGCTTCTCTACCGTGACGTTCCGGAAGCCTGCCTGTTGCGCATAAGGCATCAAGCGTCTTGCGAGTTGGTCGAAGCTGAGCGTGCGGAGGTGTTCCGCATTCAGCCATATGGCCTTTGGATCGAAAGGGTCTTTCTCTGTAAAGTTAATGATGGCGTTCGCGCGGTGGATGCCTTCGAGCGAAAACAGCTCAATGAGTTCCTCTCGTGACATTTTCTCGATGTCATTTTTCGGCGACCATCCGAGCAGGCAAAGAAAGTTGACAAACGCATGTGGCAGGAAACCGGCATTACGGTATGTCGTGACGCTCACGACGGGACCATGCTTGCGCTTTGACAGCTTCGCACCGTCGGGCGCCATCAGGAGTGGCAAATGAGCAGTGTTCGGCGTGTCGACGCCAAGAGCTTCGAAGATCAGCACGTGTTTGAAGGTATTCGCCAAGTGTTCCTGGCCGCGGAGAATGTCGGTAATGCGCAGATCTGCGTCGTCCGCACAGGATGCCATGTGATAGGTCGGCACGCCTGTCGAGCGGAGCAGCGCGAAGTCCTCCACGTCGCTTGTAGCCTTCGTCACCGTCCCGTACACAAGATCGCGTACAACAATCTCGTTTCGCGATTCGCGTGGCACGCGGAAGCGCAGTACGAAAGCTTCGCCAGAATGGGCCCGGCGATCGCTTTCCTCTCGAGATAGCTCCCGCATTCCTGGATTCGAAACCCATCCTTCGCTTGAATTTTCTAGCGCTAGTGAGGCCGACGTGAAGTCCCGATACGCAAGGCCTTTCTCAAAAATGGCCCAGGCGGCCTGTCGATGCAGAGCGACGCGCTCGGACTGACGGTAGAATTCGTCCCACCCGAGTTCTAGCCATTCGAGACCTTGATGGATCGACTCGAGCGACACCTCACTGTTCCGCTCGACGTCGGTATCATCGATGCGAAGAATCATCGTGCCACGATTGTGCCGGGCGTAAAGCCAGTTAAAGATAAAGGTTCGCGCCCCGCCTATGTGAAGGTAACCGGTGGGGGATGGCGCAAAACGGACGCGTGTCATAGCCAGAGCAAAGGAACAGCTAAATGGTACCGAATGACAAACTCACGAGGCGCCGACACTTGTATTTCCACCGAAAACAAATATTGCCGGAATGCCGCTATGGACGGCCACTTGGAGCTAATCGCTCATTCATGTACGGTGGCCGATAACGGTTCTCGGAAACTGCACACCGCCACCTGGACGTGTAGTCGCCTACGGCGAGATTGGACAGACCGGCTTCTGGGAAATCACGGTCGGATTAAATCGCCCAGTATGGACTGTGCTAACCAGTACACGCGAAGTAATCAAAGAGGACGGGGCTGCCGTCCAGTGAGTTAATTAAGAAGCTAATTCACTTTGCTGGTCAGCTCCGGACGAGATCGTTCGATAGACAGCATCCGGAGCTAGATCTGCTCCATTAGGCCAGCAGACGGCTCCAAACTCATCAACCTGAACTTGCGAAAACAGCGCCGAATCTCGGAGCGGTTCAAACATCGGCCCAAAGAGTCTTGAAGACAGATCGACTTTTCCACTCGTACCATCACTGAATGCCACATTGAGTGTGTACCCCTCGCCAGCGCTTACGCGAACGATTCGATGCATTTCGTTACTCCAGTGGCTGGATGGGCCTCAGCGGTTCGTGCTCCTGCGCTCTCACCCAATTGTCGCGCAATTCTTGTCTGTGCAGTTCGGCCCAATCCAGAACAAGCGCAAGAGCTCGCCGTGGGAGTCCTCCTTCAATTACCTTCAAGGTTTCGATAGCTATTTTCACCTCGTCTTCACCGTAGATGGCGTGGAAGTGCGGCGGCGGATGGTCGTCGAAGTACATGCGAATGACGATTCCGAAAAAAATACTCAACGTTGGCATAGTCGTTAATTTCTGGTTTTGTTCCTGGCCTTTGGTCAGGTGAGATTCATCTGTCTTAGTCCTGCTGCAGCATCGCCTGGCCTGCTACCGAGGGATCATCTTCCTCAAATGCTCATATACGCGCTCTGCAATCAGTTCGGCCAGCTGTTCGAGATCGTCTCGACTCAGACTCACCTGGCCATCGCTTGGTTCTGCTTCGCTTTCGTCCAGGGCTGCACCAACCCCGGTTAGCTGGTGTTTCAGATCCGATAACACAATAGATCGAGGTCAGGGTTGCTATCGCGAAGCGCCCCGATCCTCTGAATACCGTGGCAAACAGTTGAGTGATCGCGACCGTTGTAGAAGCGGCCGATGACGGTTGTGCTCCACGGCCCGACATGCTTGGCCAAGTACATCGCAACCTGGCGATTGAAACAGGCCGGCTGTGAATTCCCTAATCCGCGGGTGGGACCCAAGCGTGCCGACACAGCCGCGTCAATCTCCGCAAGTGAAATCCGGCGATGCGAAACCGAATCAGGCACAAAGGAGGGTGATGCCATCTATGCCCCCTTTGCCGCCAGTGCCAGTGCCGGCTGAATCAGCATGTAGTCGCCATCGGAGGTGATATGAGCTGGGCAACTCGGCCATAATGTTCGGACTAGACCGAGCCAGCGTTCCAGCCGTTCCCTGAATTTGCGAGGCCGGGCATAATCGACACTTCCGAGTTGACCGGCGAGGCCGAAATCGCCAAAGAGGGGTACGCTCTCAGAGCCCATCGCCCTAAAACAGCGGTATGACACCACATGAACAGATCGAGCGCCGCTGGAGCCGACGAGAGCGCCTTCGCCGCCTCGAGATCGGTCGGAATCGAGTGTGTGGTTACCTCCCGAAAAATTCGTCACTGAGGACGATCTCATTCTCGAAGCCGCCCGGCAAAACGGTTTGATTCGGATCGCGCGAATACCAGATCCTCGCCTCCCGCATGAAATTAAATCGCGCCTGCTGCATCACCGTCGCTTTCTCGTGCTGCGTATCGGTGCCGAAGAATATCGTCGCTCCGAACACCGCCGGAACGCTGTAACGAGGCGACGATACTGAGAGCCACCCTGCTGCATCCCGAATACGTCCAGCATTTCAGCCGCGCTGCGGAAGGTAATGGTCTGTTTCTGTTTCGTACCGCTAGGGTCGCCACGAAAATAGGAATGAGGCGGTCCTGGCCCCAGGGCACTCCGTACCGGGGATGGCCAGTGACCTGCAACAAAAACTGCCCGTTTCGCCGCTCCTGCAGCAGCACGCCCTTAGCGGGACGCTTGATCGGCAGACCACACAAGACAAAAGGTCGCGAGGCAAAGCCCAGGTTCTGAGCGCGGTTCTCGCGATTGATTCGCACGAGCTGGATTGCTTCTGCCTACCGAAGTTTCCGTTTAAAAACCAGCAGGTCGCCGGGCAGGCTCCGAGCGATGGACTTTGCCGACTCGAAACCGTGCAATCGTCGATCTATCTGAGCAAGGTTTGTGAAGACACGAATCGCGGGCGCGATCCCTTGTTTGTGCCACTAATGTGCCATTCGGGCCTATCGACCCCACCCGCTTCCACACGATCTGTCGCCCTAAGTCATTGGAACGGCGTACCTTCGGACGGGATGATTAGTTTGAGGTGCTAGCGGGTAACACCGTGGGGGTTCAAGTCCCCCTCTCCGCACCAACCTTAATTACCACGCTACGAGTGCTAATCCCAAACCTTTTTATTCGATGATCGCGGATGTCAGCACCTGCTGGATCTTTGTTGCGTAACCGGCAATCTTCTCAGCTTGGTCAGTCCCATTGATGATGCGGCGGGCGTTCATGAAATCGCACGAATTCTGGCTGATGAAATCGCCAAGCTTTTTTCCCGTGAAAGATCCCGTACGCATAGCGATCGACATGATCCTATACGCGACATTAGGATCAAGCGCAAGATCGGGATTTTCTGTCAGTTGATCGCCCATACCGAGCAATTGTCCTAAGTGACCGTAATTTGCTCGCCCCGTGATCTGAACGTAACCGCGCCCTCGGAATCGAAACCCGTCACCATCCTCCGTATTGCCGAGTCGGTGACCTAAAACAGTGTCCGCATCATAGCGGCGAAAATACTCCGGTGACCCTCGTTCTGCAATCGGGGTCCACGTGTCCGCACACTCGTGCTTGACTGTCGCGAGCATATAAGCGGCCCAGCGGATATCCGAAATGTCGGAATCAGTGCTGAGAAAGCCCATTAAGGTTCCCGCTCGGGCGACCTGTTCCGGCTTGGGTGGCGGGCCGGGGAACGCTGTGACGTAAGCCGAGAACAGTTTATGATCATCGAAAGTGAACATTGCCCAAACTCTTTCAGAGAGTTTGAATCATATCAATTGAAGGAGTCATACGAGCTTGTCGTCCACTTGAACTTGCCGAATTAGACGGCAGCGAAGCACTAATCGCTAGACCGTCTTTACTTCGAGTATCTTCAACCCGCGAGCCCGCGCTGTCTGTCCGAACTCCACCGTGAGATCGCCTTCACCGCGTGACGCGCCATCCCACACCAAGACAGCCGCTGCGTCCTGGCGCGACTCTCGCGCTAGAGCTTCAGCCTCGTTAAGAATAACCAAGTTCGCAGCTGCGTAAGCCTTCCCGTCCTCGCGATTGGATTGTAGTTCGACAAGATCCCCCCTGGCCGCAACAGAATCAATCACGTTATCGTAAATCGATCCCCATTCGCCGGGACGATCGATCACAGAACTCACTCGAAAACGTTCAGCGGAAAAGGGGAGCACGACACGCCGCCGAATACCCAGTGCATCAGCAGCCTGAAGAGCCACCAAGTCAGCACCGCAAGCACTGCTGCTAACGATAGCTGTGACATCGTTTGCTTGAAGCAGCGTCGTAACCCTGTCGCGTACGCGTTCCACATTGCTCAGCGGGAACCTAGGGGGGGTTGCTTCGGGTGAGTCGATTCGCCTTCCGGCCAATGCCACAATCATTTATCACTCGTTGCCAACCGATCGAAGCTAGCGATTGGCAAACTTTCGTTCGTTTCTCCGTGTTATCATAGCGCTCCGAAACTCAGACTGGAAGGATCCAGGATGCCCGAAATAACGTGCTTTGTCATTATGGGTTTCGGCCAAAAACCAGACCCCGCAAACGGACGGGTTTTAGATCTGGACACATCAAATACGAGCAGGCGCAAGCACAAGCTGACGCAACAGCACCCTTCTCATGGATAAAGCAAACTAGGCAGGACCAGCTAGTTAAACTCAGTAAATTGCTCGCCCACTCGCCTCTCGAACACATGCTCAGGAATGAATGGGCCGTTCTGCTAAATGAAGGGCCCAAAGTGAAGCGGGTCCACAACCCCACCTGCAGCCCTTCCTATTTCGAGAAGTGAGTCGATATTCTCGACCGCGTCCATTTTTTGAATGCTTGCCGGCTCCAACTTCGGAAAACCGAGCCGATGAAGCCCCTGACTGCTTAGGTCCGCATTGTACCGAGTGTAGAGAAATCGCCGCCCAAGATCCGTGGAGAGTGGAATTGTAGGTGCCGCGTATTGCTCTTCTAGCGTCGCACCGTCAAGAATCGTTCGGGGCACCAGGTCTAAGATTTCGCGATCCAGCGGCGCTCCCCAGGTACAGCGGCCCACGGTGCGGCAGTTGACGTCCTGATCTACCTGGATTCCGTACATCAATTCTCCCGGTAGGCCGGCGATCGTGGAGACAATGTTCTTGTTTGGTGAAGCCGCAGTCGCGCCCAGTGACTCCGCTGCTCCTGTGCCGACGGAAACTAACAGGAGGTTCCTCTCATCGGCCTTCCAGTTCAGCCGATATGCCGGCTCCGTTGCCATGCGGTAGAGAAGGAAGGCGGGATTGTTATACGGCGTAACCCCTCCATCAACAAACACGAATGTCCTTGAGGAATCACTGCTGTCCCATTGCAGGATCTCCGGAGGAAAATATATGGGCGCTGCGGTGCTAGCCCGCACCAATTGCCAGAGTGGAATCTTCAGATTGCAATCTTTACGCGTGGGATCGTTATATTTAGCATCCGGGTTACTGCTAATCGGCCAAGGTGAGTCGGTTGTCACATTCTTCGTTACTACTAGCAGGAGACACTTCAGGTTTTGTGGTTCCAGATTGGTATCCGGCCCAAATACTTCCTGTAGTTTGGCTTTGAGAGGATCGGCCGTATAGAAATACTTGATGCGCTCGACGAGGCAGGAGTGCTCGAACATTTGGCTGCCATTCGAACGATAGAAGTCGATTAGACTTGCTGTTGTCATACCGCGTGCCAAGCCGGCGGCGATAATCGCTCCCGTGCTAGTTCCAGCGATGTAGTCGAAATATTCGCAGAGTTGCTTCCCTGTCTTGTTGATAATCAGCGTCTCCAGTTTCTCCAAAATTCCCAGCGCGATAAGGCCGCGGATCCCTCCGCCGTCAAACGCGAGCATGCGGTGCGGTCGCTCCTCTGCGTAGCGCGGTTGCAAAGCTTTCCATCGTTCCGCTTTCAGTGACATTTGCTTTCCTATCTTCTCGGGTTTTAACACAGATCACTTCTGCTGCGATCTAAGATAAACGCGGGTATCCATTGGCACCTCGATCGGGGGCTCAACGCCTTCTCTCCGCACCAGAAACTGCACCGAGCGATCACCAAGCGAGTCACTAACGGCGCTGCCATAAGCGAGGAAGAACGCAATCATCAAAACAGTGGAATTCTCAAGCGCATTATAAAGCGTGGGCGTGTCTTTCTTTCGAATGCGACGCTGCGCGGTAAATTCTGTCTGCGCGCCTGCATCGTCAACCATCGCCGACCGAAGCCGATGTCAATAGCGTGATTACTACGTGCTCGCGGCAGCTCAATCTCTGTAGTACGCTAGGCTCACCGGCGATCTGATGCCGATCCGCATAACCCGAGTTGAAGCGCTCGATATCCGCTTTCCCACGTCCCGGCAGCATATTGGCTCCGATGCTATGAATGCCGATCCGGATTACTCGGCTGCATACTGCATTCTCCACACGGGTAGCCAACTCGAGGGCCACGGACTTACATTCACTATTGGTCGCGGTAATGAGCTGTGCGTCGCCGCCATTGAAGCCTTGGCGCCTTTAGTTTTGGGCAAAACGCTTGAACTGCTTACGGAGAACATGGGGGCGTTCTGGCGGTTAATCACCGGGGATAGCCAGTTGCGATGGGTAGGGCCGGAGAAAGGCATGATACACCTGGCAACCGCCGCCGTTGTCAACGCAGTTTGGGACCTGTGGGCGAAGGCCGAGAAGAAGCCGCTGTGGCAACTCCTGGTCAATATGGGGCCCGAGCAGCTCGTCTCCTGCATCGATTTCCGTTACATAACCGACGCGCTCACTCGAGATGAAGCGTTGGTGATTCTTCGCCGCAATCAATCCACCCGGAGGACCCGGGAGAATGAGATGCGGGCTCTCGGATATCCTGCCTACACAACGTCGGCAGGATGGCTAGGCTTCACGGATCTCCAATTGAGAATGCTCTGCCGTGAAGCGATCGCACAGGGATGGACACAGTTCAAGATCAAAGTGGGAGCCGATCCGCAAGACGATGAGCGCCGGTGCGTCATCATTCGGGAAGAAATTGGCTCACGGCAGTTAATGATGGATGCGAACCAGCGCTGGGATATCAATGAAGCGATCCTGCGGATGCGGGCGTTGGCGCGATTCGATCCCTGGTGGATTGAAGAACCTACGAGTCCGGACGACGTGATCGGACATGCCGCGATTCGCAAGGCGATTGCCCCGATTCGTGTCGCCACCGGTGAGCATTGCCAGAACCGCGTCATGTTTAAACAGTTCTTTCAGGCGGAAGCGATCGATGTCTGCCAGATCGATAGCTGCCGACTCGGCGGTGTGAATGAGATTCTCGCCGTGCTGCTGATGGCGGCTAAGTTCGGAACCCCGGTTTGCCCGCATGCGGGCGGCGTCGGATTATGCGAATATGTCCAGCACCTTTCTCTGTTCGATTATATTTGCGTGACGGGGTCGCTTGAAAATCGTTTCCTCGAGTATGTTGACCACCTACATGAGCACTTTCTCGATCCTGTGCACATGCACAATGGCCGCTATATCCCGCCTTCACGCCCCGGATATAGCATCGAAATGAAACAGGAATCGCTACAGACTTATCGCTACCCCGACGGCAAGGCTTGGCGATAACCTGGCCTTACCTGTTTACGATGCGACACAGAATAAGCGTTTATGGTTCGGAGTCTACGCTGACCATGTCCGCCCTTTTCTCGGTGGCTGCTGAAAGCTCGGCAGCGGATTTACTCCTATACACGTCGATGACGGGTTCGGGAAGATCATCGAGAATCAGTCGTCCGTTTTCTAATAGAAGGGCTCGGTCGCAATGCTCTGCAACTTGACTCATCGTGTGCGAAACGAACAGGATCGTTTTGCCCGAATAACGGAACTGCCGTAGCCGCTCGAAGCACTTTTGCTGAAATGCCGTATCGCCAACCGCCAGAATCTCATCAATGACGAGAATATCGGGATCTACTTCCGTTGCAACGGAGAACGCGAGCCGCATATACATGCCTGACGAGTATTGCTTGATCGGCACGTCGATAAAATCGCCGATGTCCGCGAACTCGATTATCTTCTGCTCCCGCCTGAGCATCTGCTGCTTCGAATAGCCCATGAGCAGCCCGTTCAGAAGGATATTTTCGCGGCCCGTCAGTTCACTGTGCATGCCTGCGCCGAGCTCAATCAGGGGAGCAATAGTACCACGCAGTTTGACTCGTCCGGCGGTAGGTTTATAGATACCTGCAATGGCCTTCAAGAGCGTGCTCTTTCCCGATCCGTTACGTCCGATGATGCCAATCATCTCTCCGGCTCTCACAGAAAAGGAAACATTGCTCACCGCTTCAAAATCGGAATAACTGATCTGGTTGCGGAAGAACCTGGCAAACAGTTCACGCACCGAATCCGGACGCTCGTGAATGACCCGAAATCGTTGGGTCACATTCTCCACGCTTACGACTATGCTTGAGTCCTTCATTTGACTTCGTCAGACGTAAAACACAAACTCCTGCTGGTGTCTTCGGAAGATCCAGAATCCGACTATCAGCGCCAAAAGAGCACAAACGAAAGAGGCCAAAATCGAAGGCGCTGCCGGCAGTAGCCCGTAGTAAACACTCAAGCGAAATCCGTTCAAGAAGTAAATCAACGGATTCAGTTTGAATATCCAGTGATACTTCATTGGAATCTGATCCAGTGAATAGATGATGGGCGATACATAGAAAAGAATCTGCAGAAGGATTTGCAGAATGTGAGCAACATCGCGGTAATAGACGTTGGCGACGGCGAAAAAGAATGTGGCGCCCAGTGTGAAAACAGTCAGCGCCAAAAGCGGGACTGGCAGGTAAACCCAAGTCCAATGGAAGGGATGGCCTATAGCGACAGTGATTAGTGCAAGCGGGATTAGTGAGAGAAGAAAATTGATCAAATTCGAGACCAGCGCGGCCATCGGAAAGACAAGCTTGGGGACAGCCACTTTCTTGATCAAATTACCGTTTCCTACGATCGATTCGGCCGCATAGGTCAACGATTGCGAGAAGAATGTATATGGCAGCAGAACGCTAAGAAGAAATATCGCGTAGTGTCCCTGCGGGATTTTGATCGGCATCACGGTCGAAAAAACGAGCGTCAGCACGACCATCAGGAGCATGGGATTCAATAACGCCCATAAAAACCCGAGCACAGATCGTTTGTACCGGATTTTGAGTTCCTTTAAGGCAAGGGCCCAGATCAGTTCTCGATAGCGGTATGTATCCCGCACAAGTTCAAGCATTTATGTACCGCTGCGGCTTGAACGCTCCCACATACGAAGCTCATTCAGCGGGGTGAAGCGACCGCAACTCCGACCATTGTAGCGAAATTGGTCATCCTAGCCTCCAACCAGAGTGGAATCGGAAGGCTTGAGGGCGAACAGATCGCATGAGGGCCAACTCACCGTCCTCGGCGTTGCTTATCCCATGCTGCCGGTGTTTTCGGGAGCGGGTGGTGGCGCGGAGCAGATTCTGTTTCTGCTCGAGCGTGAACTGGCGGCCGCTGGTCATCGCTCTTTGGTGATAGCGGCAGCCGGATCGAAGGTCAGCGGAGAACTGGTTCGAACGCCCGCCCCTCCTGTCGAGATTACCGATCAGCTGCGCGCAGAAGCGCAACTTATCCACGCCGAAACTATCAAGCGCGTAATTAAGGACGAACCTATCGATCTCATTCACTTCCACAGCCTCGATTTTTGGACGTATCGGCCTGGCGGGACCATACCTCAACTGGCGACGCTTCATCTACCGGTCACCTGGTACCCTCCGCAAATCTTTAACGACCAGGATCTCCAATTGAACTTCGTTTCCAATTCACAAGCGAAATCGGCCGGATCGCATGAGCACCTACCAGTCATTCAAAACGGCATCGACGCGATCCCATCCAGGGAGCGCCACAAGCAGAGCTACTTGCTTTGGATTGGGCGTATCTGCCCGGAGAAAGGCGCCCATGTGGCTCTTCGCGTAGCACGAAGACTCAATATGGACCTTCAGATCGCAGGTCCGGTTCATCCATTCGCCTATCATCGCGCCTATTTTCAAAGCGAAATCGAGCCTTTGCTTGATCAAAGCCGCCGCTATATCGGGCCTATCGGGCCAGCAACCAAATGGGATCTGCTAGCGGACGCTCGTTGCCTGCTGATCCCGAGTTCTGCACCGGAAACGAGCTCTCTTGTGGCGATGGAAGCAATCGCATCCGGCACGCCGGTTGTGGCATTTCGCCAGGGGGCCCTACCGGAGATCGTTGAGCATGGCCGGACCGGCTTCATTGTTGATTCGGAAGAAGAGATGGCCGAGGCGGTCGGGGAAGTCAAGTTCATCTCTCCAGATGTATGCCGCACAACTGCCCGGGAGCGGTTTTCCCTCCGTCGGATGGTCGATGAATATCTGGAGCTCTATCAGCAGATACTAAAGCGCTCGACAGCCACTATTTGCGCACGATGAGAACTCGCCGCTTCGGAATCCTCTTCGCTCCCCAGTCAAACTTGTAAGCCTCATTACCTCGAAGAAAATCCCATGAACGATATCCTTCCTCAAATGCATAGCGGACGGAATCGTACAGCAAAGTTCTTCCGAATCCAAGAGACTCGTACTCAGGGTCGAACGCGCTCAAATACGAGAACAGCGTGTCTCGGAAAACAAATGAGAGAATCACAGACACGATCCTGTTCTCGAACCGTAAGCTGAACAATCGCAATGCTCCGGCATCCGCGAATACCGAAGCCATTTCGCGGAGAAACGGAACCAAACGGTTTTCAGCGATCATGCCAGGCGAGCCGCTCCTTCGCCATCGAGCTCCATGAAGCCCAATGAGAGCGTTCATGATCTCCGGTTCCGGTTTTAAGGAAACCAAAAACTCCGGCTGTGCGATGGATTTCGCCTTCCCCAGATAACGCTTGACATTTCGCCGTAAGCCGCGAGGCCGTTCGGTCCAGTATTGTTGGAAGTCTCCGGTTACTGGAATTGCCGTGCATTCGATATCGCCTTGAACGGTGATGCAAAGGCCGTCTCCGAGAATCCGGGTTAAAGGCGTTTCGGAATTCAAGTCCTGCCAGTTACAAACGTCCCAATCATCTCTGATCTCGAGAGCTTGCCCTAGAGCCTTCATGGCGTGCGGAACAATGTCTGTTGCGATCGGCGGCTCGAGATAGTCGGAAACTCCGGATCCAATGAGAGTAAGTTGGCGCCTCCCCTCCCAGAGATGTAGAAAGCAGGGTACGACACCGGCAAGATTTCCATTCAAGCGGAGTACGAAGACCCTCAATTCTCCGCTACCGAAATGGTTCCACCATGGCAGGAGCCATTGCGGCGACTGCGAAGGCGCTAGAAACTCGCTCGTCTCAGCCAGTTGCCGCCATTCGTGTTCAAGCTTCAGAAGGGTTGGGAAATCGCCAATGATCTCCAGTGTCAGATTCGGACTGAGCGCGGGAGAAGTCAAGCTTGATTCAACTCAGCGCAGTTCGCGTCCAGTACCCGGAGAGCCTCGCGATATCCGTTCAGCGTGCCCACATCTACGTAGCACTCCCCTGTTTTGAAACCGTACGCACGCCCGCCGCGACTTAGGTATTCGTTAATCAACGTCCCTAAATACTCGTCCTGGCGCGCTACCCAAAGGTCATGCAATTCAGTCAACACCTGACCAGGCATTTTGAGAGCTCCCCAGACCCAGTGTGTTGAGGGCGATTCCTTCTTCACCTGTACTTCCAGCACTTCATCTTGCTCGTTCGTTATAACCGCGTCGAACCTTTCGGGATGCGCTACCGGAAACAGAAGAAGCGAGAGAACTCCATCGGGCAGAAAAGCGAGCGCATTCTCGGGAAACCAGATCGTGTCAGGCAAGCCAATGGAGACCTGCTCGTCTGGTGGAATCAACGGCAGCGCTCGGAAGATCGCGTCACAGAGTCCCGCAGGTTTTGGCTGAACCGCGTAGAAGATTTCAGCGGAAAGGGCCTGGCCGCCAAAGTAATTCAGGATGTCCGATTTACCTGGAGAGATGACGAAGCAGATCCTTCGGGCTCCGCCGGCGGTCATTCGCTCTATGAGGTATTCGCTGACCGCTCGGGGCCGTTCGCCCGCTCCTTCTGCGAAACTGCCGACGGGCAGGAGTTCCTTCGAAAAGGCTAAGGGTTGAATACGGCTCCCCATTCCCGCGGCAGGAATAATTCCCCACACATCAAGCTCCTTTCGTCAACACCACACCTTGAACCGGATCGGTTACCGGATCTTCAATCAATTCAACGAGGCGTTCCGCGCGGATCCGGGCAGTATGGCAGGCCAGAGCCCGCTGCCTCGCTCGTTTCGCGATGCCTTTCAATTCACTTTCATCACTCGTTATTGCCGAAATGGCATCGTTTGTGGACGCCGCGATTAAGATTTCTTCGCCTGGTTTAAAGAAACTATCCAGACCAAGCCACCAATCGCTGAGAACCGCCGTGCCACATGCCGCAGCTTCAAAGAGGCGGCCCGACGGACAGTAGCCCATAGCAACCATTGATCCACGCGTGATGTTCAGCGTCAAACACGAAGAAGAATAAAACGCACAGTGGTCCGCTGGAGGCACGTGCTCGAAGTACCGAATGTTATTGGGCCACAACTGCCTGTCGGAATACATTGCGCCGCCGACAGTAAACTGGCGATCTCCAATAATCCGAGCCGGTTCCAATAACAACTTTTCGAAAGCGGCTTGACGATCAGCCGAATACGTACCCAAGTAAGAAAGGTTGCTTTCAAACTGCGACCTGGAAACTGCGTTGTGATACGCTTCCGGATCAACCCAGCCGTAGAGCGTCGCAGTGCGGCGCGCGCCGAGTTTACTCTGCAGATCTTCCAAGGCCCGGCCGCCGGTGTAACTGAGCACGAGATCAAAGCCGGTCAGACCATCTGAAGGCAGGTAGGCGACCGTCTCCCCGCGTTCCAGCCGGCTCAATGTTACAGGCGTATCCATATCGTAAAAAATGGATCGCGACACATTCGAGCAAAGAATTAGCTCGGATGCTTCAGCTCCGTCGCCGCAGTACGAAGTCACCATCGCCGCGTCTGCTGTGGCCAACAGCTTCGCAGCCTTCACACGGATCTCGCCCCAATCCGAGTACAAGTGAAGATCGACGTAGCAGAAATCGCGGGCGTCACGGTGCGAAGCATAATAGGGCACATCTTTCTCAAAGAAATGTACTTCGTGGCCCATGCCGTGTAATTCTCGAAAAAGGCCGCGCAACAGCGTCGCATGACCGTTTCCCCAGGCAGAACTGATCGAAAGGCCGAAGACGACGAGTCTCATGACAGAATGCGCCTGTTTATCGTTTTTTGAATTTGTAGAAGAATTCCACGCTCACATTGCCGTTGTAATCGCGCAATCCGACCGCGGATAGTTTGTTCGTAAGATCCATTTGAATACGGATGATTTCAGAGTTAGCCTGTGTAACGTCCTGAATATAAGTAAATGTAATATTGCTCGTAATCTTTTGCTGCAGAGTAACTCGGGCAGTCGGCTGCCCGTTATTGCCTGCAACGGACGGATCGATTTTGAAGTCTGTTAGACCGAATACCCGTTGCACACGGCTTGCAAGAGGGTTGGCAATCGCCTGGCCCAGTATCGCTGATTCGCCCATCTGGCTCAATGACTGCTGTTGCGGCGCGGGCTCATGCGCGGCGATCTGAGCATTCGCCGGCGTTGTGTTCGTGGCCAGCAGTTGCACGATCTGCTCGAATGTGAGCGGTGGATCGGACCGGTAATTCAGCCTCAGGTCATCCATGGCGCCCGAGACTCCGATTACGACATCAACACCCTGAGCAATCGTCTCGAGGGATATATCCAGAACGGGCTCGATCGAGTTCGGATTGTAAAAATTGATAGAACCGGCATTCACCGTATAGGTGTTGCCGAAGAAAACTAATTGCCCGTTCGTGACCGTAACGCGGCCGATCACTCCGGGTGTAGCGGCCGTCCCACGTACATTCAGATCGGCGAAGACCTCAAGCTTATCGGTAAAGGTTGAGACCACTTGAAGATTGGGCGCAGTCAGAATGTGGATGTTAAGCCGCATTCCCGCCAGCAAAGTTGATGGATTCGATGGGGTCGACGGTGGCGTTGAGGCGGAAGAAAGAATTGAGCCAACATCACTCGATGAATTGTAGGCTATTTTCTGAACCGTGACGGTACCGCCAAGAAGCGAACGATTGACGTTACCTATCAGAGTTATTGTCGCGTTAGATACTACGTCAATTCCCGAGTACCGCACTCGTACGCGATTGGCAGACGAGCGCAGGTTATAGCTCATGACGGGGCCGCCGAGCGAAACAAAGCCACCAAGGGAAATCTTGCCTCCGCCGCTTTCCGCCGTCAGGCTTTGAATAGTGGCGCTGGTGCCGTTCAGAAGAATAGTTCCGTTTGCCTTCGAGAGGCCATTTGGCGACTCAGTATAGTTGACGTTCGCGTTCTTAAGAACCACTTGGCCATTGACAAGCGGCTTAGTAAAATTTCCGTGAACTGTCGCGTCCACCGTCAACAGGCCTGAAGAATAAAAATCCCGACTAATGTCTTGAAGAATTCCGAGGTTCAGGGTGGCAGCAAGCGTGAGGCCCAGAGGGCTCTTCCCGTTCTTCAAGTTGAGTGCGCCAGAAGCGTTGATATCTGTATCCGGCCCGGATATCTTGAATCGCTGCACCTGCACGACATTGCGATCAAGACTTAACAGAATTGGGCCTTGATTCTGAAGTTCAATTCTTCTCAGCGCGGGTCCACCTGTTGGTGTAGCTTTCGGATGCGTCTGCACGTCGAGCCGATTCAACTGCAAGCGGCCCGTGAGATCGTCAGCCTTCAATAAAGGACCGTTTATCGAAGCCTGGCCGTCTAAGCTTGCGTCGAAGAGTTGTTCTGGAGCCGATTCGGCGGAAATGAACGGCTGTATGTTGGAGTACTGGACGTTGCCAAACGTAATACTCGCCTTTGTCGGGTAATCGCCGGTGAGTTGAGAAGTGCCCTGGCCATGAACTTGGCTTTGCGCAATATCAGAGTCAAGACGATAGTCTAGATTCTGGCCATTGGCGCGAGCTGTAAAGGTCGCCTGGCCGAAGTTCGTGTTGTTTAGCCGAAGCTCCCTTGCGGCAATATCTGCGTCGAGTTTCGAAATTTCGACGGAACGGCTTCCGTTCTGATCTCGCAATGACGCGGCAACGTTCGCCGTGAGTTTCAGCGTCCCCGCAAAATCGGGTTCCTGCTGCTGAACGTGTTTGATTTTCGCGAGTTGTAGAGGAGAGCTGTCAAGCTTCAGCGTCAATGCGCCAGCATTGAAATTGCCTGCTGGATGAGAAAACGACCCACTGACGGTAAGTTCACCGGCTGGTGCTCCAATCGTAATAGAGGGAATCTGGATGAGCCTATCTGAATAGCTGATCCTACCTTCCAGGCGGTTGATGGATTCTTGGTATACCTTGGCTGCCGCCAGAGTGAAGCTGACGTTTCCGTTTGGAGCCTGCAAGGTACCACTTAGATGAGCGGTGGCGGAAAAATCTCCGCTCACCGGATACTGGGTTTCGCCAGTAATCTGTAAAGCTTTTTCCAGCGACAGATTCTTAATTGACGCGTCGGCATTGGTAGGATAATCCTTGGTAAGAGCAGTGCGACCTTCGACCCTTACATCAGAGCTAGCGAAGTTTGAGACGATGTTGTAATTCACAGTCCCGTTATTTGTGCGGGCGGTGGCGGTCAAGTCGCCTGCATTCTGGTTCTGTACCCGTAAACCGTGAGCCGCGAGACCGGCGCTTATATTCGAGACAGTCATCTGTGTCTGATTGCCTGACTTAGTTACATCCGCCGCCGCGGTCGCGTTGAGTTGAATAGTCCCCGCCGTTCCAGGACTCTTCTGTTGCAATGGTGTGATATTCGCAAGTTGAATCCCAGTGCTTGCGATCTGGACCTGGGCGTGGCCCACCATGAAACTGTCTGGCGGATGTCGAAATGTTCCGCTGGCGGTGACGCGCCCGCCTGCTGTATCGAGTTCGAAATCTGACAGCGTGATTAGTTGGTCCTGGAGGTTAACTCCGGTGTAAAGTTTGCTGAACGGCTGCTGGTCCACGGAACCATTCAGGATCTGAAGTACCGCGTTTCCGCTGGGATCTCCGTAACTTCCGTTAAGATGAACGTCGGCCGCGACCTGACCGCTTGCCTGGAGCGAAGATTGGCCCGCCAACGCCAGCAAGTTACCTACGTTACCGCTGCGAAGGCTGGCATTTGCGGTCACTGGCGAACGCGGCAGCGGCTTCCATTTCACTAATCCGACGGTCGCGTCAAAGTTGGTTTGCAGGTCCTGACTGGTCAGGATTCCATTCTGAATCGATGCCGCGGACGGGGAGGCAGCTACATCCAGGCCGAGTTGGCTAAACGGCCTTTGCTCGACCGTGAAGCTGGTCATTTTCACCTGACCGGCAACGCTCGGATCAGAGAGATTTCCCGTGATCTGTGCCTGAAGGCTCGCCCTTCCGCCGGAACGCAAGCTGACCGGCAAAGAAGTCTGTGGGGTCGAAGATGCAAGATTCGCCGCAGGCAGGAAATCATTCAGATTGTGAGAAATGAGGCTGATATCAATGCGCTTGTTAAGAGATCCCGCCAGCTCCAGCCTGGAGTTCGGAAGCGAAATGTAGGATTGCCCTAAATCGATGGCTCCGCTTGTGCCAAAATAGTCGGCGGTCAGTCGGCCGCTGACAGGCACGCCCTCCGTACCAGGAGTTATGACCAAGTTCGTGTTAGCGCTGAAACCGCTCGCGCCCTTTGCCTTCAGGTTGCCTTGTGCTTTCAAGGTTCCCCCGAGAATGCCGTCGTAGCCGAGGCGCTTTCCCATAAATGCGGAAGCAAGGGTCGGGAGGGAGAAGCTGCGCAGCGTTCCTTCCAGGCTGAGTTGTTGCATCTTTTCGATAAAGAGTTTGGCCGCGAGGCTTCCGCCGAAAGCGTCCAGCTTCAGACCGTCGAGACTGATCAGATACGGGTCGGCGTGAAAGGGAGTATGCAGGCTGACATTTGACACTTCCGTCGTTCCGCTTCGTAGCGCCAAGCCGCGAGAGTTCAGCGTGCCATTGACGGCATAATTGTCTTGCCTATCCAGGGTTGCCGTTCCAATTGCAAAAAGGTTGCCTTGGGCCTGAACGGACCCAATGTTCATAAGGCGCGATAACTCGCCCAGGGCAAAATCGGCGTTGAATTGCACTCCGGGGGTCTGACCTGGAACTAGCGCTCCAGAAGCCTGAAAGGTCGTTTGACCAAGCGCGATATGGGCCGTCTGAATCTGCAGAGCTTTGCTCGCCTCGTTCATTTGAACAGCTACGTCAGCCGTGAGCGTCTGCGGAGCGCCCTTCGCATTCGCATCGATTGGCAAAGTGAAGCTGCGCTGCAGTTCCGGTAATGAAATACCTGCATTTAGACTGGCCGAAATGATCGGGGCATTTATATTCGTCAACGAGGCAGATAGCCGGATCCGCGATTGTGGAGTCGCAATACTAGCGCTATCGATTCTGATCGCGTTGCTTTCTATAACTACCGGAATATTTACGTTCGCCTCGAGAGGCGCTTTAACTCCCGATGAGAACTGTAGAGGAGCCATGGTGAGATTGCCGGCATAGGAAGGATGGGCAAAATCGTAGTTCAGGAGCACTCGCAGGTTCTCGCCGCGGGCGTTGAACGCGCTCTTCTGGTCTGCAGCAACAATTATTCCGTTCTCAATTAGAAACTTATTCACTTTCAAGTTCACAACAGTTTCTAAGGTGTTGCTGTTTCCGCTGGATTTGGTTGGATTCTCGGGTTGAGGAATATTGGTCGTGCCGTTGGGAAAAACGATTAAGTCGACCTGCGGCTTCTCGACACCCAGGTACGCGAGATCTAGCGTGTGCATGATTCCCGAGAAGAGTTTCATGCGGAGCTCGAGAAGCGGCACCGAGAAGAGTGGGGCCGCAGTCTTCGGCTCGGTTCCGTGAAGCACGAAATTGCGAATGCGCAAGGTTAAATGTGACAGGTCGAATTCAAATGATCCAACCGTTGCAGTGCCACCGGTGGCACTCTCAATTTCCGCAACGATCTTTTCTTTCGCAAAGTTAGCGAACCAACCACTCTTCAGAACAATGACGGCAGCAATTACAAGAATGAGAATCAGCCCTACCAGGGAACCGGCGGCGATGAAAAGGATCTTCTTGGCTCGGTGGGTCATGCCAGATCTCTCTCGACAAACTGAATCTTAGTCTGCTTGCGCTGGTCGCTCAACCATGAGAAGAAAAGGGTATTTACTTTCTCGCCGGTTATGGTACTGCGAATGTCATCGCGGAGATCGTCGAGCGAAGCTTTTCCGGAGTACTCCTGATGAAGTGCGGCCTCATGCTCCCTGTAATAGTTCGTAATCTCTTGATCGCTGACCAACACAGCCGGTTTAAAGCGCGCGTCAATGAACCCCAGCACTGTGAGCTGCCACTGAAACTGCGTCCGCAATTCCAGTTCGGTCAGGCCGTATCTGCGCAGAGCTTGCTCAAAACCTTCCTGAGTTTTGAATCTCTGGCTTTCTAGCCGATTTAGTTCAATATCGGCCTGCTGCAACGTGGCAATCGGGTAATCGCCTATGCGAATCTCTCTTCGAATCAGAGTCTGGTTTATGAGCCGGTCGGCGGCTTGCTTTCGGGATGCATTACTCAGGTCCAAGGGCCGGCCGTTCAGGAACTCTGTCGCCTTGACATCGCGGTTGATGTCGCTGTCCTTGATGATGGCGTTTCCCACGATAATCGCTATGCGGTCGATAATTACGCCAGAGGCAAGTGCAACAAAGCTACAAAGCAGGGGCATCGCGCGCCACCACATCAGAACGCCTGCCCGATAGAGAAGAAGAATTGAAAAGCCCTGAGCTTTTGAGGGCCGGGGGTGCAGTTAGGATACGCGGGATTTCCGATTTGTTGTGGCGTGCAAGGAAGCAGATCCTGGATGGGCACATTAGTACTGAAACCGAGATAGTGCGATGGATTCAGCGCGTACGCGAAATCAACCCGAACGGGACCGAGGGGTGTCTTGTAGCGGATTCCGAATCCCGGTGCCTGCACGGCATAGTTGAAATCCTGCTGGCTGGGCTGGTGATAGGCGAAGGACATATAGCTGAAACCCGTATAGATGTTTCCCATATCCTCAAACAAAACACCACTGATATTGGGGGCAATTAAGGGAAACCGCAACTCAACAGAATTAAAGAAAAGAGCATTACCTCCGATGGGAAATCCCGTGGGCGCACTGGTGGGAGTTCCAGGCAATTCATTCGCTGTCCCAATGTCGCGGGGTCCCGCTTGGTTGAAGCCGAAACCACGCATCGAAGAACTGCCACCTCCGAAAAGCCTCTCCGGCAGCGGAATATCCTCGAAGTGGGATACGCCTTCGGGAATGTTGAACGGCACAATAAAGCCGATCTGCGTCTGGCGGGCGAACGTCAGGTTACGTCCGATGGGAGTGTAGGTAGCATTGCGAGCGAGAACGCGGGTAAAATCGCGATCCGATCCTAAGAACCTCCCCGCCTGCCCAACATCTATGGTGTTCCAGAAACCACGATGCGCATCCACGGGATTGTCGCGATGATCCTGTATGTAGCTTGCGGAGAACATGCCGATGCGAACGGGTTGAAGAAGCTCCGGGATCAGCAGCGCCGGTATCTCGACGTTGTTTGTGGTAACACGCCGATAAGAAAGCCGAAGCACCAAAGTAGATGCTCGGTTCAACCTTTGAGAGGCCGTGACCGACGCTTCCTCGCGCTTCGAGGAAAACGTCTGAACATCCTGCGTCGTATCGTAGAGGAGCTGAAACGTAAGCGTGCGACTCGGTGAGCCGAGAAATCGCGGGATGATATAGCTCAACGCCTCGCGCTGCTCCAGCGTTGAGTACCGGGTTTGCAGGGAAATGGTTTGCCCGACGCCACGGAAATTCAGCCGGTTTACATCAAAAGAAACGATCGGTGATACGCCCTTCGCCCCGCCGGATTCCGACAGGTCGTTGGTTGTCTTGCCGAACTGCCCGAGTTCCAGGCCGAAGCCTACATTGAAGGTGTAACGAGCCGCTTCGTCGAAATCATAGAGGATATTCTTATATTGACTGCTTCCATTGGGATCTTGGATGCCGGTATTAACGTTCGCGAAAATGCCGTAACTTGTGAGCTTTTGCGCGACACTGTTGATCTGCAGCATCGACACCGGCTTGCCTTCCTCGAAGTTAATTTCTTTTTGGACCAAGGATGGACGGGTCCGGTACAGCCCGGAGATGATAACCTTGCGAACGAACTCCTGGTGACCCTCGGTTATGTAATAAACGAGATCCATTGTTGCGGGCTCCGCGCCGGGTTTCGCTGAATAAGTGAAGGACGCGCCCGGGAAACCGTGGTTGTAGTAATACTCGAGAATTCTGTTGCGATCCGAGCCTATATTTACGTCCGCAAACGGCTGCCCCTCTATGGACGCAAGCTGATTCTTGATCGGCGCCAAATCCAATCGCGCATTGCCCTGGATTTTCAGGCTAGAAACGGTCCACTGCTTGCCCGGATTGATTTGGAACTCCACGGACAAATCTTGGGGTTTGCCTTTGTAATTGGTCTGTACCTTCGATGTGACCTTACAATCACGAAAGCCGTTGGCTTGATACAATGCTTCGATCGCTCTCTCGTCCTGTTTTCGAAAAGATTCGCTATAACGGCCGTACCGCATCAGGAAGGTCGCCGTTTTCAGAAACATTCGTTCGTGAATCGTTTCGAGAGTGAAGTAGGTGTTGCCCTGGATATCGATATCTACGAGCCTGCGGCGGGGACCTCGGGCGATGTCGTAGTCGATTACTTCGAGATCTT
>JAFATG010000270.1 GCA_019244055.1 Acidobacteriaceae bacterium | reverse complement strand
CGTCAGGTACGTATCGACATCGCGCAACAGCAAATTGTAATGGCAGTAGGAAATTACGCTATCCACTTTCGCTCGAACGGCGACATCGGCAAGTATTCGCAACGGCAGCCCTGAAATTCCCACGTAGCGCACTTTTCCTTCGCGCTGCAGTTCTCTCGCCGCGGGCACAGCCTGGTTGACCACCTCTTCCCGCTCGCCAAACTCGATATCATGCACCGTCAGAAGATCCAGATAATCTGTACGCAAGAGACGAAGCGATTCTTCAACGCTGGTGCGAACTCGGGCCACCGAAAAATCGAAGACGGCTTTGTCGAACCGTGCGCACTTGGTCGCCAGTACCACCTTCTGGCGCCGACCCTCGAGTATTCCGCCGAGGCGCTCTTCGGATAACCTACGTCCGTAATAGGCAGCGGTGTCGAAGAAAGTGATGCCTTCATCGATGGCGAGGTGAACCGCTCGTTCGGCCTCCGTCAGGTCGAGCGTTCCGTATTCACCCCCCAACGGAGCGGTACCGAAACCGATTACCGATAACTGCAGATCAGTACGTCCGAGGCGCCGGTATTCCATCGTTATTTGTCCAAATCAACCAGAATCTTCGTGTACGAACCCGGCGACTCGCTCCACTGCCGTAACGCATCTCCCGCACCGGACATTGGGACCGTGGCTGAGATTGTGGCCTCTACCGGAAACCGGCCTTCGCGCAGCATGGAAATGACCGCTGGGAATTCCACCAGGGAGTTGCGCGAACCAAGGATATCCAATTCCTTGTGCACAAACAGCTTGGTTTCATAAGAGACCGGCGCTTTGGCCCATCCTATATATACGACCCGCCCGGTATGCGCCACTAGCTCTACCGCCAAGCGATAAGTCTCCGTTGTCCCGACCGCCTCAACCACAACATCGGGCCCCAAGCCGTTGGTCAACGTAACGAGCTCCTGTTCGAGATTGTGTTTGACGCTATCGATTGCGTGCTGTGCGCCGACCTGTTTTGCCAGAGCTAATTTCTCCTCGTCCAAATCGACGGCGAGTACTGTTGCCCCCCGCTCGACGGCCGATGCGATCACTCCCAGTCCAACCATTCCGCAGCCGATTACTGCCACAACATCATTTGCAGCTACTCTTCCGCGTTCACAAGCGTGGAATCCAACGGCGAGCGGTTCCACCGTGCTCAGCTCACGCAATGAGAGACCTTCCGAGACAAAGACTTTCTGCCAGGGTGCAGTGAAATAGCCCTTCATCGCTCCATCCCGCTGCACGCCGAGAGTCTCATTGAACTTGCAAGCATTGGTCCGTCCGCGCCGACAAGAAGCGCATCTTCCGCAACTCGTATTCGGATACACCGTGACGTCCATGCCCGGCGCAAACTGGGGCGGAGCATCAGCTCCTAGCTCCACGATGGTCGCGGCTATTTCGTGTCCCGGGATGCGCGGGTAACTCACCAGCGGGTTCTTGCCCCGATATGTGCTCAGGTCCGTTCCGCACATGCCGATAATGCGGGATTTCAGCAGTAGCTCTCCGGCGGCGGGCTTCGGCTGCGGAAGCTCGATCAGTTCTGTGCGGCCCGGTTGGACAATGGAGAACGCCCTCATGCTTCAGAACTCCATATGATTGTCCCCAGCGCGAAGCGGTCGCGTCTTTCCGGCCCATTCAAATTCGCCGGTGATATTCGGCGGTAGGGACAGATCGGCGATCAATTTTCCATTCTTGTGCTTTAGGCTGACGCGGATTTCACCATTCGGATGAGGCATCGACGCCGTGACCTTTTGCAAACTGCCCATATTCGGAGCAATGCGGACGCGCTTGAATCCCGGGGCCACGGATTCCACTCCCGCAACTGTTCGAATTAGTTCAAAGTTAGGGCTGGCTCCCCAGGCGTGGCAATCAGAGCGCGCATCGGGGCCATTCCACTCGGCCCAGGTGCTTAAACCTTGGGAGAGCATTTCGCGCCAGGGCCCGAGCATGTCCACGTATCGGTCTCCCAAGCCGACCTTCCTTAGCGCGGCATTTGTATACGCGCGGAAGTAGATAGTCGATTGCGCCAGAGTGGAATCAGCAATCACTTTTTCCATGACCGATCGGCCCTTCTCCAGGCCAACGATTCCCGCCAGCACAGCCAGAGTATTCACCTGCTGCGAGTGCGTTCGATGCTCCGGCTGATCTGCAAACAGCCCACGTGCGGCGTCCCAATCCGTCTGAAGAATTGTCCGCTTCAACTGGTCCGCGCTGGCCGCGTCGGCGCTTGCGAGCGCATGGTTGCCGAGTTTCTCTTCGAGATCGGCCGCCCACTGATACGCGAGTAACAGTTGCAAATCCAGAGCGGCTGACGAGGACCCGTCCGCGTTTGCGGGAGGGACGCCGCCGGGCCATTGCGGCACCCAATCGACGAAATTCCACCACGGCATGTGCGCGAGCGATCCATTCTGCTGCTGATAATTGCCGAAAAACTCAAGTACGGCGCGAACGCCCGGCAGCATGCTCCGCACAAAATCCGGATCGTCGACATACATCCAATAGTCGTGAACCATGCCGATCCACCACAGTGAGAACGGCGGAATGTACTGCTGCAGGTACGAAGGCGCTCGGCTGTAGGTTGCTCCTTCCGCGGTGCGGGATGAATTGAGTAAGGCGATCGCGTTTTTCATCAGCCGTGAATCGCCTGTCATATAGAGCGAGACCAGTGCCTGAATGCGCGTGTCGCCCGCATACTGGAGCTGTTCATAGAAAGGACAGTCCATGTACGTTTCATGTGCGCATAGTCGCGCCGTCCGCCAACCGACCGTCAGAATTTGCTGCAGATCCTGATTAAGTTGGGGATTGTCTACCTGAAACTCAGCACGCCTTCCAAACGGATAACCTGTGAAAACACCGTGGAGATCTTCAATCGTTAGTGGCTCATCCTCCGTTTGCACATCCAGACGCAAATACCGGTAGGTTCGCCAGTACAAGGGACGGTACAGCCGGTGCGAAGCGCCATCGGCAACGTAGGTATCCCACGGACCGTAAAAGTGTTTTCCGGTAACCTCATTGCGATTCCCTTTCAGAGCATGCGCGCCATGCTCGCCCTTTTGTATGTAGAGCGTTTCCGCGTAGTGCAATTGCATCTCAGCGCCCCTGCCCCCGCTCACGGTCAGTTCCGGATACGCGGTTGTCAAATGGCTCTGATCCAAGAGAAGCGACGCCTTCGCATGTTCAGGAATCGTGAGAGGGGACTGTCCGCTTAGAAATGCGGCCGGCACGGTTGCGCCGGACGCTTCCCGCACATCTTTCAGGCGTTCCGGAACCTGCTCTTCCAACGGAATTGGACGCGGTACCAGCATCCACCGATTTGGTCCGTCTTGCGCATCGCGTGGAGCGGCATGGCTGATTTCGCGGGCGCCGGCCCACGAGTTATCATCCAAGTCCGGCTGCTCCCAGCCCCAAGGGTATGAGCTCGCATCGAAGTGCTCTTCGGGACCGACAGCCAGGTAGCCCGTCAGTTGATCAGGTGGAATTGGTTGCGGCGAGTAGGCCTTGTCCTGAATGCATTTCCATTGATGGCTCGTGTTGACCACGGCATTTTCCGGCAGTTCCGCCTGGAGCACAAAGCCGGTACGGTTAGTAATTTGCGCAATAGCTCTAAACTGGCCGTCATTCCAGACGACAGCGGCGATTACGTTCTTGCCTGCCCGGAGCTCCGGCGCCAAATCGACCGTTTCGTAACGCCAATGTGTCAGATCTCCACGCGCGGGTCCCCACGAGACGCGCTTGCCATTCGCAAACAGTTGATAACGGTTATCGCCGGAGACGTAGACCACAAAATGATTTGGCTGCGAGGGAAGATCGAATGTGCGCCGAAAATGGTAAACGCCGTAACCTTCGGGAGAAGCTCCTGGCACCTCGATCCAAAGCGCCGGCCAGGCCTTCAGCAGCGGCTGGGGTGTCTGGGCGATCGCGGCTAAGGTTGCCATGACGCAGAGCGCACAAGCGGACGCGGTCTTCATTTCGATGCAGGTAGCGCTTCAAGCACTCTATCGATGTCATCGTGACTTAGATAGAAGTGCGGTGACATGCGGATCCATCCCTGACGCGGCGCCGCGATAATGTTATTTCGTTTCAAGCCGCTCACGAGCGGTGCCGCGTCGATCGAGGCATGCCGGAAGGTGACGATGCCGGACTCGGTCCCCGGCGTTCGTTCCACCATCAACTCGTAGCCCTTGGCGCGTACTCCTTCCGCGAGGTGATTCGCCAAAGCGAGCACCGCAGGAGCGATGTTTTCGATCCCAACCTCGTGGAGGAAATCAAGGGCCGCGCGCAGTCCATAGCAGCCGATGGTGTTGAGCGTACCGCACTCGTAGCGGCCGGCATCGGGCCGCAGGGTCATGTCGCGAGAGCTGTAATCGGCATAGCCGGCCGGATTCGTCCAGCCGAATTCTAGGGGCTCGATCGAATCGAGCCATGTCCGCCGTACATAGAGGATCCCATTACCTTCCGGCCCAAGCATCCACTTATGGCCGTCGGCCGAGAGCGCGTCAATATGGCACCGCTCCACATCGATCGGCAGAGCGCCGATTCCTTGAATCGCATCCACGAAGAAAAAGCATCCCTGGTCACGACAGAGGGTTCCGATCGCTTCGAGGTCTACGCGGTATCCATTTAGGTAGTTAACGAAGCTGATGGCGAGCAACTTGGCTCCGCGCACTGCTTCCGCAATTTTCTCCAGTGGATCGTAGATCGATAACCAGGTAAGCTCGACACCCCGGCGCTCGAGCCGAAGCCAGGGGTAGTAATTGGCTGGAAACTCCTCACGAAAGGCCACGACGCGGTCACCCGGCTGCCAATTCAGACCCAGTGCGACGGTTGAGATTCCTTCGGAGGTGTTCTTGACAATCGCTATCTCCTCTGGCGATGAGTGGATCAAGCGGGCCGCGGCCCGGCGCAGAGCCTCATACGTCTTCATCCAGCGGTCGTATTGGAGCGACCCCAACGAACACGCCTCAAGGGCCAATTCCTGCATCGCTTCCGATGCCGGCCGGCACAAGGGGGCAACGGCTGCGTGATTCAAATAGATTAGATTTTCCGTAACCGGAAACTGATCCCGATAGCGCAGGTGCAACGGTGTCTGTTCTTCGACCGCGGCCTCCAACTTTTCGTAACCCATCCCTCCGAGCATACGTTAAGGTTTATGAATCTCCTGGCGCCCCTGGCGATGGAGCGGTCCGCGGTCCACACAAGCGGGGGAGTGAGTTGCGCCATTTCGTTGCCAGGTGGGCGTAAAAGATTACATTCAGCCGAGTTCATGCTTTCTTTCTGGCTCTATACTAGTCTCAGACGAAGTAAGCTGGCGGCTGCCTCCTTCGTTGGGTCGTAAAGGAGTACTCATGCGGCGATTTTCCCCACTGAAATCTACAGTCAGCATTACCTTGGCCGTGCTTCTCTCGGTTCCGTCCGTGGCGTTTCCGAAGGATGACCAGAAGAAGGACCCTGATGCCATCGGCGACCGCAATGTCGCCGGTCATGTGAATTTCTATTCGCTCGAAAAGGAGATCGCGCTAGGCAAGCAGCTTGCTCAGCAGGTTGAGCGCCAGTCCAAAGTGGTCAACGACCCGGTTGTCTCGGAGTATGTCAACCGAATTGGTCAAAACCTGGTCCGAAATTCCGACGCGAAAGTGCCGTTTACGATTAAGGTCATCGAAGATCCGAGCGTAAACGCTTTTGCTTTACCAGGCGGCTTCTTTTTCGTTCAAACAGGTTTGATTCTTCACGCAGACAATGAGGCCGAACTGGCCGGTGTGATGGCCCATGAAATCGCGCACGTTGCGGCCCGCCACGGAACGCGCAATGCGACACGCGGTGAAATCGCACAGCTCGCGACCATCCCCCTGATTTTTATGGGAGGCGCTGCTGCATACGGAATTTATGAGGCCTCCGGGCTGCTTGTTCCTATGGCTTTTCTGAAGTTCAATCGCAGCGAAGAGGCCGAGGCCGACTACCTGGGCATTCAGTACATGTATAAGGCCGGCTATGATCCGACAGCTTTCGTGGACTTTTTCGAACAGGTGCAAACGCTCGAGAAGCGCAAGCCCGGCACAATGTCCAAGCTGTTCTCCACTCATCCGCCCACGGACGACCGCATCAAGAAGTCGCAAGATGAAATCTCCGGCTTGAAGCCGAAGCCGGAGTACGTTGTTACCACGTCCGAGTTTAACGACGTGAAATCGAGACTCGCGATGCTTGAGAACGAGCGCCGGCCGGACAAGACTGCGGCAGCGGATCCCAATAAGCCGACGCTGCGGCGGAACCCGAACTCGAACACGCCGATTGAGGACGAAACCGATCCTTCTAAGAAATCTTCGGGGGATGAGGAAGATCGTCCGAAGCTGAAGCGCCGTCCGGACGCCGATACAGGCGGCACTAGCACGGATACGTCGTCGAGTCCGCCGCCTACAGTCTTCTAGTCAGCTCTCTTGTAGTACGCGACGCCGTTCTTGTCTTCCACAAAGGTGACGCGATCGCCGATGTAGACCCGTTCGTCCGCGTTCTTTCCGAGCACGCGAACCGTCACCCGCTCGCCATTGCTTAGATCGATAATGGCGATCTGGTACGGAGCATCCGCCGCATACTGCTCCGGCGGCGAGTAGACGATCGTCTCGGTATAAACTGTGCCGTCCCGGTCAGGGTTCACTGAGCCCCCTCTAGAATCGTCACAACGCAGGTGGCGCCGGAGCCGCCCAGATTCTGCGCCAATCCGATACGATGCCTGGCGACTTGGCGTTCGCCGGCATCTCCGCGCAGTTGCATAACGATGTCACAAATCTGACCCACGCCGGTGGCACCCACCGGATGCCCCTTGGATTTCAAACCACCGCTGGTATTAATGGGTTTGGGGCCGCCAATCGCGCTACAGCCGCCCGCGGCGAAGGGCCCGCCCTGACCTTTTTCGACGAATCCCAGATCTTCACTCGCCACAATTTCGGCAATGGTGAAGCAGTCGTGCAACTCCGCGAAATCTATCTCACCCGGCCGTAGACCCGCCATTTGATAAGCCTTTTCGCCGGCAGATCGCACAGCCGGAAACTCTGTAATGTCTTTTTTCGTGTCGAGGGCGACGTGATCCGACGTTTGTGCAACCGCAAGCACACGAGCGAAGCGCGAGGTATATCGTTTCGCTTGATCCAGGGGAACCAGGATAACGGCGGCCGCACCATCACTGATCAACGAGCAGTCATAAACGGTGAGCGGATCGGAAATCGGCTTGCCGGCCATGGCCTGCTCGAGCGTGATGACCTTGCGCATATGGGCGAGCGGGTTCTTTGCGCCGTTGGCGTGGTTTTTTACGGCCACCGCCGCCAAGTGCTCCCGCGTGGTGCCGTACTGGTACATATGACGTCGCGCAATCATTGCGAACAGGGCTGGAAAGGTGGCGCCTGCCCGACCCTCGCCAGACATATCGCCCGCGCCCGCTAATATTTCTGTTACCCGCGGCGTGGTTTGGGAGGTCATCTTCTCTACTCCGGCCACGGCCACTACGTCGTAAATTCCGGCCGCCACGCTCTGCCAAGCATGAAAAAATGCTGAACCGCTCGAGGCACAGGCGTCTTCAATACGGGTACACGGGATGGCCTCGAAACCGGCCGCAGTCCCGACGTAGGGCGCAAGGTGATTCTGTCCTACAAATGATGGTCCGGCAAAATTGCCCAAGTAGAACGCCTGAACTTCCAGAGGCGCAATGACAGTATCGTCCATAGCGTGGCGGATTGCCTCGACCGCTAACGATCGAAGGTCACGGTCTGGAAAAGCGCCGAACGCGGTCTTTCCGATGCCGATAACTGCTACTGGCCTCATATACTTTAAGATTACGTCCATGCCGCGCTGGTTCTGCACGTTTAGCGGCCGAAGCCGTCATTCTCTTGTACGGAAATGTCACCAGTCCAGAGCGGCACAGTTCGGACGGTTGGATGCGGTCGCGATCGCGCCTTCCATTTCCCGTGGGGGCGGAGCATGAGCGAGCCGCTTCCTCCCGTTTCCGAATCCAACGTTCACGCTGATTCGGAGTTGCAGAATCAATTTCTACAGCAAAACCTGCGCCGTATTTTCCTGCTCATCTATCGCATTGTCGGCAACGTGGACGATGCCCAGGATCTCACGCAGGAAACGTTCATTAAGGCGCTCCAGCGGCAAGGTCAATTAAAGGATCTCGAAAAGGCCGGCCACTGGCTGTCGCGCATTGCAGCGAACACGGCGATTGATTTCATTCGGAAGAACAAGAAATTCACCTACGTGGACGTGGGCCAGCTTGGCAATACCCATTCGACGTCTGAAGATAGTCCGGAACAGCTCCTTTTGCGGGGTGAACGAAAATTGCAGTTGGATGGGGGACTGGCCGTTCTGACTGAACGGGAGCGGATGGCGCTTCTTTTGCGTGATGTGGAGGACATGCCAGCCGATCAGGTGGCCTCGACCATGAATTGCTCAATGGCCACTGTGCGATCCCATATTGCGAACGCGCGAATCAAGTTCAGACGTTATCTGGACGACAGGAAATCTTCATGAATCCCAGGGACAAATCCAGCCATCCTCACCCCCACGAACTGGCGCTGTTCTCTGGCGACGATCTCCCGCGCCTAACATCCTGGCGTATCAGGCGTCATGTCAAGCACTGTTCGGAATGTGAACATCGGGTACTCCTGCTACGTTCGGCTAAGGCTGAACTCAACCGGGAAGCCAAGAGCGAGACCCTCACCGCTTTCGAAGCGATTGCGGACTGGACCCGGCTGGAACGGGAGATGCTGGGCAATATTACCGTTGGACTCGATGCAGCTCGCTGCATCGAAAAGGTCGGACACGGGCGCAAGCTCTTCCTTCGTGCCGGTTTGGTAACCGCTTTCGTTTCGTTGTTTGCAATCGGCTGGATGACTCACATTCCGCGGGAAGAGACCGGGCACCTGGTTTCCTCGCTCGACCGCCTTTTCACCGCCAATCGAACTCAGCCTGTAGGAACAGTCTTGCGGAGCAGCCCCTATGGAATCACGGTGCGCGCACAGGGCGCCGCGCTAACTATCCTCCATCCTCCTTCCGCCGTAATCGGCGTGTCTGGCGGTTCCGCGGTATCGGCTCGCTACATCGATGACGATACGGGCCAAGTGACAATCACGAAGGTTTATGCGCAGTAGGGCCGCTCGATTAGGTTCTCTGGCGGCTTTGATATTGCTCTCTGCGTACTTATCCGCCGCGGCGGATTCCTCCGCGCGCTGGTTCGACGTCGAGTTCCCGCGCGACTCACCGGTCCTCATGGTTTCCTCCAGCCTTGGACCTCTGACAACTGCTCACGTGCGGGGCACGTCCATGGTGCTGGATCTGCACGCAGCGCTTCTGGTGCGAAATACCAGTACGAAGCCAATTTCCGGACTGACACTTCGCGTGGAAGCGCAGGACATCACGCCGTCGGGTAAGGGATCGGTGACGGTTCCGAGTTTGCGCGTCGAGCCCGGTGAAACGTTCCCGGTTCGCATTGATATGGAGATCTCGCGGCCCTTCAATGCCCCGCAAGCCGACGGCGCTCTCGTAAAGGTCTCATTGGATTGCGCCTTGTTCAGCGATCTCACATCGTATGGGCCGGACAAGCTTCATTCCAGCCGCTCGCTCATGGTCTACGAGCTAGAAGCGCGGCGTGACCGCCACTATCTTGCGTCATTGCTTCAGGCTGGACGCGACGCTGAAGTGCGCGAAGAGCTCAACTTTGGGTTGCAGGACTTCGTACCGCAAGAACTTGGACTCGAGTTGCTGCATGCCCCCCGCCCGGCCAATTACAGCGGACAACCCGTGAACGTGGGCGCTGTTGCGTTTCCCAGCTCGCCTGTCAAGACCATCGGAGGTGCCGCGCGAGTGATCGGCAACGAAGTGCGCGCGCCGGAGATTCAAGTTCGCAACACATCGATGAAGGTTGTTCGCTCGATTGACATGGGTTGGATCGTCCGGGACGAACGTGGCAAGCAATACCTGGCGGGCTCGCTTCCGGCTACGGTTCAACTCGCGCCAGTTCAGACCGGCAGCATGATCGAACCAGGCACTTTGCGGTTTTCGCATCCCGCCGGAGAGCCCATGAGCATCGGAGCTTTGCTGACGTTCGTAAATGATGTCGAATTCGCGGACGGGAAGCTGTGGATACCGAGCCGGGCGGATATCGACGAAGCGACGCGCGATCCGCTGTTGCATCGCGCGCTTGCGACCTCACCCGAAGAGCAACGTCTGGCGGAGGTGTACCGCCGCAAGGGCATGAGCGGCTTGGCGGAAGAACTCCAGAAGCTTACGCAGCACGCGCCAACATCTCGTTAAACAGAACTGATCGTATAGACTGAAGGTATTCGGGGCGTGGCTCAGCCTGGCTAGAGCGCCTGGTTCGGGACCAGGAGGTCGGTGGTTCGAATCCACTCGCCCCGACCATCATGCCGTCCCAAAATTATGGCGGTCACCGAGATCGGCACTTTGATCGACCGCGACCCGGCCATTCGTGGCGGACGGCCGAAGATCGCTGGTACAGGCGTAAGTGTTAGTCGAATTGCTGGCTGGTACCGAACAGGCTCGACTCCCGAGGAAATTGCCCTCGAATACCCTCATTTGACTCTTGCTCAAGTACACGGCACGCTGGCGTATTATCACGCCAATCGTGACGAGATTGAGGCTGATCTCGCCCAAGAAGAAGCCGCCGCTCTCAATTCGGATAAGCAATCCCGTCGTGGATGAGCCGCATACGGCTTTATCTGGATGAGGACGCGATGCGCAGATCGCTAGTCTTTTAAGGGCCCGAGCCGTGGATGTATTGACTGCACTGGATGCCGGAACGATTAATCGCGAGAATGAGACTCACTTGGATCACAGCTGTCACTTCGGAACGAGCTGTGTACACCTATAACGCAGCGGACTTCTGTCTTCTGCACCATAAATGGATTTCCGAAGGACGCTCTGACACCGGAATAATCATTGGTGCGCAACAACGGTATCGATCCGCTTCTGAAATGCGATCTCCCGATTCGGCGCAACCTCATTGCGTCGTGACGATTTCGACATCACCGTTCCGCCTCAAGATCTCTATTGCGACAGTCTCTGCATGTCGCTCAAAGCCCAGATCCACTGAGGCCTGCCCCATCTTGAGATTTCGAATACGGACGGAGGGCAACGCCTCTGGAAGGGCTGGATAATTCACATAAATGCGTGATTCTTTCGCGCGGACGGATAGCCCTAGACACGATTGAAGGAGGAGAAAAACGGCTCCTGCGGCCCATGCCTGAGGGGAACACGCAACTGGATACAACGTGGGCCCTTTCCCTTGTTGGCGAGGAAAACCACAAATAAGTTCAGGTAACCGATGTAATTCCGTGAAAATGGAGAGGTCGAAAAGACCTATCAGGGTCCGCAAAACCAATTGTTTATCGCGCAAAGAAGTGGCGCCGAATGCGATCAAGGCATTGTCGTGTGGCCAAACAGATCCATTGTGATACGACATCGGGTTGTACCGGGCTTCGGCGGTTGCAATAGTTCGAATCCCCCATCCGGAGAGGAAGGGAGGCGATAACAGCGACTCCACAGTCCGCTGGGTATGTGCCGGGGAGGCAATATCGGAGAAAAGGCATTGCCCGGCATTTGAGCTGCGAACACAGCACTGGCGCTTTTCTCCATCAAGGGCCAATGCGAATAGGGAGAGTTCGTCGGACCAGAATGCGTCTTCAAATCTCTTGCGGAGTTCCTCAGCCTCGATGCGCAGTTGTTCGGCTTGCCGCTGAAACCCCAAATCTTCGGCCACGACTGCTAGTCGAGATTTCGCCGCGAACACATACGCCTGCACTTCACAGAGCGCAATGGGCCCTCTGGCGAGTTGACCGTCCGCATGGAAAATTGAATCGTGAGAATCTTTCCATCCCTGCTGTGAGAGTCCGCTTTCGGTTCGACGAGCATACTCCACAAAACCATCTCCATCCATATCCCCAAACGAATGAATCCAATTGAGGGCCGCTTCAATATTCGGCCAGAGGCTCTGGAGAAACTCTAGATCGCCAGTCCGGTCATAATATGCACCGGCAAGGACGAGAAACAACGGCGTCGAGTCTACGCTACCGTAATATCGGCCGAATGGTACTTCTCGCAATTGGGCCATTTCGCCTTGCCGCATCTCATGGAGAATCTTTCCTGGTTCTGCATCTCGATCCGGGTCCAGGTTCGTCGCTTGAGTAGCTGCGAGATAAGACAACACGCCCTTTGCGATCGAGGGAGCTAGCCACAGTAGCTCAAGTGCGGTGATGATGCCATCGCGTCCAAAAACCGTGCTGAACCATGGAACGCCAGCGTATGGATACGGTCCGAATGGAGTCGAGGTTATTAGCATCTCGAGATCGGCCCGAGATCGGTTTATCCAGTCATTGAACTGTTCATTCGAGGTATAGATGTCCACATCTGCTAAGGCCGAAAGAGAGCGTTCGTTAGTGATTCGGGCCAAGCCTTCGTCGTAGTCGGGAGAGTCTTGTGCTGTCCCGTCGCTTTCGCACGTCACGCTCAGTGGAAGGACAAGTTCCTCCTGCGGTTCGAGATGAATCGTTAACAAGAGTTGGGATGCGGAAACGGAAGATGGCATTCTTGCCGAATGCACGCGAGTGCGCCGCAGAACATTATCCAAGCCGCGGTAGGAAAAGGTGACGCTTGTCCTGTCAACCTCGGCGGGCAAAAGAACGCCCCGGCGCTCTCTTCGTTGGCCACGAACTTCAAAGATGTCGCAGAAATCAGAACCCAAAGTGATCGTCAGATCTGCCTCGACCGGTTCGTGGCCATAGTTATGGATAATGAGGCGCTCGAGGTAACTTGCATTGAAAAGAAACTTGCTTCGGAATATATGCAGAGTTCCGCGTTCCAAAGATTTGCCCGAAGGAAGCTCCAAGTCCGGATTCGTAAGATCCACGGCAAGTAGGACATTGTCTTCGCGGACCATTGAACTCAATAGGAGAGGCCGAGCGCCACACAGACGGAGTTCGCACTTCGACAAGTAGCGCGTGTCCCGATGAAAAAGTCCTTGCTGCCCAAAGCCAACCGGATGAATATCACCGTATCGGTCAAAGACTGCAAAAGTATCGCCATTGAGCAGGACACGAGTTCGATCATCGGTGAGAGACGATTGAGCTCGGATATAAAACTGATCGCCGATTTCAATGATGTCAGTCCGGGATGTGTCTGGGATTGCCATGGACCAAGGACGCCAAAGGGCTGAAAGGGAAAGCGTCTACGGGCGGTGATTGACTGGGGTCACCGATTTCATGGGTATAGACGCCCAACGACCTGAAATGACACTGATGTAATAGCGATTTGAAATCAACGTCTATAGGGTATGGCCTTGCGGATCGCTCAAGTTGCACCCTTGGTAGAAACCGTTCCGCCTGAATCCTATGGCGGAACAGAACGGATCGTCTCGTATTTAACGGAGGAATTAGTTCGTTTCGGCCACGACGTCACTCTATTTGCGAGCGGTGGCTCGACGACCAAGGCGAAGCTTGTCCCCGTTTCAGAACGTTCCCTACGTTCTGACCCTGATGTCAAAGATCCACTGAGTAGAAGCATACTTGAAATCGAAGAGTTACTGAAACGAGCGGAACACTTCGACCTCCTCCATTTTCACGACGGTTATCTGCACTTCCCGCTTTCGCGCAGGCTCCAGATTCCTACGGTTACGACCATGCACGGACGCATGGATTTACCTGATCTCGTGCCTGTTTTTCGCGAATTTCCTGAGGTGCCGCTCGTATCGATCTCCGATCAACAGCGTAAACCGCTGCCGTTTGCGAATTGGATTGCAACAGTGCAGCACGGTATACCCGACGATCTCTATTCGTTCCGGCCCGATCCTGAGGAGTATGTCGCGTTTGTTGGGCGCATTTGTCCGGAGAAACGGCCCGATCGTGCCATCGAGATAGCAAAGCAGGTTGGAATACCACTGAAGATTGCGGCAAAGGTGGACAAGACGGATGAGCAGTATTTCCAAGCTGAAATACAGCCTTTGCTCGATTCCTCTTTGGTCGAGTTCGTTGGTGAAATCAACGAGCCTGAAAAGAATGTGTTGCTGGGTGGTGCCCGAGCGCTTCTTTTTCCAATTGATTGGCCAGAGCCTTTTGGCCTGGTCATGATTGAGTCGCTTGCCTGCGGGACCCCTGTTATAGCCTTCGACTGCGGCTCCGTACCGGAAGTTCTGGAAGATGGCAAAACGGGATTTATCGTCAAAACCGTGGATAAGGCAGTAAAAGCACTGCAGAACATCGGATCCCTTAGCCGGCGGGTTTGCCGAGAGGAGTTCGAAAGGCGGTATACGTCGGCACGGATGGCCGAAAACTACCTGACGACATTTGAGCAGTTACGTCAGGCCGCTGTATCGGCTGCAAAGTAACACGCTCGCCGAACGGAGCCTGATCTCGCCCAAGAAGGAGCCGCCGCTAGTCTGCCGGCTTAAAAGACTGATGGGCAGTTGGACCGAGCCTGTGATTTGGCCACGTTCCCAATGGGTGATTTTGCCGAAATGTACAACATCCTGTACACTTTAGATGTGAAGGCCTTAAATGTCAGTGAGTTTCGGGAGCAGTGTCTGCAACTGTTGGATGGTCTTCCCAAAGATGGCATCCTTATCACAAAACGCGGGCGGCCAATCGCGAAAATCACGCCCGTTCCTGGTTCATGTTCCGACCTCATCGGAGCAATGAAAGGCCTTTTATCGAATCAACACGACGATCTCTTTTCGACTGGGGTTGGTTGGGATGCTGAATCTGGACACTCATATTCTGATCAAAGCATTCGAGGGAGATCTCACGCCGCACGAACGAAGCGTTCTCACCGCAGATCCTGAATGGAGCATCTCGGCTATCGTACTGTGGGAGATCGCGAAATTGTATGAGCTCGGGCGCATCCGCTATGGACTCGACCATGAAATCCTCGCGGCCGCTATCGACCAGGTGCATGTCTGGCCCATTACGCGCCAAGTCTGCGTGAACCTTCGGGTGCTGGACTTTCAGTCCGACCCCGCGGACGAGATTATCGCGGCCACCAGCCTGACTCACAATATTCCGCTGCTAACCCGCGACTCCCGTATTCGGAAATCGAAGCTTGTGAACCAAGCGTAAAGCGAACGAACAAATCAGTTACCGGCAATTTCCAAATAACGCGTCGCGCCCTTTGAACGCAGTCGCCGCTGCAACTTCGCTCAGCCGGCCCTGCGTGGCAGACTGGCATTGAGAGCCTATGTCGATCTTCATCGTCCGACTCGGCACGCCGCGAAAGGCCAAGGAAGGCTTGCGACTCGGCACCGTAAGGCGGCCTCCGCGTGGCGTTCCCAAGTCTGATTTTGCTCGGCTTGACTATTACGACATCTGGTTTCCCAACTTGTCTCCCAGCCCCGAACTTGTGCATGAAGCATTGCAAGCAACAGACGAGCGAGCGTGGGGCGCGTTCTGGCGGAAGTTCCGGCGAGAGATGAGCGAGCCCGATCGGAGCCGCGAACTGGATCTGCTCGCGGCCCTTTCGCATCAGACGAACTTGTCACTGGGTTGCTATTGCGAGGACGAAAGCCACTGCCATCGATCCGTGTTGCGCGAGCTGCTGGCCGAGCGCGGCGCCGACGTGATCTGAGACTGCGCCCCTGCCCGTTCGTTCAAGTTGAGATTAATCGCCGCGGCATGAGAGAGGATTTCCGGGTCCTTTACCCCCACCGCAAGCGCTTCATCGATTCTCTCTAGAGCTTCGCGGTCTCGATGATTGACGTGAAGAGCCCAGGCCAGGCAGTCCAGCGTGTGCACGTCCTGGCGTCTCGCCGCCTCCATCTGGGCGATTCTCAAAGCTTCGGCCGGTTTGTTCAGCTCATCCGCATAGTAGAAGACCAGCTCGTGATTCGAGTTATCCGCCATGGCAGATTCCGCAACGCTGCGCTTCTCGAATGCGGCGAAGTTGGAGGCAGCCTCATCCGCCTTGCCAGCCAGCTTTAGAGCTTTTGCCCAAGCGTATAAGTTTTCAGCATGTGGAGCCCTCGAATATCTTCGCGCCATCAAGTCTGCGGCTTCGTTATAACGTTTTTGTGCGAGTCTTATTTGACCAAGTGTTCCGAGCGCGTAGTGATAATCCGGAAAGACTCCAAGCGCGCCGTTTGCACACATTTCCGCCTTCGTAAGATCGCCCATCTGCAAGTAAAGATGAGCGATTTGCGTGAGTAGCCAGGCCCGGTCTTCCACTTCATTGGTCGGCGTGGCATCGTAGGCGGTCCGCATGAAATCCACCGCCCCCTCCAGGTCGCCAAATAATTCGCGAAGGTAGGCGCCGCGAGTAAGACCCGGCACGTTACCGGGGCGCAGATTGAGCATCCATTGCGCAGCTATTTCCGCCGCCTTGTAATTTCCGAGTTCGGCGTTTGCATCAGCCAGATAGCCGTAAACGATGACATCGTCGGGCGTTCGCCGGTTCAGCTTCTGCGCCGCCTCCAAAGCTTGCGCAAACTCGTGCCGACCCAGCAGTAACCAGGTACGGATCTTTAGGCCTTCATAGTTATTGGGTGATAACTCAAACGATTTTGCTAACGCCTTCTCGGCGTCTGCATAATACTTGACATCAGACGTTCCGCGAGCCCGGCGAGCTTCCGCCATCGCCAAAGCATTGTAAGGCTCGTAGAAGGTAGGGTGCTTAACGATCATCTCCTCTGCCCTGCGAATACTTTTTCGCGCAGGAGAGGAATCGGCTTCAATTACTGCCGGCTTGGCGGTCTGGACGAGTACGGGGATTACGAATGGAAATGTCCTTGCTAGTTGTCTCATAATGTCCTCAACTTAGGTGGAAGGAACTCCCTTCCCTGACGTCCAGGGAGTTCCTTTCGGTCTGTTGCTATTAATCAATCGGACACAAGCCGTTGGGCATGGTCGGGCAACCGCTCTGTCCGGGTCCCTCGTGTACGCTTTGACGCCCGCTATAAGCAGCGGCTACAAACGGAAACACGTGCTCGGGCTGAGTGGTGGCAGTATTCACACCATCGCCGATCCGAGTCCCATACTTTGTAGGATTCACCAAAATTCCGGCGACCGCCCTCGCGGCGATATCGACAACATCATCGTTGAGACGTCTGCCATTGGGGAATCCGGCTAGATCGCCTGCAAGGAAACCGAGTCTCTTCTCCCGATCAAATGGCGTAGCGGCGATGCCAGTGTTTAAGCGGAGCAGATCCGCTACTGGCCCAGCATCAGCCGGCCCGCACCCGGGGCAGATAGGAGCCTCATACCGAGCTAACACGAGCAGGTCTTTACGAGGCGGGGGTGCGACGGGAATGCCCAAAGAACCGAATATCTGGGCGAGCAGCGGTGCGAGAAAGAACTGTGAGAACTGCGCATCGTTCTTGGGATCGTCCATGCTCCAACGATCCTTAAGTCCAGTACCGATGATCAATTCGTTGATCAGCGGGTTGCCCATTCGCTGAACCTGCCGCCACGTGCGGTGTCCAAATCGGTTGTCCGGATCTTCGTGCTGTCCAGACCAATCGTCGGCACCCTTAGGAAATCTACGAATCAATTGTGCTTGACGGGAGGTGGTACCGTATGTCCCCTATGACGGCATCTTTATCCGTCGCTGGATGTAACTGGCCGTCACGGGTGAGCATAGTGATCGGGACCTCCAGTACAATGCTGTTGCAGTTGAAACCCGACAGGCTATTTGGCGCGAAATTATGATGATCGTCGGCATCTTTAGCTGGACTCAATACGCCCCCGCCCGCCGCCATACGAAAATGCAGCGAATCAAATGCGGCCCCGAGATCAATAAAGAACGGGTCCGCGACGGTTCCGGCGAACACGCGGACGCCCTGGGCGATTTCGTATATGCCCTGTTGACGTAGCTCTGAGTACGACGGCATCGTCCGAGGTCCCACATTAGTTGGAACTGCAAACAATGTCTGACCATCGGTGAGGTCATAGTGCCGGCCGTTCTTCACCGTGCTGACGGTATATGTCTGACGCAGATTCAGCCCCTCCGAACCGGGACCATCGAGCGCTGTAATCGGCGGAATGCCTGCGATGCCGCCAACGAACCCGGTGAACACGCCAGGCAACCGGATTTCGGTGTGGAATCTAAACTGGAAGATAACGTCTTCGACGCCATCATGATCGTTGTCGACCTTCATTTCGTAGAGCACGCCGGGATCGAACGGGAAATAGTTCGGGCCCTTTGATGGTTCGAGCAGCGGATCGGCGTTCAAGATCATGACAACCCGATCCGGGTGTTCCGGGCTGACAAACGTGAACCAATCCGTGATATCCGCTTTGTGATCGAGCGCGGTAATTGGGGCCTCCCGATGACTGGCAGCGAACGCGGTGGCAGGCAAAAGCGGGAGGAGAACGGTCAAGAACATGACCGATAACATTCGGCTCTGTAACTGTCTTCTCATACATTCTCCAGGTTTGAAATCGATGCCGCAGGCCTGCGTGCACTTGACTACGACGAACCAGTTAGGGCCGGATTGTGTGACCGAAGAATTTTTCAGGCCATTTGTTGTCTCATACTCGATCCAAGCAATAGCCAATCCGCGTATCTGAGGTGAAAGGATCTTCTCGAACGGGAAATGCCTGAGACCAGAGCTTGCCTGCCGCTCGAATCCGCACATGTTGCCTGGGCCCTCATTGGGATGGTCCTCTTGTTACGCTTCACACGGCAGACTTCCGCGCAAGATGCTTCAAGCGCGAATGGCGGGGCGATGCCCACAACCAACACCATGACCCCCTTAGTAACAACGATTCAACGTATCGGGCAAGGTCGGAACCGGAGACATCCTTTGGCCCGATCCGTCGCAACTTGTTGTCCTGCGAGATGACGCTCTCGAGGCGAACCCTGGGAGACCGGGTGTTCCGATATCAATTCCTGGGCTACCTGCGGAGACAGCTTCCGGCGGCATTAAGGCGCCTCAATATTTTGCTCCGGGTGTGGCGGGAGATCACGGCGAACCAATCGCGCAGTACCTACAAGTGGGCTCCTACCTGGTTCCAAACAATCTCACCGCAAATGCTCACGGCAACGGCTATTCCGATCCAAACATCTTTATTCCCGAAACAATCGAAAGCGTTCACGTTGACGCCGGCGCCTTCAATGTGCGTGAGGGGAACCATGCCGTCGATTTGGCCTCAACGTATACTCTTCGCGACCGTGCCGATCCGTTCCTGACGGTAACGGGCGACTATCACGACATCGATTTGATGACCGGGTGGAGTTCGGCCGGTCGAACAAAACGGTTTCTGATCGCGGCCGAAGCGGCTTTTGGCAACGGTTTGCTGGATTTCCCGGAGCATCGCCGGCAATATAAGTTCACTACCCTGCGGCAATTGCGCCTAGGTAAGCACACCCTCACGCTGACAGCGCTTGGGTACTATGGCAACTCCCGCATTCCCGGACTCGTGCCGCTCGGAGTCCCCGATCTTCATGACACGATCGATCCCCGGCAACGCGATGAAACTTATTCCGGGGAGTTTGTAGCGAATGACAACTGGCAAATCGGGTCAAATCGAGTTCTCCAGCTCTCCGGATTCTTTCGCTCCTACGAGCTATCTTTGCTCTCGAATTTCGGTGATGGCCTGATTCGCCAGAAAGAATCCCGCACTGTAGCCGGAGCGAACGCCTCATACATAAAGGACATCAACAAATATCTAACCCTCTTCGCCGGATTTGATTTCAATCGCGACGCACCGCGAGGAGTGGAGTTAGATCATTACGAGAATGTGACCGACTTCTCCTTCTACGGTCCTTTTACAGCGGTAACCTCCAATAATCTTACGTTCGGATCCTCGACCCCTACGTCGCTGTGGGTGGGTCTATTTCGCGGCATCTGACTTACGCTCTCGCTTGGCGGCACGACTTCATTGATGTCGGCAACCAGGACCTGCTGAGGCCGGTAAACTTCTTTCAACAATGGACTGCGATCAATTCGCCCAAAGCCGGCGCCTCGTGATCTTGCCTCCTTGGACCTTCCTTCCGACGCTCGGATTCAGCTTTGGAGAGAGTTTTTACATCAACGATCCGCGAATAGGCCTCAATGGCTTGACCGGATCGCTAAATGAATCGCTCCCACTCTTACCAGCTTGTTTTGTCCAAGCTCATCGGTCGCACCGACCTGCGTCTAACACTGGCACATGTAACTTCCGAGCAATCGCTGGCAAAGATCGATGCCGATACGGGCCTGCAGGAGGATGAAGGGCCCTCTCGAAATCGCGTGGCGAGCCTGGCCGTCCGCCACTATTTCTCGTTCGGGCTACTCCAGAGCTCGATCGCGAAAGCAGACGCACGTGACCTGGTGACCGGTCTTCCCGTGCCTGAGGCGCCTCGGTTGATCTTTGATGCGCTCGGCACCTTGGACAGGCTCCCGTTCAAGCTGCATTTTCGAGCCGAAGTCGAGTATGTTGGCCGGAAGCCGCTCGGGGACGGCTTCACGAGTGTGCCGGCAAGGGAGTTCCGCGGGGCGGTTGTCCGGTCCTTCCAAGCCGGCCGTATAGAAACAGGCGCAAATTTTCTGGTGGTTTCCGGCTATTCGGGACAGACACTCGAGACACTCGCGACCCCGGGCGATCCCGAAGCCTTTGAACGCGTCGTAGGAGTACGGCTCCGCTCCTACGTAACGGCAGCCCTCACTTATCGTTTCCGACGGGGTAACTAGCCGCGCCTACAAAAGACGTCGGCCGAGCAGAAAGGAACCCGATTGAGTGGCATTGACACAAGCTACTGTTCTTGCGGTATTCTTGCAAAATCTAATCTCTCGATCATGCCGGTTGTGAGCATGAGTAGCGCGGAGGCGGAGCGGGACCTTGTCGTCCGGTTGAAGGCCAAGGATCCCCACGCCGTGGGTGAGCTATATGATCGGTATGGGAAACTTCTGTACTCCATTGTGCTTCGTGCTGTCCGCAATGAAGCGACGGCTGAAGACTTGACGCAGGAAGCTTTTGTACGTATCTGGGCACGAATCCAGACCTTCGACGAGAGCAAAGGTACGCTCCAGGCATGGCTTGTAACTGTGGCTCGCAATCGCGCGCTTGATTATCTTCGTACAGCCCGCCGCGCGCGCCAGTCGGTCAATATCGATGAGGTAACCGAAGACCGATTCTCCTACGATCGCGAAGGTGCCTCCGATAAACTGGCACAGGAGCGCACCGTGAAGAAGGCTCTGGAAGGCCTTAACCCGGACCAGCGCAAGGTCATTGAATTGACCCATTTCGAAGGGCTCACGCAAACGGAAATAGCGGAGAAATTGAGCAAGCCACTCGGCACGGTAAAGAGTCTGGTGCGAAGCGCGTTGAAGGTGCTGCGCACCTCTGCGGCGGGAGATGCGGCGTGAGTTGCGATTCTTACAGCGAGCTATACGAACTCTACTCGCTCGGTCTGCTGGAAGGCAAAGAAAAGTGCGAGATGGAAGAGCATCTCGCGACCGGATGCGCCATTTGTGAGACAGGCATCCGGCGCGCTCTGGAGTTGAATGCCATCATCTCAAGTACGGTTCCGCTGGTGGACCCGCCTGCCCGGCTCCGCAGCCGCATTCTGCGCAGCTTTCGCGAAGAGCCAAGGCGGGCCGAGGGTCGGACGTCTTCCGCTCACGTGGGCTGGCGCGCATCCACGCCGTGGCTCGCCTTTGCTGCGTCACTGCTCGCCGTCGCCGGTTTGATCTGGCGAGTCGCATACCAGCAAAAGCAGAATGCCGCGGGCTCCGAACAAATGTCTGAGACCACTCGCATTCTGCAGGCGCCTGAGACAAAAGCTGTTCCATTCGGACCACAGCCAAATACCGAGGCCTACGGCAAGCTCTATGTGAATTCCAGTCTAGGAGCGGTTCTGACAGTCTCCAGATTGCCCGCAGCGCCATCGGGGTGGACGTACGAAAGCTGGATTGTTCCGAAAGCTGGGCCACCGCGACCCGTCAGACGGGTAACAACCCAGGGAACCGGGCAAGTACTCACGCTCGTGCCGGGGCCTATAGACGCCAACACCTTGGCAATCGCCGTGAGTATGGAGCCGCCTGGCGCGCGCCTGGAAAAACCAACTAGAGTTCTCTTTGCGGCTCCTGTGTAGGTAGCCACCCGAAGTATGATCACTTCGGTGCCGTGAATCCAAGCACCGATCAGCGCGTCACGGACCCGAAACGACTGCCCGCCAAAAGACTAGCATGTGGACCGGCGATACCTTGCCCGCCGAGAGTAGCTTGGGCGTCGGTGATAAGGAACAGTTCGTCGCCTTCGCCGGGCCAATCGTCACTGCCGTCCGGCTCCTCTACGCCGCATTCCCCGGTCCCGCCGCGTTCGGCTGATCTGTCCCAATCAGCAGCCCGATTGCCAAGAAAATCACCGTCGCGTAGGCTGAATCTGGGAGATAAGAGTCAATGCTTCGAACCAGAATGCGTTTTGTTTTCGTGGCTCTTCTAGTAAGCAGCTTTGTAGCGGCAACGCCTCAGGCTGACCTTGCTCAAGGCGACTGGCACCATCCGCGACGAGACTACTCGGTAGAGAGTCTGCGCGGAGATTATGCAGCCGTCGCCACATACGGCGCCAACGTCGCTCGTGCGCTAGGGACCCAAACCCTCGATGGCGTGGGGAATCTGAAGGGTTCCGCAATCGTCAATCAACCCGGATTGAACGGAGCTAGGACTATTGTCAGCATCACATTTACGGGAACTTACACCGTGAACAGCGATGGAACGGGCACTATGTCATTGACCATCATGCTGCCCAATGGCAAGACGGCAAACGCGACGGAGGACTTCGTCATTACGAAAGCCAAGATACTGGGCGGAATACCGATCGCGACCGAGATTATCGATGCGCAGGAGCAGCCGAGTACCGTCATTCCCGGCGGCGTGTTTGTGACCCACACGTACACTCGGCGGTCGGAGTGAGCAAGAGGCGCACGCTAATTTCCACGGCCTAGCGTGACGCGCAATAAGTCTCCGAGCCCTCGCCACAAACGTTATACAATCAACCCAATCTTTGGCCGGAGGCTGCCGATGCTTAGTTACTCTCAGGGCCCTACGATCCCGCTGCTCGATCGCACGATCGGTGAACAACTCGAGTACGTCGCAGAGCGCTGGTCTGATCGCCTTGCGGTGGTTTCGCGGCACCAGCAGTACCGGTTGACCTGGGCGGACATGCTGACCAACGCGGACCGGCTCGCGCATGCTTTGGCGGAACTCGGAGTTAAACCGCGCGATCGCGTCGGCGTTTGGGCAATGAACTGTTACGAATGGATGCTCATACAATCCGCCTGCGCGAGGGCGGGCGCCATCCTCGTCAGCGTGAATCCGGCATCCCGATCGCACGAGCTTTCGTTTATCCTGCGGAAATCCGGACTGAAGGTCCTCTTTCTGCGTGAGCGTGGCGATCGCACAAACTACGCCGAAATCCTGGGTGAGGTCCGAAGCGGCACTACGCTCCCGCTCGAGCATGCCGTCTTTTTCGGATCGGCAACCTGGGATCAACTCCTATCCTTGGCCCCTCACGCCGCCGAGAATCCAGACCTGGATGATGTCACCAACATTCAATACACGTCCGGAACGACTGGCTCCCCGAAAGGCGTGCTGCTGACGCACCGCAACCTTGTAAACAATGGTTTCGTCATCGCACGAGTGCTTCGCTACACAGAGCACGATCGCATCTGCCTGCCGGTTCCGTTATCCCATTGTTTTGGAAACGTCATCGGAAGCATGGCCTCGCTGGCGAGCGGCGCTGCCATAGTGCTTCCAAACTGGGTTTTCGACGCAAGAGCCACTCTCGAAGCCATCGAACAAGAGCGCGCGACCGCCCTATATGGCGTGCCGACGATGTTCATTGCAGAACTCCGTGACCCTGATCTTTCGCACTTTGACCTGACGAGCCTGCGAACCGGTGTGATGGCTGGGGCGCCGTGTCCGATCGAGATCATGAAGCAAGTGATTCGGGACATGCACTGTCCCGAGTTGACGATTGGTTACGGGTTGACAGAAACCTCACCGATCATCACGATGTCGGACGTGGACGATGATTTGGATAGGCGGGCCTGCACGGTCGGCAAAGCAGTGCCCTGCACTGAAATAAAGGTCGTTTCGCTCGAAGATCGCAGCACCGTAGAAAGAGGCGTGCAAGGAGAGATATGCGCGCGGGGTTACATGATCATGAAAGGCTATGACGCCGAACCCGATGCCACCGCCCGCGCCATCGATGCGGAAGGCTGGTTTCGCTCGGGCGATCTGGGGGTCATGCGCGAGGACGGCTATATCAAGGTGACTGGCCGGGCCAAGGACATGATTATCCGCGGTGGCGAGAATATCTATCCGCGCGAAATCGAGGAGTTTTTATACACTCATCCGAAGATCGCCGAAGTTCACGTCACCGGGCTTCCGAATGAGCGCCTCGGAGAAATTGTTCTGGCCTGGATCCGGTTGAAGTCCGGCGAAAATGCGACCTCAGACGAGATCCGCGAATTCTGCTGCGACCAAATTGCGCGATTCAAGATCCCGGAATGCATCCGTTTCGTCGATTCCTTTCCGACCACTCTCAGCGGCAAGATCCAGAAATTCAAGATGCGCGAAATCGAGATTCGCGAACAGGGTCTCGAGAGGGCCGCCCAGACTCAAACGGCGTAAATTGGCGCGTTCAACAGGCATGTAAACGGGCGTTTAACAAAGAGCGCCGACCTGTTACGATGAGGGTTCCGAAGCCTCCGCCATGCTCCGCAATTCCTTCGGCATTCTTGCCGAGATCGTTCAGCAAAAGCAGAGGGAAGTAGCGGATCTGCACATCCGGGCCGCCGCTCTGGAAGAGGCTGCGTACCAGCGCAAATCGCATGTCCGCGGGTTCGCGCAAGCACTGCGGGCTTCGAAACCGGCGATCATCGCCGAGATCAAGAAGGCCTCACCCAGCAAAGGAGTGCTCCAGCCGGATTTTCATCCGGCGCTTACCGCACATGCGTACGAGCAAGGAGGCGCGGCGTGCTTATCGGTTCTGACCGATAAGCTGTATTTTCAGGGTTCTCTGCACGATCTGGAAGCGGCGCGCGCCGCAGTGAGCATCCCGGTGTTGCGGAAAGATTTCACCATTGACCGCGTTCAGGTCTTCGAAGCCGCCGCGTATGGCGCAGATGCCATCCTGCTGATTGCGGCCGTTCTGGACACGCCTGCGCTGGTCCAACTGCGCGAGTTGGCCGCTTCACTCGGAATGGATACGCTGGTCGAGGTTCACGGCCGGGAAGAGATCGAAAGAGCCGTCGATTCTGGCGCCGAACTGATCGGGGTCAACAACCGCAACCTCGAGAGCTTTGAGACTTCGATTGACGTTTCATTGCGGCTCAGTTATTTGCTGCCCCCGAACGTCATTCGTGTAAGTGAGAGCGGAATTCACACGAGGAGCGATATCGAAGCTCTCACCGAGGCGGGTTATGACGCATTCCTGGTCGGCGAATCGCTCATGAAATCACAGGATCAGAGCGCCGCTCTGCGCGGTTTGCTGCAGCCCGCATGAACAACCCGGCACCTTTCCCGTTCCTTATTAAGGTGTGCGGGATTGCGTGCGAACAGGACGCCGAAGTGGCCATTCAGGCCGGTGTTCATGCATTGGGCTTGAATTTCTATGACAGAAGCCCGCGCTATTTATCGATGGCTGCCGCTCAGAGGATTAGCGCCATCGTGCCCCAGGGCATTCTGCGAGTGGGAGTCTTTGTGAATCCGCTGGAACAGGATGTGGTTGACTTCGCTCGGAGGGTCCCGCTCGACGTGGTCCAGTTGCATGGGCCGCGCATTCCAACCCGGTTTTCCTGGCCGTGCCCCACCTGGAGAGCAGTTCGCGTTAACCGGAGCGCACGCCGTGACTGCCTCGCAGACGCGTACCTGCTCGATAGCGACACTCCTTTACACGGAGGCTCGGGTGAAACGTTCGACTGGAAGCTCGCGGCCGGATTTGGGGAGAAAGTGATTCTCGCGGGCGGATTGGACAGCTCGAACGTCGGCATGGCGATCGAGACGGCTAAGCCATGGGGCGTGGATGCGTGCTCACGGCTGGAGTCGAGCCCAGGTAGAAAGGATCCGCAGCGGATCCGCGAGTTCGTGGAAGCGGCGGCTACGGCGTTTGCCGCCCTGAGCCCTCAAGCGCTGTGAGCGTCAGAATGACTAAGAGCAAAGATATGGCGATGAGTTCGACTGTGGCGGTACCGGACGCACTTGGCCATTTTGGGCGCTATGGCGGCCGTTATGTGCCTGAAGTTCTCATGTCGCCGCTCGAAGAACTGGAGCACGCTTACCTGGAAGCGTCACGTGATCCCGCGTTTCAGGACGAGCTGAAGCGGCTGCTGCATTATTACGCCGGGCGCCCCACGCCTCTTTACCTAGCCGCGCGGCTCACTCAGAACCTCGGCGGCGCGCAGATCTGGTTGAAGCGCGAAGATCTGCTCCATACCGGAGCGCACAAGATCAACAACTGCTTGGGGCAAATTCTTCTCGCCCGGCGCATGGGCAAGCAGCGCATCATCGCTGAAACGGGCGCGGGACAGCACGGTGTGGCCACTGCGACCGTCTGCGCTCTGTTCGGAATGCAATGCGTGGTCTACATGGGCGAAGAGGACATCCGGCGGCAGCGCCTGAATGTCTTTCGCATGCGGTTGCTCGGGGCCGAAGTGGTCAGCGTGGCGAACGGGAGCCGCACGCTCAAAGATGCCATCAGCGAAGCAATGCGGGATTGGGTCACAAACGTGGCCACCACGCATTACCTGCTCGGCTCGGCACTGGGCGCGCATCCGTATCCGATGATGGTACGCGATTTTCATAAGGTGATTGGAGAAGAGACCCGCGCGCAGGCGATTGAGCAGATGGGCAAACTGCCCGATGCAATTTTCGCCTGTGTCGGTGGAGGCAGTAATGCCATCGGCATCTTTTATCCGTTCCTGAAGGATGAGTCCGTGCGCTTGATCGGCGTGGAAGCTGGAGGCAAAGGCAATAAACTGGGCGAGCATGCGGCGCGTTTCAGCGGTGGGGTCCCGGGCGTGCTGCACGGCACTTTAAGCTATCTTCTGCAGGATGAAGAAGGTCAGGTGGGTCTCACGCATTCAATTTCCGCGGGACTGGACTACGCCGCTATTGGACCGGAGCATGCCTGGCTACACGATGGCCAGCGCGCCGAGTATGTTTCTATTAGTGATGCCGGGGCGTTGACTGCGGCCAGAACGTTGGCGCGCACTGAAGGCATCATTCCCGCGCTCGAATCGTCGCACGCTATTGCCGAAGCGATCCGCCGGGCGCCTTTAGAGCCAGAGTCGATCTTCGTTGTGAATGTCTCGGGACGCGGCGATAAAGACATCGACATCTACCGTGAGAACATGCCGGAGCTCGACGTTTAATGCCGCTGCAAACGACGACCCGGATTGCGGGTTTGTTTCAGAAGAAGAAAGCCGAAGGCCGAAAAGCGTTCATCGCTTATCTGACCGGCGGAGATCCCAGCCCGGACCACACCGCTTCCCTGATACTCGCGTTGGAGCGCGGCGGCGCGGACCTGATTGAACTAGGTGTTCCCTTCTCCGACCCTATCGCCGACGGCCCTGTGATCCAGCGGGCCTCCGAGCGCGCTCTCCAGGCCGGCACTACCGTTCCCAAGCTGCTCACTATCGTGCGGCAAGTTCGCCAACACTCGGAGATTCCCATCATTCTCTTCAGCTATTTGAATCCGCTGTTGCGATACGGGTTCGAACGGCTGGCGCGCGACACCGCCGATGCTGGTATCGATGGCGTGCTGCTGACGGATCTTTCAGTCGAAGAGGCAGCCGAGCCGGTGAATCGGCTGCGCGAGTATTGTCTGGACACGGTTTTCCTTGCCGCTCCCACCAGCACGGAACGGCGTCTGCAACTCGTGGCGGAGCATTCGTCCGCGTTTGTTTACCTGGTGTCGCGAACGGGCGTTACCGGCGAGCAAGTGTCCCTGTCGCAAGCGGCTGCTCCCCTGGTGAACCGCATGCGGCGCTTGACGAGCTTGCCGCTAGCCGTCGGCTTCGGCATCAGCACACCGGAGCAAGTGGCGCAAGTTGCTGAAATTGCCGATGGCGTAGTTGTAGGAACAGCGATCGTGAGGCGCATCGAGAAGTATGCTGGTTCAGCCGATCTCGCGACCGAACTCGAGAGCTATATCAAGGAGCTGACCGCTCCGCTGCGAAGCGTATGAGCGGATATTCGGCGGCTGATCTCGATCGGTGCCGGGAGCTTATAGATGAAGTGGATCTTCGCCTGCTTGAACTGCTGAACGAGAGAACAGCCATTGTTGAGGAGATTGGGCGGATCAAGCAGGAACTGCAGATGGCCATCTACGAGCCGAAACGCGAGGAGCAGGTTTTCGCGAACGTCCTCAGCCATAATGGCGGGCCGCTGGCGGCCGATGCCGTGAAGCGGATCTTCGAACGCATTATCGATGAGATGAGAAACATACAGAAACTGAAAATCGTGCAAGAGCAGGTCCCGGAGCGCCATCGCGAATCATGCTAGTCGTCATGCAGGAAGGCGCCACGGAAGCGCAGATAGAAGTGGTAATCAACCGCCTGGTGGAGATGGGCTTCACCGTTCACCGCTCGACTGGCGTGCGGCATACCGTGCTTGGCGGTGTGGGCCCCATCGATGAATTCGATCCAGTCGAGCTCGAAGTGATGGAAGGGGTGAAAGAGGCGCACCGCATCGTTTCCCCTTACAAGCTGGCAAGCCGCTATTTCCGTCCAGCGGGCACCGTGCTCAAAATTGGAGGCGTCGAATTCGGCGGAGCAAATGTCGTAG
>JAFATG010000062.1 GCA_019244055.1 Acidobacteriaceae bacterium | reverse complement strand
AAACGAGCAGTTTGGGGGGCGGAGTGTCCGGGGGTTCGCCGTACTTAACGACTTCGACGGTTGGCGTCGCCTTGAGCGAACCTCGAAAGAACAGAAGGAACTGAGCTACGTCAAGGGACGGGCGAGCAAGTGTGCTGCTCAACTTGTAGCTCAACATTTGAGTCGGCGTGCAGATATTGACGGTAAATTCGGGATAGCTTGGCGCGGAATCTATTACGACACCAGTAGTCAATGGAATTGTGCCCAACAACAGCACAAAGGCCAGAACCGAGCTGAATGCCTTCAGGTTCGTTTTTGAAAACAAGCGTGTCATATCGAAGCGAGCCGACCCTAAAACAGCCTTCGCTCGTGTTCAAGATCCGCCGGCTTGATGGTGACGCTGCGCGCAGTCGCCCGAACGGGCAGTCCTACGGGAACGCACGACGCAAGCCCGGATTCCATTGTTTGCAGCCTATATCGATTGCCGCAGAACTTGCAGATCAAATAGCCGTGCGACCAAATGTAGCCCTTGTGGTACGTGTAACAACGCTGACAGGCATCCATCGCTGCATGAACTTCGCCGTTGGAATCACGGCCTAAAATGAAGCGCAGCTCTTCCCCCGCCCGAGCACGGTATGAATAGAACTTAACCTGTTCCTTACCTAGCGTGTCCGTCGGAATCATGGCCAAATCGGAATCGCTCCGGACAGAAATGAAGCTGGGCGCCTGGCTAGTAATGAAAAACGATGCCGTCCCCGCTACAAGGAGAACTACTAGGGCAACTTTGAGCCTCCGACTCGGCGATTTGGAACGTCGCCCCACGATGGACCATTACTGCGGACGCCGAGCCTCGTCAAGTTGGCGGTCTGCGGGCCTATGCCATACTCAAGCTGGTGCCGCCCATAAACCTGTAGCCGACAACCCGCAAATTGCGAGACAAATTAGTTCACTGTTAGCGCCACGGGTCGCTTCGAAGGAGTAACCGGGGAGACCGACCAGACTCGAGGTTATAACGACCGCTCTGACACTTCTCAGGGCTTTTGTCTGCACAGGACGAGCCGTACCGTACTGCTCGGGCGTTTTAGCTCCAGCATCCTTTGGACTGCCGGATCTAAGCATGGGTGCGGTCAAACGCGCCCTGCTTCGGATGACGTTCACCTGCTGCGAACTCGGTCGCCTGAGGAAGCGCAAGCGGTTGATTGATCACGAAGTGGCTGCTATCCACCTTAAAAAGCCACCCGCGCTACCGATGGCGGCAACCTCTGTTTGCCGTAGGGCGCTCCTGGTCTCGCCGACGAGACCTAAGGATCTGACGCGTCGGGGATGGCTTATCTATTCACAGCGACGAAATTAAATCGGCCGAATCAGTCGGCCGGCCCCCGCGCCGTCACACTTGCGGATAGCAAGCAATGAGACGGATCACGCGAATAAAGCGGTGGACGCCGGTATTCCCAAATCCCGGGAATCGCGGGAGACTTTTCTTTTACTCCGGTGCGAAGCGAAACGGGTTTGCAGCATTTTTCCACCGCCATCATGGTAATGGCCGTCATCACCTCCACCTTGTTGAGGTTTCTGAGCCAGCACCTGAGGTGTTCGATCACCATGGTGGAGAACATAAAGAAACAAGCGTTCATTCTCATCGGCATCAATTTCCCGAGCATGGGCAGAATCGGATAGAAACTGAGCCCACCGGCCATTGGCATTTCACGTTTGCCGAAACGCCTGATCTTCCCTCAACTTCGGCTCGTTGCTTATCCCAGGTTCTCACTTGCCGCAACGGCGGCGGGACTCGACCATCGCCTCCGGAGCGGAGCAATGGCTTTGTCATCCGCGCATCAACGGCTGCCGTCGCTGAGCAATTCAGGCGACGCGCAGCAATCCGCTCTCGTGCGGTGTAGGTCTACGTGAAGACGCTTGGCAAGCTGAGGTGGCGGTGGGTACGAACCTTCCGCGCTCCCAAACTCGCCGACCGGCTGTTGCTGTATGCGCCCTCGGGTTTTCGGGTCGGTCCTCTGGTTTGGCACAGCCATCGTGGGAACGAGGTGCCACACCTCCATATCGAGTCCGCCCACTATCCTGAGGTCGGGGAAAACCGCGGGAATGATCATCAGCACGGCAGCGAGGGCAATCTCCATGGTCACCCGTACAGGCTGAATCATCGCCGCCACGGCGGACACTGGCACTTAGCGATTCCGGCAGAACTGCTGACGGCGCGCATCGAACTTCTGGTTCTTCTATTTTCCGTCACTTGCATAACGATTTTCGGTCCGCTGGGCGGAGGCAGAATCTGCCGCGCCGCTTCAAATGCTCGCGCCCCACCTGTTCGAAATCTCCCGGTAAGCATGTTTTTCGTTTTCAATTGCGACTAAGAGCGGTATCGGCGCATCACTGCGCAGGACAACCCGAACCACATCGGTGAGGTGTGTCTATGCTCAAGCGGACGAGCTTGTTCTGCTTGGTCGCATTGGTCGCAGCGGCGTGCCCGTCGCCGCTCTCCGCCAGTGCGAAGCAGCCAGGACAATCGGCTCAATCAAAGCCACAAGCGTTATCCGGGTCATCACCGAAGAAGAACGGCACCGCCAAGACCAAACGACCAATCCGTTTAAAGGAGCTCGTGGTCTACGGCGCCGCCCCCGAACCTGACAAGAGCGATCTTTCGTCCAATCGGTCGGCCAATCCCGCTTCTGTCACGGTCGCGAAGTATCCGGCCGAGGTGAAGCGAAGCACCACAACTTACGGCGAGCTGCTTCGCCCACTCACCGGAGTCACGGTGGACGACTATGGCCAGGGCGGTCTTGGCTACGGTATCTCTATTCGCGGCTTCGACCAACTAGAACATGGTCGCGACGTTGCCACTTTTGTCGACGGCGTGCCCCAGAATCAAACCTCGTCAATTCAAGTCAACGGTTACACTGACCTGAATGATCTCAATCCCCAGCTAGTAAATACGACGACTCTGACGCGCGGACCGTTCGATGTTCGCGCTGGTGACTTCAACATCGGGGGTTCGGTCGAATATACGACACTCGACGCGCCGCCATCAGGCATCACCCTGACGGGGGGGCAATATGGAACAGTGCGAGGAAACGGGATCTATTCCGGGAGAGTTGGGGATATCGGCGGCTTCCTTTCGCTGTTAGTGGACGACACGCAAGGCTACCGACACAACGATAGCCTGATGCGGATTAACACATTCGACAAGGTTACGTTCCCCCTGCTGAACGGACTTGGCGCTTTCCGATTCCAGTTCTTCAATGACACTTTCGGCGCGCCAAGTTACATCAATCGCGCACTTGTGGCCTTGGGACAGCTCAGCCCGGCGACCGCGGTAAATTCAACGGACGGTGGTAATCGGACGGAAGAGAATGTCGTGTTCAACTACCGGCAAGCCGGTTCAGATCAACCACTCTCGGTGAACCTCTATGCCATTCACAACGTGTTCAACCGGTACGCGACATTCAGTACGGACGCGCTTCCAATCAATCCCACGCAGCCAGGGCAGGCGCTGAGCGCCGATCGCCGCTACATACTCGGCGGGAATGGGTACAAGTTTTGGCTCTTCTCCCTGCCACGTGGCATGAAGGCGGACCTGCTGGCGGGTGCCGGCCTGCGTTCCGACATCGCCAATGCCAAGGAGTACAACACTATCGAGAGATTTCCGACGAGTCAGAGTATCAACGTCAACTTCAACATTCATAATCCGTTCGGATTCGCCCAGACTGACATCAAGCCCTTCCCCTGGCTAAAGCTTACCGGCGGCTTTCGCTACGACGAATTCTTCTTCGATGTGCACAGCTTTATAGCTCCAGCCCGCTATGTGGCTCCTGATACTGGCGCTTTCGAACCGAAGGGTGGCATTACCATCACACCGCTTGCCGGCTTGGATGTCTTCGCGAATATCGGACAAGGAATACGCTCGCCGAGCGCGGTGTTTGATCTACCGCTCAACCCGAGCATCGATCTAACGACCGTTACGAGCGAGGAAGCCGGCATTCAATATAACTCGCGCGACGGGCAGCGGCATTTTCTCGGCTCCGTTTACACTACAAATCTTACAAACGAAATTCAGGAGAATCCTCCGCCCGAGCCCCCCACCAACCTTGGGCCGTCGCGCCGCGAAGGCTTCGACATCGAAGGCGGATACCGGTTGCTGGAGACTGACACTGGCATCACCTGCTCGCTCCTGGCGAATTACAGTGCGCTGCAAGCCCGGCTGGTCGGCAATCAACATGGCATGGGCTCGGACGTGCCAAATACACCAAAATGGCTCGCCAAGTATGGAGGGGAACTGCGCTGGCCAATCTTCGGCCCTCGGTCTTCGCAGGTCATATTTATCTACGCTAATCAGCAGTTCGTAGGAGAAAGCGAACTCGACACTGCGGCGCACCAGCGCGCGGGATCGTACTCACGCTTCAATCTCGATGCCTGGTACACGGACGCGAATTGGCTTGGTACGAGCGCATACTTTGAGGCCACGGCCTACCCATTCGGACGTTTCAACGAGACTGCCGTCGAATTCAACAGCACCACCGTCGGCATCTCGCCCAAATCGCCGGTCACTGTCCAGGCGGGAATCCATCTACCACTTAACTTTTTGCCAAACAGATTCTGACGGGAATTGCTTTGATGAAAAAAGCGGGCGGCATTATCTTGTTCATGATCCTGATAGCTACCAGCACATTCGCGCACGACTTGGTCTTGATTCCGGAGGATCAGAAAAGCGTCACGATCAAGTTCGGTCATCCCCAGGAATTCGAAGCTCCCGATCCCGACAAATTGATCCGGCTCAACGCTTACTTCGACGGCGAGGACGCGATGGGTCTTTGCAACGCGGAGCCTCAAAAAGCACCAATGATCATATCACCATCAATATGAGTCGCTACAGTCACGGCCATCAGGTGCTCTTTGTTTCCGGCGAATACGACAACGGATACTTTGCGAGTGACTCTGCGGGCAAGTACTTTAACACGAGCAAACTTCATCTGCCGGGAAGTAAGGACAGCGGTTATTTCTTCAAATTCGCGAAGGCTATTTTCCCGGCAGCTACGTCAGGCGGGTCCTTCTCACGCAACCTCGGGGAACAGCTCGAAATAGTTCCGCAGAGCGATCCCTTCAAGACCCTACCGGGCCAGATATTTCCGGTTAAAGTTCTGTACTTCGGAAAACCGTTGGCAGGCATTGGCGTTGAAATCGGCGACGGGCAGACCAAGCTGAAGGAAGAAGAAATTGCGAGATACAAGACGAACACCGCAGGCGTCGCCCTCGTTCGCATCGCCAGGCGAGGTCTGCAGGTAATCGGGGTCGATTACCGTACTCAACCCCGCTTTCCGCAGCTCTCCGATCACGATGATTATGGTGCGACGCTTAGTTTTGTTCTGGGCCATGACGCCCGATGAGTCACAAAAACTCACGTCATCTTCGCCGTCGAGTCCGAAGCTTGCAGAAGATGAAATACTGCAGAATAAAGCACGCGGTCTTCGGTTCACAGCCGCGATGCTGGCCTCGCTTACCTTACACCTAATCGCTATTGGGTCGTGGATTCTCTTGTCCGCACACCTGCGCCCCGAGAACACTGTTGGCCAGCAATACGTTTACGTCACGCTCGAAACCGCCGGCGCTGGATCCGGTGGGTCACGACTCCTCCACCTGCCGCGCGGTGCCGCTAGCGCTGCCCAGCCTGCCAGGGAGACGGCCCATTCCCCAAAACCCCTTCGGCACAAGCATTCTAGGAAACACCCGGCTAGCAAGATTGCGAAGCGTTCGCCCTCGTTACCACCTCTTTCGGCCCCGCCGTTAGGGACAAAGAATACGAATCTCTCTGGATCGAACGCCCGACGATCGGGCCAACACCCTTCCGGATCTCAGAGCGGCGGCCCTGGAAATTCCTCTGGCTATAGCTCCGGTAACAGCCCTGTCCCAGCTGATCAGGTCGATCAAGCTCCAGTGGTGCTCTCTAGTCCGTTACCTACCTATCCGGAGGTCGCCCGCCAGCGGGGCATCCAAGGTAGAGTCGTGCTTCAGATAATTATCGACAGAGCTGGGACCGTCGAACACAATGTGACGGTGATCGAAAGTATTCCGTTCCTTGATGAGTCGGCCGTCGAAGCTGTCAGACGATGGCGCTTCAGGCCAGGACGCGACCGCAACGGCATCCCAGTCCGCGTACTGCTCGAGGTCCCTCTACGCTTCGCACTCGCCCCGGCGGAATGACAGACCTTTACCGAGTTTGGCTAGCAGCTTTCCCCGGTGCCGCGCAGTCTGCGCCCGACGACGGTGCTGTGAACAATCCCATGACCCGATGAGGGCCGCGAGGAGTCGCGTGGCGGACATTTTCACGCACGCGGCCTCGGAGGCTCCCCCAGAACCCACGCCGACATCCATGCCCGGTAAGGCCGGCTGTGCTCGGCTACATCGGACGAGAGATTTCACGAAAGTGCACGGGCAAAGCCGCAAAGGCGGCAACCGCAAAAATCGTTGCATAAGAATGATCTTTTGCACGAGAGTTTTGCAAACCAAAATTGCCACTGACCGCGAGTCTCTGCCAGCGGCGCAACAATTAGGAGTTTTGCAACTACCCTTGACGCAACCACCAAATCGATCAACGGAGCGGGGAAATGACGGCGGCCTATTTGTGCGGTGCTACTGGTATCGAGAACCGCACAATCGACAACTCCGCCGCCTACATCGCCGGTGGCTCAAACAGCTACGCGATCACCCCAAGCTCATCATCCACCCGCTGCTCAGCCCAACGCGCGTGTGATTACATCCTCAATGTAAAGAATTAACCCGCAAAAGCGAGGTAACCGGCGGCCCGTTGGAACGGGCCGCCTTGCTTATGTACGCTTGTACATATGCGAAGGGTGGCGGGGTTTCAGTGGGACGCGGGCGAAACCTGTGAAAACATAAGGTTGACTTCGCCGATGCTGCGACGGTTTTCTCGAGGACGCGCTAATTCCGTGTTTCGCTCGGAAGTTCCGCAGCAAGATGGGGCCCGACGAAGGCAGCGTTCCTATTTATTGACGTCCGTGTTACCACTCTCGTCCTCTTCTTTCTCCCCAGGATTTTTCTCGTGCGAGGGATCTGCAGCATCCTGCTCGGCTTCGTCTATTTGGTCATCGGATTTGTCGCGTTCAGTCGCGGTCTGCGCGTCAGTGTCTTTTTCCATTAGCCGACTCTAGCACGGTGCACGTAGCCGGCGGGAAGATCCTCACAGTTGGAGCGGGCGCCAAAATCGACTTATTGGCGTCTCCAGAGCGCCGGCGGGTGAAGGTTCGCCGGCGCTGCCGGCATCTCACTCCGCCGACTAGCCTCAGGCGCTACGTGGTGCGTTACAGAATGTTTCAACGGACGCTGTTAAGGATACCGCAAGCCGACTTTGCCGGTGCTTCCTCAACGGGGAGCTCTTGCTCGGGCGGATCTTCCAACGGCGGTTCTCCACCCGGAGGATTATCCGCCGGCGGGTCCTGAGACTGTGCGCTCAAAGTGGCGGCGAGATCACGCTCGCCGTTCTTATCCTCTTGTACCATTATGTATAAAGCGGGAGACCACCGGCTCGCGTTAAGGAGATGACTACTCAAACGAGTGCCGGGTTGGCCTTGATCCGGAACGTTGGTGTGGCTGTTGCGCAATGTTACTGTTCGCCATGCGCCAGCGGTCAATGGTCTCAACGTTAAGCCGCCAGTCCCTCCCAAGTTTGAATGCCGGCAATTGGCGTGTCTTTAAGAGACGATACACCGCGGATGGATGAACCCGCAAATAATTGCAACCTTGCTCACAGTGAGGACTTTCGGTTCCGGATCCACTTCTATTTTCTCCTTGCACCCCGGTGAAGTGCAGCACACCGTTATTGCTGACCGCCAGAAACTAGTCGAGCAGTTGCGCCGACTCAACGATACCAAACCTGAACTAATGGCCGAACTGCGCGAGCTGCGAAGACGCGAACATGAAATCCTGGACCAGGTAGCTGAGCGGCCTGCTATCGAAACTACGGCCAAGGAGCAGCGGTGATGGGGAGTTGGCGACAACTGCCAGCGCTGCCGCTGCCATTGCTTCGGCGAGCGTGAATACCGCTTCCATAAGTCAGACATTCGCACTGCCTGACCTGCTCCAAAGGCATCGTTTACCTTATCGGCAGAGACCTGAGCCTGCGTCGGGACAATCCGGATACCAAGGCTGCAGAAACGCAGATCGAGGCCTAACAAATCATTGGGGTTTTTGCCTTCAAAATCGGCAGGCTGCGGGCTGAAATCGGAAATCCATACCACGGGGGCGTTGAGCGTAGCGGCGGCGCGCTCAATGGACAAAAAACCGCACAGCCATCAGGGCGGTAAATAATACACCCTTGACGGCGAGCTGGCGCGCAGGCTATCAACACGTGGATTCGGACACTCAACTTAACTATCAAGCCCGCCGACTTAACTGCCTGTCAGAACAAGTTCCAGCTTTTACAGATTATCAGGAGCTTTTATTTGCAACTGCGCGCCAGGGGTAAGCACGCCAAACGCGCACTCACCGCCTGCATGCGCAAGCTGCTGGTTATTCTCAATGCCATGCTTCGTGCCAAAACTCACTGGCAAGCTCCTCCGCTCGATGCCCCGACCACAACTATTTCTCCCCTCCTGGGCGCGGTATCTGAACACGGTTGCTGCTAGAGCATCGCTGAACGCGCGCGCCTGCTGCTCGTCAATACCGGCCTTCGTTAGCCGGTCCACGTAGGCGAGCTTGTCGAATAGCAGCTGGGTTCCATCTCAATCCCGCTGAAGGCCGTTTAAACGGGCATCAGTTTTTGGTCACGCCGGGAAAGAAGTCCTCATCCACGACCTGCTCATAGGTCCACGGACACTCCTCCGGGAATATCGCGAGTGGCTGACCTGATTGGTCCGCAGCTTTCTGCCGGGCCCGCGTATAGGCCACGGCCAACACTTTATCCCGGCGCCCGCCAAAGATACCGGGCGAGTCGGCCAGGATATCCTCGATCTGCTCGCGCGCTTCCCGCACCGAGCTCCGCCAACTCCGGTGGCGCTGTATCTGCGTCGGTTGATATTTGAACTTGAGCAGGTGCCACAGCAGATTCTTCAGCCGTTCGTTCAATTCCCGCCGTTCCCGCGCACCCATCAGCTCCACTTCCTCCGCCAGGCGGTCCCAATCGAGCGCTTCGTAATCCCGCGCCCGCAGAGCAGCCGCCTGATCCAGCAACCAACCGTGGAAGTCTTCTTCGATGGTGAACATCAGAAATCCTTGAACCGGTCAGCGGCGAGCTTCGTGTATCTCTCGACGTTGTTCAGATTCCGGTGACCGAGATAGTCCTGGATATCACGGGTGGTGCGGCCCTCATTAGCGAGCTGATAGCCGCGTCCATGTCGCAGCATGTGCGCACACACCGGAAACGACAGCTTCGCATCGCGACCGGCCTTCTCAATCGTGTGCTGGGCGTTGCGCTTCGCCATCGGCCCACCACGCTCGGATTCGAATATAAATGCAGTCTTGGCCAACCGCTGAAGTGCGCCCAATATGCGCAATTCGCGTTCCTGCAACGGATGAACGCTGTCGCTCGAACCTTTCCGGCGGCGCACGTGAAGCCGCGAAGCCTTCCAATCAACATGCGCCCACTGGAGCGCCACCAGTTCGCTTACCCGGAGGCCGTGGCGATACCCCAACAGGACCATCGCGCCATCGCGCGCACCGTGCCGGTAGCGGCGCGCCGCCTTGATCATGGCGTCGACTTCATCTTCGAGCAGGTAGTTTCGAGGCCGGCGAGTCTCGTGCGTCCACCGCGGTCTGGCAACTTTGCATCTATCAGTGAGCGGGATGTTAGCGACAGCAGCCATTTTGTCCTTTCTGGATGCGTCTCGACTAATCGAGACTTTACATCAAAGGGACAGAAGATGCAAAGTTATCAGTGAGTTTAGGACTCGGACTTAGACTCACTGACTTCCGGCTCAGCATTCTCAGATTGCGCTGCCATCATCGCAACCAGATCGATTGGCGGCCGTCGGCGCTGGTCACCGAAGATCGATTTCGCGAGCCGGTCAACACTATCCGCATAACGGCGGAATTCACTGGTCAGGTAGCACCAGCGTATGTACACGGCGTCGTCCATGTCCGTTACGAACGGGAGCGCTTTTCAATGTCGGCGATCTGCCGATCTAGTTGATGCGCCCGGACAGAGACCGCAGCAAATTGCCGCACCAGAACTACTGGAACGCCGCTTAGATCATGCTGCCGAATCAGTTGGCGAGACAAAAAGATTAAATCCACCCGTGCAAATTAGCGAGATGTGTTTTTCAGCACACCGAAGGCAGCTTCAGGCGCGGCTTCGTTAAGATTGGATTGGACAGCCTGAAAAACGGGTGTACTCCAAACTGCGCCAAAGTCCTACTTCGATTGCGACATCAGGCGTCCGACTGACGTATCGTAATCAGATTGCGTGGCGACCTCGTTGCTCGGCCCATAGCCGTATACCGCTCTCGGCCTAAACGGATAGGCGCGCTGCAGGTATTCGAGGAGGCGGCGATCAATCGACCTCGCCTCCCACCATGCGACGTAGTCAAATTGCGCACCGGTGAATTCAGTCACTCCTGTCAGCTGCGCATTCTTCAGATCGAGTGAATTCAAATCGATGTTTTTTAGATTCACTCCCTTGAAATTGATTCCCGACCAGTCAGCATTCTTGAAATACGTCGCAGAAAGATCGACGGACGTGCCTCGCGGCTGCGGCGTCTTCAGTACGCTACCGACCTCGGAACTAATGAGGGGGACTGCAGCCTCGATGTAATCAAAAGTTGCACGCTCCTCTTTGGTGAGCCGCCTCAGATCGTTGTTCTGCGTTTTAGGATCCCACGACTTATTCCATAAGGGATATCCTCTCGCCAAAAGTGCGCGGTCGAGCCGCACCACCCGATCTAGGTTTGTCCAAGTGACTGGCGTGAGCGCAGGTCCGAACAGGCTAGAAAAAAAAGCGCTATCGGAACTCGTCGACAGGATATTGACGGCATCATCCCTGGCCTGGTCGCCATATTTCGGTGAACGAAGAAACGGCTGAAGCTCAACAACTGCCGGCGACATCGCCCCAGATTTCGAAATCGCCTTGATGGCCTCTTGCCACTTGAGTCCACTGCTTCCTCGCGTTTGTCTTTTTCGGATCGGAGGAACTGCCAGCTCTGTGCCATAAGCGTGGCCGCCAAGGTGATGATTGCAACTAGCGGTGTGAGAAGTGCGACATAGTCACGAATCCGTTCGGACCGTTCGCGCTTAACGACGGTTTGATTCTCGTATTTGAGTTTCAAAGTCTCCTGGGCAACCTTGGCCAGTTCCGACCACTGCTTATCGATCTCCGCGGCAGCCTTCAATGCACTCGCAGCCTTTTGTCAATCATCATCCGAAAATCACCCCTCGATATCAGTTGAAATTCCCCCTGCCTGCGTGTTGTTTGAGCAAGCGGCATCAGCGACGACGCTGCCGCATTAACCTCCTCGATTATGTTGTTGGTGACGGTTCGCCGATTTTGGGTTTGAGTAGGCCGGCTTTCAGTTTTTCCTTAAGCCGGAAACTTTCGCCCTTGATGTTGACCGTAATGGAATGATGGAGCAGACGGTCGAGGATGGCGCTGGCGATCACTTGGTCGCCGAACACCTCGCCCCAGGCCCCGAGGCTCTGATGCTGGTAATGATGATCGATCCCCGCTCATAACGGCGCGATACCAGTTGAAAGAACAGGTTCGCTCCTTGCCGGTCGATTGGGAGATATCCAATCTCGTCAATTATCAAAAGCTGGGGTTGGCTGAGTAGTTTGAGCCGGTCTTCCAATTTACTCTCGGCCAATGCCTTGCCGAGCGTGGTGATTAACGCTGTGGCGGTGACAAATAAGGTGCGAACTCCCTGCTCGCAGGCCTTCATCCCGAGTGCTACGGCCAAGTGGCTCTTCCCGACCCCGGGCGGGCCTAGGAACAAGACATTATCGCCGCTTTGCATATAGCGGCCGGTCACTAGTTCGCGGATTAACTTCGGGTCGATCGAGGGCTGGAACTTAAAATCAAAACTCTCGATGCTCTTTTGAAACGGGAACCGCGCCATCGCGATACGCATCTGATGATGCTTCTGGGTTTTCGCAGCGACCTCGAGCGTCAGCAAATCATCGAGAAAGTCAGCGTAGGAAATCTCCTTTTTAGCTGCCTGCTCCAGGCGCGCGGTAAGTTCGTTCTCAATCTGATATAGCCGTAGCCGATGGCTGTGCTCGCACATGCGTTCGAGTTGCGGAGTGCTCATTGCGCGTCACCTCCTTCGCTCTGGCTGATGGCCTCATACAGCGAGAGATCGCGCACCATCACCTCGCCGAGCCGGCTGAAGTTGGATCGAATCGCGGCGGCGCCGCCGGTGGAATGCGGCGGTCGACACGCAACAACCCGGCGTAATGCACTGCTTCCATCACGACGCTATGACGAGCGACTTTGCGATGCCGAGCGATCAGCCGTTCTTGATGGTATATCTCGTAATGGTCGGCACATTCGTGCACGCTCACGGTCATTCCGACGTATTCGACCGGCACTGAATAGCGAGCTGCGCCGACCGCCACCAACGCGTCGTTGGCTACCTGGCGCAGACGCACCCGTTCATAGCTATATGGCGGCCGTGCGCCCAGCGGTATTAACTGCTCACGCGCAAAACGATCAAGCGGACGTTCGTGAGTGGTGCCGTGCACGCGCTGATCGGCGATCTCGGCGCTCCACCGCTCAAGCCACTCGTTGAGTTCCTCCCACGAGCCGAAGCGCCGGCCCGCCAGGGCGTTACGTTTGACATACTTGACGCCGCTTTCGACCTTGCCCTTGGTTCGTGCCCGATACGGCTGGCAGGCGCGCGGCGTAAACCCATAGTAGCGGGCAAAATCTTCGAATACCGGATGCCACAGCACCTTGCTCTCGCTGCGCCCTAGCACCAGGTTGCGAGGATTATCATAGAGACAGTTGAGCGGCACGCCTGAGAAGTGACGCAAGGCGCGCTCGTGACCGTCGAGCAGCGTCGCCAATCGCTCATTCTGATACCCACGCGTGAACAGGCGGCGTGAATAACCGAGTGTGAACACGAATAGATGGACGGTCTCCGCCTGTTCACCAATCCACACCCGCAGTTGCCCATAGTCGACCTGGGCCTGTTCGCCCGGCTCGGTCTCAAACCGCACCGTGGCCAATTCCGACCATTTGCGCCGCGCCCGATAGGGCTTGAGAAAGCGCTGGACCTGCTGATAGCTGCCGGTGAAACCAATCCCCGCCAGTTCCCGGAACAGCACCACACCGTTCCAGCCCACCTCCGGTCCGCGCTGCTCGATGAATTTGACAAACACGTCGATTGGCCGTGGCCGCCTTTGATAATGGCGTGGCTGCCAGGCGCCGAGTCTAAGCCAACGCTTGACGGTCTTGCGATCCACTCCGAGTTCACGCGCGATCCGCTTGGCGCCTTCACCACGCTGCGCACGCGCCACAATCTCTCGCACCAAATCAGCGCGTAACATCCGCTCCTCCGCCGCTCCCGCTGGAGCTGGCGAAGAAACTACCTGATTCAACTGCTCTTCCATTGCCTCCCTTCTCCTTCTCAGGGAGGGGGAGTTTCAAGTGATATTAAGGGGGGAGATTCACATGATTACTGACA
>JAFATG010000082.1 GCA_019244055.1 Acidobacteriaceae bacterium | reverse complement strand
TTTGGTGACACGCGACGCAGGCGCAGCGGCAACCTACTTCCAGAAATTCGTGCAGGCTGAACCGGCGAATCCAAAAGGTCACTACGCTCTTGGGATCGCCTATTTCACGGCGGGAGAGTACGAAAAAGCGAAGGCGGAGATGCAAGGGATAGAAAGCAACCCGAAGACGGCGGCGGGAGCGGAATACTTTCTAGGACGCATCGCGCGGCTCGACGGCGATCTCGACGATGCGGCTCGACGCTTGCGCAAATCGATCGAGCTTATGCCCTCGTTCTCTGAAGCGCACACGGAGTTGGGGCGAGTATTGATGCTCGAGCGGAAGCTGGAGGAGGCGCATTCGGAACTGGATCGCGCCGTTCAGCTAGATCCAACTAGCTTTCAAGCAAATGAGCAGTTGCTTGCGCTGTATCGCCGGATGCATGACCCGCGTGCGGAGAAGCAGGCCGAGGTCTTGAAGAAGCTTGACGAGGAGCGCTCGCGCCGCGCCGAACTGATGCTGCGCAGCGTCGAAGTCAGGCCGTAACACATGGGCGCGGCCAGGTTCGCCTTCTGCCTCCTGCTCGTGCTCGCAGTAACGGGTGAAAGCCAGGACATCTTCGAACGACTGCGGCGATCGTTGGGGCCCGCGGGTGAATCGGCGGCGCAGGCGCTGGCTGCGAAAGATTTTTCGAAGGTTGATGAAATCCTCGCGGAAGCGAAAGCTTCGGACAATCCGCAGCGCGCGGAACTTTTGTCGTTACAGGGCGCGGTGGATTTCGTCGAAGGAAAAATGGTCCCGGCCGTCACGGCTTTCCGCCAGGCCTCGGCCATCGCTCCTCTCACCGATCCCGATACGTTCACGCTGGCCATGGCCCTGGTGAAGTTGGGAGACGACGCGGAAGCGCGCGCCGCTCTGACGAAGTTGTCGGAAAAGCGGCCGGATAATGCCGTCTACATCTATTGGCTCGGCAGGCTCGACTACGATCAGCGGCGCTATCAAGAAGCAGTCGCCAAACTCGAGAGAGCGACGAAACTCGATCCGCAGTCCACCCGTGCGTGGGACAGCTTGGGGTTGGCGTTTGATATGCAGGGGCAAGCAGACCAAGCGCGCACCACGTTTCAGAGAGCGGTCGAGCTGAATCGAAATCAGGAGCATCCGTCACCCTGGCCGCCCCACGATCTTGGGTACCTACTATTACGGATGGACCAAGTCAAGGAGGCGGAGTCGGCGTTGCGGGAGTCTCTGCGCTACGATCCAAATTTCGCGCAGGCTCACTATCATCTTGGGCGAGTGCTCGAGAAGGAGGAGCGCGATACCCAAGCAATCGAGGAGTACAAACGCGCCGTTTCGCTCGATGCTAGCTCGCCGGACGCTTGTTACTCGCTTGCCATGCTCTACCGCAAGTTACACCGGAACGCCGAGGCCGAGGCGATGTTTGCCGAATATAGGAAACGCCGGCAACCGCCCCGCCCTTAATTCCACCTGTTGTCGATTCAGCTAGAGATTTTGAGACGGCTGTTGCGGCCGACTCACCAGCCTGACGTCAAATTCAAACTGAAGGGGAGGGTCAATCGCGATCGCGATAAATTCTGGATGCTCTGGATTAAACATATAGTTTGACTCGCGGGGAATGACGACGGACGGCACTCGTAGAACAGCCGAAGTCCTCTCTATTAGCCAACGAGTACCCAAGGTTCTGGCTTGCATCGGTTCAGGGGATGCCCAATCGATCGGCAGGGGAGCGAACTCGTGCAGATTGAGAACGAGCTCATCAGGAATCCTTGCCTTCACACATGCGTACTCCGGAATCTGTGTAAACGATGAGAGGTGCACCAGGATTTCCAGAGCCGCTAACGCCTCACTATCCGCGGCGTAGATGACACGGTGACCTTGCTGATGCCATCGTCCAGCCCTATATAGACCGCCGGTTCCATCAAAGGCGGTATACGCAGGCCTGCAGAGACGGGAGGTAACTATCAAGCCGGAAAGCCGTATTCCAAGTCGTACAGGACACCCAGAACACAGTCTCGTCCTTCGTCGGTTTGAGCTGCCACCCTAGGCGTCTGTCCGTTGAACGTGGGATTGGCCGTATTCAGCCAGCTAAGTGCCTTCTCCGCTTTCCCGAATACCTCGACGGCGCGAAGTAGCAAGGCGTCAGGTTCGGAAACACCCGCTTGTTCGAGTTCGCTCCAATTTAGCGTTACCGTTATGGGAAGCTGACGGCCGTCTGGCAATTGAACCGTCCCATCCAATTGCGTCTCGCGGCTATCCATTTCTTAACGCTAACACCCCTCTGTTTCTCCTCACGGCACAAGCACAATTGGCGCCTGCCAAAATTGCGCCTTCTGCGCTTCGGAATCGAGTAGCGTCACTTGGCAATCGTATTTGCCCGGGGGCAGAGTGTTCAGAGCGATGTTGAATTGCAAAGGCATGGTTTTCACGCGGTTATCCAGGCCGTTCTTCACCTCGACCGGGCGGGTTTCGAACATTTTTGTTTGCCCCCGATAGAGAGTCACGAACGCAACCAAGGGCTGAATAGCCGGCGCGCCTTGCTCATAAGCCTGAAGATAGACGTACATATTCCGACCCTTACTAAAGACCCGAGTAACGCTCGGAATCAACTTCTGTCCGTTCTGGACCAGAGGGTTGGCGGCTTCTTCCCTGTCCTTATCCTTCACTGCGTTATAGAGAGCATCCTTGAGGTCTACGCGCTGGCTGCTCAGCACGACGGAACTGATGGCGATGCGCTTCTCCTCCTTATTTAAATTCGGAATGACAAAGTTGGTTTGAAAGGTCCCAATGCGGCCCGTCTCGGCATCCCGCGCTAGGAACTTAATCGTGTATTTTCCGGGAAGCAGCGTGAAACCGGCATCGTATTCAATCGGCCGCTTTGCCAGTTCGACCGCAGTCGCGTCGGTCAGCTTGACGTTCACCTTATCGCGCACATTGGTCATGGTTGTGCCGTATTCATCCTTCACTTCGCCGATGAAATCGATAAGCGTGTGTTCCGCGCCGCCGCGCTTGGCGAGCGCCAGCTCACGCCCAGGAATCTTCACAACAATCGGCACGAAATACTCAGCTCGATTCAACTGGAAATAATCCACCTCCATCGCAATGGTGAGCTCGGTAATTGGATCAGGTAACATCAGCGCATCTTCGAGCTGCCGCTCCTTATCAGCAACAGTGAACTTGCTGAACTGTTTGCTCGCGAAATATCCTTGCCGGTAATCCAGGCTCGCGGATATTCTGCCGTTCAAGGAAATTTTGATCCGCCGGAACTTGCCGTCTTGCGCCGTGTTGCTCGTGTAGTAACCAAGAATGTAATAGCTCGAAACCGAATGCTCGGCCTGTGCGATGCCCTTTGCAAGATCGTTGTAATCGAGCAGAGCTTTCCCGCCCGTATCGGCGGCGAGCGCATACAAAGTATCCTGTGACTGCTGAAAATTCGTAGCGTTTGCCAGCGCCGCAGCGCCGGAATACATGCCGATGTTGCCGGGTGAGCCCTTCGTGGCATCTCCCAGTGGCGCTTCGGCCACCAGGCCGCGTGCATCAATAGGCCAAAACGAGACTCCAGCACGCGCAGCGGCATTGATGGTCGCGTGCAGTTGCGCCTGATTATCCAATCCGTTCAGCCTAAGCCCGCTCGCAAAATAGATCAGCGACTTCTTCTCGTTGAGCTGTCCGAGCATCTTAGCCGCCGTCTGCAACGCCGATAACTGGCGGTCCGTATTGAAGATGTTGAACTCGCTATCGTCCTGACCGAAAGCTGCTCCGACGTCGGCCGTACTGGCATCGCTCGTGCTTTCGTCAAAGCCCTGACCCTCGCCGACGATCATTGTTTGAAGGATGCTCAACAGACGACCGCGATCGTCAGTGAAGTCCTGCAGTACTTCCACCGCGCCCCCCGAGAACCGCATAATGGCCAGCATGTCTGCCCGTGTCATTTTGGTCCGGATGAACCTCTCCGCTGCCGAAAGCGCGCGCAACTGGTCGGTTGGGGGCATCGCGGTCATGTCGAAGTACAGCGCCAGCAGCCGTCGATCCTTATATTTCGTGTTCCCGGGTGTTTCCGGCGAAATTCGCGTGAGCCCGAGCTTGTCGTAAATATGGATATGCTCAGGCTCGCAGTGCGTGAGCGGCGGCTCTGGAGTTTGAGGCAGAATCTGGTGCTCGAAAAAACGGATCTCTTGGGGAATGCCGTTCTCCGTAACGCTAAAATCTTTCGCGCCAAGGCCCCCGATGGGAACGCCTTTCTTATCCGTGACAACCACCGTTTCGATGACGAGCTGCGTTCCGCTCGTGAATGTCGCAGCCGGATTCGTGCTTGTTGGCGTGTTCTGCCCGATTTGTTGTGCCCGCATCGCCAGCGTGCAGCCAAACAGAAATAAAAGCATCCGGGGCATGCTTAGAACCGAACCCGCAGCGTGGTTTGAATGCTGCGCATGGCGTTCGCTGCGGTCGGCAATCCGAACTGCGCGCTGTTCACGGTCGTGTTCCAAGTGGTGTAGGTGACGTGATTCAGCGCATTTGTGGAATCGAGGCGCAAGTCGAGGTTGAAGCGGTCATTTAACCGGAATGTGCGGCCCATCGAAACATCCAACGCGAATTGAGCGGGGCCAGTGATCGAGTTACGCGCCGCATTGCCCCATTCGCCGGGAAGCGGCGCGATATACGCCGAGGGATTCAGAAAGAAACCCGGCGGTGCGGCATACAACGGCAGACCTGTATACTCCGGACGAATCGTGCCGGTTACGCCTGTTCCTGGCACAGGCGCGAGATAAATGGGAGTCTGCGGCAGACCGCTCCCGGCCATTATCTGTGTGGCAAAAGTCCACTCTTTGAACAGCACGCCCTTCCAGCCGGTCAGCAGCGCTCCTCCAGCCAGTCCCATGCCCGTGGTGTACTGCATCTTGAGATTCAGAAGATGCCGTTGATCGAAAGTAGAGAGGCTCCGTTCCGCGGCCAAGTTCAACCAGTTCTGGGCAATCATCAGGTTCGGGGGCCCGGTTGCGCCCGTTACAATCGCCCCTCCTGAGGTACTTGTGTCGGGCCCTGGAGAATTCCCGGCCGCTGTACCCGGCGTGTTGGTGACAGCGCCCTGGCCGCCCAGCGCCGCATCATCATCGATCGATTTCGAAAACGTGTATTGCAGAATCGCCGTAAAGCCGCTGTGGAGTCTCCGGCGCAACTGGATCTGAGCGGCTTGACGTGTCGAGTTGCCGTTAGAGGTGAGATAAGCGAATCCGGCAGGACAAACAGGGCATGGATTCACAACTCCGATTGGATACGTATTCGGCAGAAATTCCTGCACGCCGCGCGTTCCTTTGATGCCTAGATACGTGGCATTCATTTGCAGCGAACCAGGTAAATCGCGCTGCACAGTTACTTGCCAGTTCTGCGCGTATCCGACCCGAAAGTCAGGATCGATGGCAAACGTGTTGGGAATCGAAGGAGAAGCGTTGAACCCGTTCGCGAGTGTGAGCGGATCGGCACGGCTATTCTGCACGCTGAAAGCTTTCGACAAGGGCGGCTGCTGTGCCATCTGCACCGCGGTCGTTTGATACACGGAAGTGTCGTAGTAAATTCCGTATCCTGCGCGCACCACGAGTGACGAGCCCGAGATGGGTCGCCAGGCAATACCCACACGCGGTTCGAATCCATTCTTATCCGGCTGAATGAGCGAAGACGGATAGTGTTGCCCGGTTAGCGGCCCGATCGGATCGCTTGCGACGACCGGCGCGACGGCCGAAAATTCGGGTACGATGTCCAGGTTGACCAAGCGGCCATAGAGTTCCGTGATGGGCGCGCCGTACTCCCACCGCAGCCCCGCGTTCAGCGTCAGTTCCGGATTGATTCTCCAATCGTCCGTGATGTACGCGTCGTAGACTGATTCACGAAAATACTTATCCGCATTGCCGAACGCGATAGAACTCGTATCGGGGACTCCAAGCAAGAAATCGGCGAAATCAGAGCCCGTTAGGGCGCCCGTGAAAGTGAATGAGCCACGCGGGTCTTGCTGCGACAGATAGTTGAATTCCTGCCGGCGAAAATCGCCCCCGGAAACGAGGTTGTGGAGACCGCGATTCCACAACATCGAGTACGAAACGCCGTCCGTGCGATTCCGATCAAACGAGCTCTGCGCGTCCGACAGTCCCGCAACTCCGCTCGCGAATGTTAGACTCGGTGGTCCCCAGTTCATCGGGTCCTGATTGTTGCCTGTTATCCCCGCCTCGCCAGAAACATTCACACGATTTTCGAAGAAAGGCGTGACGCGGGTAGACAACCGGCTGAACTGGTATCCCAGGTTCAGAAATAACTGCTGGTTGAAGCGGTGGGACCAGTTCACGGTCGTATTGAAGCCGAGGAGGTCCGTCGTATCCAGAAATCCGAAGATATTAGGATTGTCCATACGCGTGCTCTGAAATGCGAATCGGCCATAGAGCTGATCCTTCATACCGAGCGTTTCGTTGAATCGCGATTGCAAAGCATCCTGATGCGTAGCGATGGTTACCGGAACCTGATAGTTGTACCGCCCGCTGGTATCGAAATTCGGAAGCGGATAGAGGCTGAGCAGCGCGCGCGCTTGAGGGCTGATCCGGGTTTGCGGAATCGCATTGCCAGGGAAGACCACTCCGGTGAGCGGATCAATAACCGGGCTCGAGAAAATCCCGTTGCGCTCCTGCGCGGTAGGCATTAGCGTGGATTCGGTCGTAGCATTGTGGTCTCGCGTCCACTGGTAACTCACAAAAAAATTCGGTCCGTTCTTTAATAAATGCGGAGTCCGCAGAGGCCCGCCCAAAGTCAGCACGCCTGTCAAATCGTTGTACGAGGCCTTGGGCGTATCTTGACCAGTTAAAGAATAGGGCCGCGCATCGAGCGCTGAATTATCGATGATCAGGCCAAATCCGCCGTTATACAAACCCTTCGAGCCGTTCCGATTGTTGCCGAAGGCCGCCATTTGTGCCAAAGGCGATGCGGCTCCGTTGTTCATGCTGCCGTTGATAAGGAATCCATCGGAAGCGCGCTGTGCGAGATCTTCGCCGGCCGGCTCTGTCGCCGTATTCTTGCTGTTCGTCTGCGGCTCGGGTTTATCGGTGGTCGCCGCTGCGGGCAACGCAACACCAGAGCTGATCGCGGCGTTCATCTGATTGATCGGCAGCATCCTCAGCTCGAACTCTTCGCCCGGCGCGTTCGGCGCGACAGCTATCTCCCGCTCGACCGGGAAGAAGCCCGACATGTCAACCTGAATCGTCCAGGTTCCGTCGGCGAGATCAGGAAAAAAATAGCGGCCCTGCTGATCGGTAATTGTGCTGAACTTGTTTCCGTTGCTGGTCGCGGTGACTGTCGCGCCTGGCACCGGCAAACCGCCGAAAGACACTCGTCCGTGGGATTCCGACGCTAACAACTGCAAGCCAGCCAGCCACGTGATCACGCAAAGCAGAAGCGAATGACTTCGCCGCCGCGCCATCGAACCGATTCCGTCTCGGTTAGTTCTCAGAGGGTCGTTCCACGTGATCGATGACCAGAATCTCAACCGGGCCCTTCTGCGACTCCAGCTTCAGCCCGAGCTGTTCCTGGATCGCAGTGAAAACCGAAGGACCGGAACTCTCTGGTGGTGGCGCGCCATTGGCCGGCTCCTTGCCGTCCGGAGCCCCCTTGAACATCTGGGCCTGGCTCTCATCGGGTGTCCATTGAAGATTAAAATTATAGATACTCTTCAACCCCGTTTCGTCCACCACCGTACGGCCAAGTTGCCGGGAGAGCGTATCGGCTAAGAACTGCAAGGGGACCTGCTGGCCGTTGATCTGTCCTCTTCCCATCCGCATCATGCGCCCTTTGTAGGGCGTATCGGGGCCGCCCGGCCTCGGACCGTTGGGAGGCGGGCCGGGCTGGACTATATCTTCGTTTTTCACTTCCTGCAGTTTGGGCCCGCCCTTCGCGACCGTTAGCGCATAAATCGGAAGCTCCTTCGTTTCCCGATGAAATGCCAGCTTGCATCGATCCGCTAGAAGCGACTGAACCATCTGCTTGAGCCGCTCTTCGTGCTGCTGGCGCTGTTCTTCGGTCATCTTCATCGGATCCTCGTTGGCGGGCTTGGCAGAGTCCTCCGGTTTGGCTTCAATGTCGTAATGTTCGGAATCGAACCACCCGGGCGCTCCGGAAATCTGAAAATCTCGAATCCCATACGCGTGCTCCATCAAGAGCTTGAGGCTGACATTCTCGGCGATGAATCTGCCGCCCGGAGCGATATTGAGTCTCATTCCCCGGCCGCCGGTCTTATTCGGTTTAATGGACGCCACCTCGAATTTCGGCAGATCGGCGGAGCTGGCCGGCGATTGCGCCCTGCTCTGCGGTGCGTTCATGAGTCCGAGCGCGACGGGCACAACGAGAGCTACCGCTCCGACAGTCCCTAGCAGCAGCTTGCGCCCACTGTCAAGCTTCCGGCTGATGCGCTTTGTCATGATGCAAATGATTCGTTTCTTCAAATCGGCGCCGGTCACGCCCGACACACACGCCAGCGACGATTCCAAATAGAACTCACACGTTCTCAGGATGCTTTCGGCATAGGCCTGTGGTTCGTTGCCGAGCCGCAGCACTTCTTCATCGCAGGCGCGCTCGCGTTCTTCAATCAATTGCCGGCCGATCCACCATACGAGCGGATGGAACCAGAAGATCGCTTCCACCACCATGTGAACCGCTGCTGTGAGGTTGTCGCGGCGACGGATATGACTCATCTCGTGCGCCACAATAGCCTCGAACTGTGCTGGCGTCAGCCGATCGGCAATGCCTTGCGGTATCAGTAGCTTTGGCCGAAAAATTCCAAACACCCCTGGTTCCAGCAGCGCCGGTGAGGCGAGTACGGGCACATTCGCGGCAAGAGTTAACGGCGAGCTCTTCCGTGCCAAGGCGCGGATGCGCCACCACCGCCGGGTCCAAGAGAACGCAACCGAAAGAAAGCCGCAAATCCAAACGATAAATAGCAGCGCCGGTAGAAGACTCGCGGTGTGCGCGAGCGGGACCGCCGTACCAGCATAGTGCGCCTGCGGAAATGGATCCGTAATCTGTTCCATGACTGCAGACACACGCGGCTGTGATATTGGAACCGCAGTCGACCACGTCAAGCGGGCGCCGATCGCGACCAGCAGCGAAAGCGGGATCAGGAATTTCAACGAGGCGATCAGCCAGACGCAGTAGCGCGTTCGTGCCTGATTATTGCGTAACGCGAGTGTGAGGAGACCCGCCACTCCAGCAAACAGAGTCGATTGCCACAAGTGATTCGCTAGGGGAGATATCCAGTTTGCCGGAATCATCGGGATGTGTCCTCCTTCGAGAGTTTCCGTAGGGTTCGCTCGGCTTCTTTGACGTCTTCGAGCGTCAGCTTGCCGGAATCAATCAAGTGCGCCATGACCGGTTTCGTCCGGCCGCCGAAAAAGCTCAAAAGATCATCGACTAACCGGCGCTGCGCGGCGTTCCGAGAGACTACTGCTTCAAAAATATGGGCGTTGCCGATCTTCCTTACACGGTGCACCGCCTTCTTGCCCTCTAGCCGGTACACCGTGGTTTGAATGGTCGTGTACGAAGGCCGGCCGGGCTCGGGAAACGCCTCCTGCATCTCGCGGATTGACAGTTGCCCCGAGGTCCAAAGGGCCTCCATGATCTGCAACTCTAGTTTCGTCAGTTTAGGGAGTGGCATCGCTACTACTATAGATGTTTGTTATTCTACTACAGCGATAAGTTGGTAAGAAATGCTGCCTTGAGCCGGGGCAATGGTGTGGGACCGCGGTTAAGCATCAACTCAATGGCGCGGCCAGGAATTCAGACGGACTCGCAGCTGTCCGATGACGGACTTGCCGTTCACAACGCCGGGTTCTTTCCGGCTTGGGCGTGAGGCCGGCGCAATCCGGGCGGCAACGAGGAAACACTTAAACATCGAGCAATAGGACGAGGTGCCGCGTAACCTGGTAACGCAACTCGGCCGCTAAAGACAAAGAAAAATCACGGGCCGAAGATTTTTTCGCCTGAAATTGTTAGAACAGATCGATTCTGACGACTACCTTGAGTGTGGGAGGAGTAGAGTCCATCCCGACAGCACGGGCAAGCCCAGATGAGCTTTACAGCGATGCGGTGGAGAAATACGGGACCGCTCTTGCGCGGCTGGCAAGCGCGTATGAGGCTGATCCGGAAAAGCGCCGCGACCTAAGCCAGGAGATCCACTTGCAATTGTGGCGAAGCTTCCATCACTACGATGCTCGGTGTTCCCTGCGAACCTGGACCTACCGCGTCGCTCACCATGTAGGGGCATCGCATGTCGTGCGTCAGAAGCGGATCTTCTCGACTCTTGTGAGCGTTGCAGACATCGAAACGCTACCCGACCAACAGGAGAGTCATCTCATTGCGGAAAGGAACATAAACCTGACGCGGCTATCAGCGTTGGTTCATCGACTGAAGCCACTTGATCGCCAGGTGATTATCTCCTGGCTCGAAGGTATGGACGCGGCGTCCATCGGAGAAATCACGGGGCTTTCGCCAGCTCATGTTGCCGTGCGGGTCAACCGCATTAAAAATATCCTCGCCCGTCGGTTCAGTCAGGGAGCTACTTATGCCGAATGATCTTCACGGTGACCTACCCAAAACACTGTGGCAAAACCAACCCACGGAGACATCAAAGATGAGCTTGATTTTGATTCGACAGAAAGCGCGGGAACTTCGCGCAAGAGCCCGCCGGCAGATGATCGGGAGCCTCGCAGTGCCCATGGTCGTTGCTTACATGTATGACTTCTGCATAACTCACTTTCCAAACTGGCTACAAATGCTAAACCCGCCGTTCGCGCTCGCCCTTGCCTGGAGCATCGCCGGAATCTATTTTCTAAACCGGGGAAAGCGGTCGGAAGAGATGCTTCCGGAGGCGGGCCTCAGTACGGGCCTGCAGTTCTGTAGGAAAGAGATTGAGCAACGGCGTGATTACTTTCGCCGCGTCGTGGCGTGGTTGTTCGCGCCGGTGGTTCTGGCAACAGCTACCTGCGCTATGGCGCTCTCTGTGGCCGCTGGCCCTGCGAAATTCCTGGAAGTGATGCCTTTCATTATGCTCGGAGCCGCTTGGATAGTGGCCTACCTGTGGATGAGGTCTCGGCAAATGCGCCAGTTGCAGCGCGAGCTCGACGAATTGAGCGAAATCGAAGGCGCGAATAACACCTAGTGTCGATGGAATTGACATACAGGCACGGTGGTTGCCGTTTGTGTCTGGGCGGTCGGCACTCGGCCCGAATCGCTCGTTCACGCGCCGGAATCTGACAGCGGAGTGCTTGCACTCTTGCACTCAATATCACCGTTACGCAACCGAGGATTTATGAAAGCTACCAGATGCGCCTATTGAAATGGCTTCACATGCGACTTAAGACCGTTGCCACAGATTTTACGGACGTGAATCAAATTCGTGTCGAAGCGGTAGAACTTTCATTACCAGAACAGTCATGTCATCATGCTGCGCAGCGTTTCCGACAAAATTATCCGCGGCGGCGAAGATCGCCTTCACGATATCTTCGGCGGTTCGGTCGGAAGATTGCTGAGCCACGAAAATCATAGCTTCTTCGCCCCATTCTTCATCAGCGGAGTTCATGGCCTCGCTGATGCCGTCCGTGTAGGCAATCAACAGATCGCCTGGACCCAGCAAGAGCGGGCCCTCCTCATAACACGCTTCCGGAAGAAGCCCGATCACCGGGCCGCCGCAATCGAGGCGAAGCCGCTCATAGCTGCCGCTCACTGATTTACGGAGCAGGACGGGCGGATTGTGGCCGGCGTTGACGTAATCGAAGCTCCTTGCTACCGGATCGAAAATGCCAAAGAAGAAAGTGGCGTAACGGTTGATGGCCGAGGCCTCATAGATCAGGCGGTTCATATGCGCCATGAGTTGCGTGAGTTCGCCCGAAGCGGTGCGAGTCATGGTACGAAGGCAGGCGCGCAGACTCGCCATCAACAAGGCAGCAGAGATGCCTTTGCCCGAGACGTCGCCGATCGCCAGGCCGAGGCGGCCATCGCTCAGCTCGATTGCGTCATAGTAATCGCCGCCGACGCCAAACACGGTGCGGCATGATCCAGCAAGACCGACTCCTTGCACCACCGGCAGACTCTGCGGAAACAGGCGTTCCTGGACTTCGCGCGCGATTTCCATTTCACGCGCAATATGTGCGCGTTCCACTGCCGCGGCCGCCAGCGACGCAGCTGTTTCGCTCAGTTCTAGCCCGAGGCCCGCCTGTACGGCGACCGATTCGAGAAGACGTAGATCCGAAGGCGTGTACGGCTCTTCCGAGCGCTTCGGACCGAGCGCCATCGCACCCAGCAATTGGGTGCGTCCCGGTAGCGGAAGCAGTAATTCAGGCGATTGCGGGTCCGGTGTACGGCCGTCGTTCGCGCTATTGAATATCGGTGTGGACGAAACGTGAGCCTGGTCAAGTGCGCGGACTGGCGTAGCTAGAGCCGGGCCGATCGCGTAAGCAGGTTCGAAGTTGCCGTTGCGGCATAGCAGCACCGACAATTGATCGACATGCAGGACATCCGAGATTCGGTGCGAAACTGTCTGGATCAGCGCAGCCGGATCCGAGATCGTTTGTGCGGTCTTGGCAAGCTGATTTAGCATCACCTCGGCGTCATACGCTTCCCGGAAGAATTTGCGATCAATCCAGTGCTGCATCAGGTCGGTAGGCGACCTCTTCTTGAGGAACAGAAAGCCGAAAAACAGCAGCACCGCACCCAAAAACGCTGTTTTTAGCGGGGCGTGATGGTGAGTGAAAAGCGGAATCGCGAGAAACCAGATAAGCGCCGCGATCCCGGCCACCCGGAAGATCTTTACCGTGGTACTGGCAAGCAAGTACTTGCTGCCCATGCGCAGCAAGATGCGAACATCCATGGCGCGCTGGACGATCACCACATAGGCGAGTGTTAAAGGGAAGAAGAGCATCAGGACAATCGCCAGCGAGTCGAGCCATAGAATGTCGCCGGGGTCGGGGACGCCCAAAAACGGCAGTAGTCCGAAGATGATCAGAATGCTGCCCAGGCCGACAATAGAGCCAACCAGCAACACTTGAAGCCGCCGACGTGCTCCCGAGGTCGAGGCAGTTCGTAGCTTATCGATCAGTAGAATCCAGTACAGGACAACGCAAAAAATATCGAACCAAGTTACGACGGGGTTCAGAAATCGGTCGATGCTATCGACGCGCGGGAGCAAGGAAATTCGATACCAGCCGTTGTAGGTGGAAAGGAAAGCCGCAATCAAAGCTGCCCCGGTGAATCCCACAACCAGCCATTTCACCCAGGGAAGCCGGTTATCGAGACGCGATCGTTCTGGAAAAAGCAAACCAAAAAGGAACAAGGCGGACGGCGTTAGCACAAGAAAGGCGATGTGCCAGAAAAGTCGAAGTGCCAGCAAGTCCGGGATCCAGGTGCGGGTCGCTCCGGCATTGAATATCTGCGCGTAGGTCAGCAGGATGAGGACGAACCAGGCATTGGGATCGAACGGACGGGCGAAGGCAACCCAAACGCCCAGACCCACGCAAAAGAGCGGAACCAATATCGCGAAAAATAAGATAAGAATCGCTTCCGGCACGGGAATCCGAATTGGCGGGTCGTCAACGGCATAACCGTCCGGGTAGCCTTCGAGTGGAATCCTCGCAGTCTGTGTGGCCCCGTTTTGTTTACCGACAGTAACGGTGATGGTGTCGCCGGGACGAGCGTACCAGCGAATGCGCTGCCAGAGGGCTTGGCCGGTAATGGGCAACCGGTTGATCGCGAGGACGGTGTCGCCTTTGCCAAGTCCGGCATGCGTGGCCACCGCTGTAGGATCGGAGATCAAATTTCCATAGAGTTGAAAAGGCGCTTGTACCTGATTGCGGAGATTGAAAATGCCAATGATCGTTGAGACCGAATTACCGATCTGGTAGCTGCCCGCGGTGCCGGCGTATACAAACAGCAGCACGTAGAGCAGACGCGGTGTAGCAGCTTTGATAGCCGAGTCTCGTGCAATGATGGGCCGCTTCCAAGTAAACGTTATTTCATATTAGATCGTCAGGGTTCCCCAAACACCTGTGCAGCAAATCAGGAGAATTCACCTAATGCTCCTGATACCGGGTTACCGGAAAGTGGCCTGCTGGCCGTGTAAACAAGCTCAACGGGGCGCTCGTGCGCCCCTAAATTGGCGTATACAGCCTGCGCCCCTATACCAGGGGCGCGGCTGCTGGTGCTCCCGTATGAACGAGCGTGATGGTATCGGTGCGAACTTTGTCCCATTCCTGAAGTGTCAAGCTATTTGCTTCGAAGAACGCGCGGATCTTCGTAGAAGACCAGCCGAACAGATCTTCGAGCATCGGAACAAGAACGCTGCAAGCGTTGTCGCTCAAAATCGTCCGCCTGGCGATCGGCGTCAGATATTTGTTTTCGGACACGGCGATCGTGAGGCCGTCCAAGCGATTTACGTGCAGCATCACGTGAACGTCGGAACTGCCATCGCCCACGTACACGATGCAGTCGTGCCCGATTCGCATCTGCGCGCGCAACTGGTCGACCACCGCCACTTTTCCGTACCCCGCCGGTAAACGCACGATGGACTCGATCTCACCCGTTTCGGGGTGATACCGAAAACGAGTGCCGTGGATATGGTCAGGCGGAACGATGCCTTCGAGCGCGGACTGGATTACCTCTTCGGGAGCCGCTGAAACAACATGGAACGCGAATTCATTTCCATCCAGATTCCGCAAGACACTAGAAAGCAAACCGATGTTCTCCTTCAGGCGAATCTGTTTGCCAACGGCGGCCAGGTGCTCCTTCCGAACGCGCCGGAACTCGGGATCATGAAGCAGCAGATACACGAGCTCGCCGCCCTGCTGCACAAGATGGATTTGCGAAAGACCTTCGACTCGATCTTCGAAGCCTTCCATGTTTAAGAGTTTACTGAGAACCAAGCCCGAATCGTTAAAACTCAGCGTCTGGTCAAAATCGCTTATGAATAGATACTGCTTCCCTGATAAGGCCATCTATATTCCTCTTTGTTGCTGTAAGAAAAATGAACGCTGTTGAATCACTCGTCAGAAGGCTAATTATGCTCTGACGTGCTTCCTAGCGACTGGGGAGGAAGGACAGTTCATGGTGCAACGTCCTCACGCACAGTTTAGCAGCTTTGGATACGCATGCGCTCTGCGATTCAGCTTCCCGCCGCCACTACCTTAACGCCCGGATCGGCCGGCTTCGCCGTGCCCTCTTGAATGAGCTTCTCCGGCGTGTGCTTTGGCCGTGAACCATAGCGATGCGCAAAAGCTTTTGTAAATTCCGCCCCCAGGAAAAAGATTTGCGCGGAATAGTAAATCCAGGCAATCAGAACGATCACCGAGGCGGTCGCGCCATACATCGAGGAATAGGCGGCCCTGCCGAGATAAAGGCCGAGCAGAAATTTTCCGATGGTGAACAACAGCGACGTGACGGCCCCACCGAGGATCACATCTCGCCATTCGAGATGCACATCCGGCATGACCTTATAGATGGCGGCGAACAGCCCCGTGACCACCAGAAATGAGACGACTATATTGGCCACATGGAAGAGAGTCGCGATCAGACCGGAAACTGTGCCTTCGTGCGCGGTCAATTCGGTGATCCAGGTAGTGATCGCGAGCGAAACCAACAAGAGAAAGCCGAACGAAAGAACCATCGCAAATGAAAATAGCCGCTCCTTGATGAAGCTTGTTACCATTCGAAGGCCGCTCGTGTCCGGTGTCGGCACGCCCCATATGTAGTTCAGTGCCTGGCGCAGCTCAATCACAACCCCGGAAGCGCTAAAGAGAAGCGTGATGACGCCGAGAACGGTTCCGACCGCGCCATGGGTCTTCACGTGCGGAGTGTGAAGGAATTCTGTCGCGGCTTTGGCTGCAGCGGGTCCGACCAGCGATTCAATCTGATAGGTGATGTGGTGCTCCGCCGTCGACTGACCAAAAGCCAAACCAACAATCGACACAGTCAGGAGCAACAAAGGCGCCAGAGAAAGCAGCGAGTAGAAGGCGAGAGACGCTCCTAGGCGCGTGGCGTTTTGCTTATTCCACTCGCCGAAGCTATCTTGGAGCAGGCACCAGATGTCCCGCCACCTGAACCGCAGAAAAGGCTTCCGATAGCGCCGTGCGCCGCCCGCCTGAGTAGCCACTTCCGTGCCATTAGCCTCGTAGACGATCTTCGGATTCTCGAGATTCTGCTCAGAGGCCATGTGCTCCTCAACGTAATTGACGCACTTGGCCCCAAGCCTGTAGCAGATTTGCCGCTTGCGCTGAAAATTTCGAAACTTTGGGGACCATTCTCCGTATTAGGTGAGAAGACAGGACGAGCCCGCGTATCCTCCGCGGAGGCGAAGACTCATCCATGGAATTACTTACAAGCGATTTCAAGCACGTTCTGCGCCGGTTTGGGCGCTCTCCGATATTTACCGCAATCACCCTGGCTACCTTAGCCATTGGCATCGGCGCCAATACCGCGGTTTTCACCGTTGTGAATGCGGTGCTGTTGAAGCCCCTGCCGTACCCACAGCCTGAGCAACTCGTAGGCGTATGGGAAAAAGCGCCTGGTCTGGGCTTTCCTGAGCTGAATGCCTCGCCCTCAACTTATTTCACATTTCGCGAAGAAAACAGAACGTTTCAGCAGATGGGTCTCTACCGCGGTGATTCCGTCAGCATCACCGGCCTCGCCGAGCCCGAGCAAGTCGACGCCCTCGACGTGACCGACGGCACCTTGTCTGCGCTCAAGGTTCAGCCTTTTATGGGGCGCCGGTTCACCCTCAAGGATGACTCACCGGGCAGCCCGCAAACCGTCATATTGACCTACGGTTATTGGCGTCGCCGTTTTGGTGGCGATCCCTCCGCCATCGGCCGCCGGCTGGTTATCGACGGAAAGGCCAGGGACATCATCGGAGTCCTTCCCAAGGACTTCACCTTCATGAACATGACTCCCGCGGTCGTCCTACCATTCCAACTAAATCGGAACGAAGCGTTCGTCGGCAACTTTAGCTATGAGTCTCTCGCGCGGCTCAAGCCCGGTGTGACGCTCGCGCAAGCCAATGCCGATGTTGCGCGCATGCTTCCGATGCTGGCTAAGAAATTCCGCATGGCCCCCGGTCTTAGCGTGCAGATGCTCGAAGCAGCGCGCCTGGGTCCTAATCTGCGGCCTTTGAAAGAAGACGTCGTCGGCGATATCGGCAAAGTTCTGTGGGTCCTGATGGCGACTGTTGGCATTGTGCTCTTCATCGCCTGTGCCAATGTGGCGAATCTGCTCCTGGTGCGTGCCGAGGGTCGGCAGCGCGAGCTCGCCATTCGCGCGGCGCTCGGGGCAGGCTGGGCACGTATTGCGCGTGAGCTGCTGTTTGAGAGTATCGTCCTCGGAATCATCGGCGGGATCCTTGGGCTTGCCCTGGCGTGGGGCGCGTTACGAGTGCTAGTGAGGATCGCTCCGGCCAATCTTCCTCGCGTGACGGAGATCTCGATCAACCCCCGCGTGTTGCTGTTCACCGCTGCTGTTTCGCTGCTCGCGGGTTTGCTGTTCGGCCTGGTTCCCGTGTTCAAATATGCCGGACCGCATCTGGCGAACGCCCTTCGCGAAGGTGGGCGCAGCCTCAGTGACAGCAAGCAGCGGCATCGTACCCGCAGCACGCTGGTAATTGTGCAAGTGGCGCTTGCACTGGTGCTGCTGATCAGCTCCGGATTGATGATTCGAAGCTTCCGTGCTTTGCGCAGCGTGCAGCCGGGCTTTACTCAGCCGGACCGAATCCTGACCTTTCGCATCTCAATTCCAGACGCTCAGGTTCCCGATCCCGTCCGCGTCGTTCGCATGTATGACGACATGCAGCAAAAGATCGCGGCCATTCCCGGCGTTCGTTCGGTCAGCCTCGTCAATGCGATCACCATGTCGGAAGGTGGCGATAACGACCCGATTTTCGTCGAAGACCATCCCACGACCGAGGGGAAACTGCCTGCCTTGCGCCGCTTCAAGTTCGTCACTCCGGGCCTCTTCCAGAGCATGGGTAATCCTCTGCTAGCGGGCCGCGATTACACCTGGGCCGATATATATGAGGCCCGTCCGGTGCTCCTGGTCTCTGAGAATTTCGCCAGAGAATACTGGCATACTCCGAGCGCTGCGCTAGGCAAACGGATTCGCGAAAACACGAAAGCGAAATGGCGAGAAATCATCGGCATAGTCGGGAACGAGCGCGATGATGGCGTGGATAAGAAGGCGCCGGAAATCACGTATTGGCCAATCCTGATCAAAGATTTCTGGGGTGATCCGGTGAACGTCCAGCGTTCCCTGGCTTTCGCCGTGCGCAGTTCCCGCACCGGATCGAGCGGCTTTCTCGATGAAGTCCGGCGCGCCGTTTGGTCAGTGAATCCCAATGTCCCCTTTGCCGAGGTCCGGACCGTGCAGCAGATCTATAACAAGTCCATGGCGCGAACGTCGTTCACGCTTGTCATGTTGGCGGTCGCGGCCGGAATGGCCCTGCTGCTTGGCTTGGTTGGCATTTACGGAGTCATTTCGTACTCGGTTTCACAGCGCACGCGCGAGGTCGGTATTCGGATGGCGCTCGGCGCGGGTCGGGACAAGGTAAGGAAAATGTTTCTCCAGCATGGATTCGTGTTGGCGGCTGTTGGAGTCGCATGCGGTCTGGCCGCGTCGTTCGCCGTGACGCGTCTGATGGCTACTCTTCTTTTTGAGGTGAGCCCGATCGACCCGATCACTTACCTTCTTGTCTCCATCGTGCTAATGGCCGCTGCGCTACTCGCCAGCTATCTTCCCGCTCACCGAGCCACCGCCATCGATCCGATGGAAGCTCTGCGCGCGGAATAAACGGAGATCGAGCGGCTCGAACATCGCATCGATCGGATCGAGGGTGATGTAATTTCGGTTGTGTAAAGGGCAGGGGGTGTAAGTTGGTTTCGCGGCCATACACGCTATGATCCGGCTGGTCATTACTAGCCGGCGGGTGTTGCGGGAGTTGATCATCCAGCTTACGAGGGGGAATGACGATTAAAAATCAAGACGGAGTGAGCCGCCAGACAGTCAGCCGAGATGGTGAACCTCAGAGCTTAGATTCCTTACCGGAGGCAGGAAGCTGGACCCATTCGCGTGGACCGCAATCTCCGAAGGACAACATCAGCTCGGAAATCTCTAGGTGGAGAGCCTTCGATCTTTCCATGTCCTGGTCTAGTCGAGACAGATCTTCGACGAGGTCGTTTGCCAGTCCGGTCAGGTTGTTCTCCATTTCTTGTTTGATCACCCGACTGTTTGATCATCTAAAAACACGGACAGCAACATGCGAATCCTACGGTGTCGTACTCTTGCTGATACTTTGGTGTGCGAGGAGAACGCGAAATGGTGAAACTGAAGACACTATGCGGTGTTGCGGTGCTTGTAACGGCTGCCGCACTAGGGAATGCCCAAGTGCAGAGCCCTCCCGGCACGGCCGAGGTGACGCTAAATGGAAAACAGATTACGATCAAATACTCGCGGCCTTCGATGCGCGGAAGGAAAATCATGGGCGATCTTGTTCCCTACGGGAAGGTGTGGCGTACGGGAGCCAACGATGCGACCGCGCTCTCAACGCAGATCGATTTGAACATCGGTGGCGCGAACGTGCCAGCCGGCAACTACACAATCTACACGTTGCCTTCGGCGAATTCATGGAAGCTCATTATTAATAAGCAGACCGGGCAGTGGGGCACGGAGTACAACCAGGACCAAGACCTGGCTCGCGTGGACATGCAGAAATCGCAGCTTTCCAGTCCTGTGGAGCAGTTCACAATCTCCTTTAACAAAAAGAGCGCAAACTCAGCCGACCTGGTGCTCGAATGGGAAACGACCCGGCTGTCGGTTCCGGTACGCGCCAAATAGTAACCTGCGCGTAACCCTGATTCAAATCAGTGAATTAGACGTAAGTGGCTGATTCCATTCGAGCAAGACGGGCCTAGTCACGGTGGTATAGTGCGGAATAGTCCTGAAACTAGGATGGGCATACGCGGGTGCATCTCGCGCATTTGCCCTGATTCCCGCTAATGCTTTCGACTGAATCGACAATGAATTTGGATTGGACCAGCCTCCAAGGAACGACGCTGGAAGGGGGTTACCAGGTTGGCGAGCTTCTGGAGAGCGATGGCCATTTGGCTACCTTCCGCGTTCGAATCCTGGGGGACTTCGCGCGCAAAGCGTTCGCCAAGTTCTACCCTGCGCGAGCGAATATAGCTGACGAACAGATTTCCCTCTGGGAGCGCGAAAGGGCTCTCCAACATCCAAATCTTTGTGCCCCGATAGGCTCCGGCCGCGTTCTGGTTGATGGTGCGGAGGCTATTTTTGTTGTTTTAGCGCGTGCCGATGAACGGCTGGATCGCGTAATCAAGGAACGGCCGCTAGCCACAGACGAAGCGCAAGAAGTTTTTGACGTTCTTGTAAGCGCGCTGACTTATCTGCACGGGCAAGGTCTCGTGCACGGCTGCCTTGCTCCTGAACAGGTCTTCGCCTTCGGCAATTCCATCAAAATCTCCACGATGTGCGCTCGCGCGGCCGACAATCTTCCGCCTATTGACCTCGCGCCGGCGAAATACCTTGCACCCGAAAGCACAAGTGTGAATTTGAGCCCAGCGTCCGACGTATGGTGCTTGGGCGCCACCATCTTCGAAGCCTTCACACAGCGGCAATACGCCGCAGAAAACAGAAACGACGTTGCGGGGCTGCCACAACCCTTCGCTGCTATTGTCGACCGTTGCTTGGCACCGGACCCGGCGGCGCGGCCTGCTCTCAGCGATTTGAAGACTGAGCTGCTGAAAACGTCGGCGCCCCTACCCGCGCCGACTGCAGCTCCGCCTGCACCAACCCGTCCGGTGCCGGCCGAACGCTATGAACAATTGATCCGCCGGCGCTCTAACTCGGAACAGGAGTCGCACTTCCCAATCCGCAGGGCTTGGATCTATGCCGCTCTGGGAGTGATAGCGCTGGCCCTCTTGATTTGGGCAGCGCTGCCCCGGCATGCGGGGAAGGCAGTTTTGGGAGCCGCAGCGCCTCCGGACAAGACTGCTTGGCCGACTCGAACCCTAGGCGAGACCGCCGCGAGCGAGCCGCCGCGCAACGCACCAGTCCCCGCACCCACAAGACCGCAGCCGAGTTCTAACACTGCCAATTGGCGCGTCATTCTTTATACCTTCGCTCATGAGAAGGATGCGCAACAGAAGGCCAAAGCGCTGAACGGTAGACATCCGAATCTGAACGCGACCGTCTTCACGCCGTCGAATGGCAAGTTCTATCTGGTTGCCTCAGGCGGCCCCATGACGCGAGAGGAGGCAGCGAAGGCGCGTCAGCGAGCGATCCGGATGGGCATGCCTTCGGATAGTTACATCCAAAACTACAAACAGTAGTAGAGCGGTCTGGTTTTCAGAGATCTTGGATCGAGCGCGTTATATTCTTGGCTCGATGCTCACTTTGCCCCTCTGCGGTGCACCCGCGCTCTCCGGCCTATTTGCGACCGCGGCTCTGGTTTTTGCAGCTCCGCCCTATTCAGTCAAAATCGAGCACGGTGTCCCCGTCACCATGCGTGACGGCACCGTGCTCCGCGCCGACATCTACCGGCCTGACACTTCAAATGAGAGGTTTCCAGTTCTGCTGCAGCGTACGCCTTACAACAAAAGTGGCGGAACCTCCTTCGGCTATGAAGGCGCTCAGCAAGGGTTAGTCGTAATCATTCAGGATGTCCGCGGGCGCTACACATCGCAAGGCGATTGGTACCCGTTTCGCTACGAATCGCAGGACGGCTACGAAACCGTGGAGTGGGCCGCTTCATTGCCGTACTCGGATGGCAAGGTCGGCATGTTTGGCGGATCGTACGTTGGCGCGACACAGATGCTCGCCGCCATCGCGCATCCGCCGCATCTCGCCGGAATCTGCCCCGTCGTTACGGCCAGCAATTATCACGAGAACTGGACGTATCAGGGCGGCGCGTTCGAGCAGTGGTTCAACGAGTCCTGGACCTCGGGCCTGGCACAGGACACGCTCAACCGTCTTGTGCAAAAGCACACCAACGCCATGGAAGGCGCTTGGACTCTGCCGCTCACGGCGTATCCGCTCTTCAATTTCAACCATGCGCTCGCTAAAGACGACCTAACATCCGCGATCGCTCCGTATTTTCTCGATTGGCTAAACCATCCTAATTACGACGAGTACTGGAAGCGCTGGTCGATCGAGGAGCATTTTCCGGATATCAACGTGCCCGCGCTCACAATCGCTGCCTGGTACGACATTTTTCAAGGCGGCTCCATACGCAATTACCTGGGAATTAAGGCGCACGGAGGAAGCGAGGCGGCGCGAACCGGACAGCATCTCCTGATCACGATTGGAGGCCACGCGGGCAGTGGCCGAAAAATTGGCGAGGTGGATTTTGGTCCGGCTGCCGCCGAATTTAACGAGGACGCAATCACGTTGCGCTGGTATGAGCACCTGTTCAAAGGAGCGCAAAACGAGTTCGCGAATTCGAAGCCCGTCAGAATCTTCGTCATGGGCGATAACATTTGGCGTGACGAGAGCGAGTGGTCCGTAGCTCGAGCCCGCGAACAACGTTATTTCCTTCACGCCACCCGCGGAGCGAACTCGGTGCGTGGCGATGGAAGTCTTTCGGCTACCGCACCTGGCCCCGAATCCAGCGACCGCTATGTTTACGACCCATCCAAACCGGTTCCGACGATTGGTGGCCCGCTCTGCTGTGATTCGGAGCACCTTGCGCCTGGTCCGCGCGACCAGCGCCCGATCGAGGCCCGAGAGGATGTCCTGGTCTACTCAACTCCGCCCCTGACCGAGGACCTGGAAGTGACCGGTCCCGTCAGGGTTGAGCTCTACGCAGAATCCTCACAAGCGGACACTGATTTCACCGGCAAATTAGTCGACCTATGGCCGAACGGATTCGCCCAGAACCTGACAGAAGGGATCATCAGAGCGCGGTACCGGGATTCCCGCGAAGCGCCGCAGATGATGACCCCTGGCCAGGTCTACAACTTCACCATTGACCTGTGGTCAACCAGCAACGTTTTCAAGAAGGGCCACGTGCTCCGCTTGGAAATATCCAGCAGCAACTTTCCTCGGTTCGATAGAAATCTGAACACGGGAGAAGCCGCTGCGACAGCAAGAATCGCTGTGCCCGCGTCTAACACGGTCCTCCACGACGCGGAGCATCCCTCCGCTTTAGTTGTTCAGGTTGTCCCAAAGTGACTGATGAACATCATCGCAACACCTTTCCGAAGCTGCACAATGCCATGTGGCCGGGCTTGGTCGGAAAAGGCCCGGGACTCGAGCCCTATATCGAACTCGACACGATGCTCGACCTCACTGCGCAAGCCGAAGTAGACGGCATCCGCTTCGATGGGGTCGATCTCTTCCTCTATGAGCCGCATGTCGACATCGATTCTGCAGGCGACGATCTGGTGAGATTGGCCGAAACCATCGAGTCAAGAGGCCTGGTCGTTGGCTCGGTCGTAGCTCCGGTGTGGCCCAACACAAAAGGCGGATCTGCCATGGGCGATGACGCGACACGCCGCCGTTTCTTGGACCAAGTAGAAAAGGCCTGCCGAATTGCGCGGACCCTTCGTGAGATCGGCATCAGAAACACCGGCGTGGTGCGTATCGATTCCGCCACAAGCGTGGAGGAATGGGCGAAGGATCCGCCTGCCCATACCCGCCGCATCGCGCAGACCTTTCGCGAAGCCTGTTGCATCGCCGAAGATTTTGGAGAGAGACTCGCGGCTGAAGGCGAGATCTGCTGGGGTGGCATGCACAGTTGGAGGCGAATGCTCGAGTTGCTCGAACTCGTTGGGCGTCCCGACACTCTCGGTTTCCAGGCGGATATGGCGCACACTCTGCTCTACATGCTCGGCCACAACTCGCCGGAAGATCGCCTGTTACCGGAAAACTTTGATTGGCAGGACCGAGCCGCTCTCGTGCATGCTCTGGCCACGGTCGCGTCTGCATTGCGCCCCTGGACCATCGATTTTCATGTCGCGCAAAATGATGCGACTGTAAAAGGGTCGGGCCTTCACGACAAAACCGGCCGCCATTGTCTCCCGAATGACCGGAACGGGAAACTGAATCTCGTCGCGGGTGCCGGGCTCTGGATGCGGGATGATCGCGGGTCTCTCCTGAAAAATTTCCGCCACATCTGCTGGGATGGCTGTATGTTCCCGAACAGGGTCATGAAAACGCAGGAAACCTGGAACACAATTCTGGCCGCCATGGTCGCAGTACGCGATGCGCATGGCTGGACCGAATAAACGCGCATGGACCCATCCCCGTTTCGAATCGGCCTGATTGGCTGCGGCTTCATGGGCCGGGCGCACGCCAACGCCTATAAACGCGTTCCCGATTTCTTCGATCTCGAATGCCGCCCGGTTCTGCAGGCCGTCTGCGCGCGTGATGGCGCCAACGCCGAATTGTTCGCGCGTCAGTGGGGTTTCGCCTCAATAGAAACGGATTGGCGGGCGCTTGTAGCTCGTTCCGATATCGACGCAATCGACATTGCGAGTCCCAACGATACCCATGCGGAGATCGCGATCGCTGCCGCCGAAGCGGGCAAGACCATCTTTTGCGAGAAGCCGCTCGCGCGAAACCTGGCCGAAGCGGAACAGATGACGGCCGCCGTAGACCGCGCCGGCGTCCGCAACATGGTCTGGTACAACTATCGCCGCGTGCCCGCCGTCACCCTCGCCAAGCAGCTCATCGACGAAGGCCGCCTGGGGCGGATTTTTCATTACCGGGCTAAATTTCTGCAGGACTGGACGATGGCTCCGGACCTTCCGCAAGGCGGTCAGGCTCTCTGGCGGCTGGATGCGAACGTCGCCGGCAGCGGAGTTACGGGCGATCTGCTGGCCCATTGCATCGATACCGCGCAATGGCTGATCGGACCGATCGATCGGCTCTGCGGAATGATCGAAACGTTCATCAAGGAACGCCTGCATCAGCAAACCGGTAAACAGGAGCCGGTTGGGATAGACGATGCTAGCGCGTTTCTAGCACGCTTCGAGAATGGCGCGCTGGCGACATTCGAAGCGACTCGCTACGCCCGCGGCCACAAAGCCCAGTACGCGTTCGAGATCAACGGAGAGAATGCTTCACTAGCCTGGGACTTACACGATTTGCACCGCTTACAGTTTTTTGATCACAAGGATGACGGCAAGCTGCGGGGATGGCGCTCGATCCATATCACAGACCACGATCACCCCTATATGAAGCACTGGTGGGTGCCCGGCCTGCAGATTGGATATGAGCACACGTTCGTTCACCAGATCGGCGATTTTTTCACAGCTCTCAGCCGGGACGAGCTGGTGAGTCCCTCTTTTCGAGACGCGCTGGCAACGGAATACGTGATTGACGCCGTGCTGAAATCGGCCCGCTCAGGCGCTTGGCAAGACGTGTTGCGCCGGGATCAGCAGGGAAGGGAAACGCCTGGGTAGCAGCGTCGGAAATTTTGCGTGAGATAGCACGCCAGATCCTGCGGGGAAAAGCTGCGGCCCTCGTCAAACACGCCCACGACTTCGCCATCCAGATCACAAGCAATAGGAAGCTCAAACTCTTCGGCTGAGAACTTGAGGTTCGGATCCTGTTCGCCGGTGACTAGGCCCGAAATCAGTGGTCCCCACCCAAAAAACTTGATAGTCGCCTTGATAGCTGTCGAGGGAAAGCCAGACTTCATCATTTGGACGTGATCGTCGCAACGCCATTCGATCAGTTCTTCTTGGCTGTAACCATGGCGCGACGCGGCGGCGTTGATCGATTCGACGTGCCCTTTACAGCGGGCGACAAATTCCTGCCAAAATCCGTTGCCCTCTCGAACGAGTGGAGCGGGAGCAACCGTTGCAGCGCTCATGGGCCATCTCCTTCCGCGATCCAGCGATCGCCTACTTAATTTAGGCTAGTGTAGCGCGATTGTCATGCAATGGAAAGCGGATTTAGAGAAGCTCGAAAAATTCCTCAGGGGTGAAGCCTGCCTGTTCAATGATGGTGGCCAGAGTCCTTCTCTTGAGGTCTGCGTTATGCATAGGGACAGTGACGCGCAGTTGTGGTTTTTCCGGATGCCTAAGGATGTGATGTGAGCCTTTACTGTGGTGAATATAAACCAGCTCGGATAAGACCCCTCAAGACCTTAGATGGCCGCAGAGCAGGGAAGTGCTGACTCATGCGGGTTCAGGTACAGCAATTCTAATCTCCTCTCTTACCGGCTCTAAAGAGAGCTTCTTGTCAGGCGGAAAAGGCAGCCCGTCTTTTTGGAGGCTTTCCAGGTAGCCTTCAATCGCCTCTACCGCGCGTTGACGCGCCTCCACGTAGGTATCGCCTTCGGTCACGAGACCCGGTAATGCCGGGCAAGTGACGACATAGCCGCCCTCCTCGGCAGGTTCAAATAGCACCGTATATCGAAGCTCCGACATGGATTGACTCTCTTGATTGTAGAATCAGCGTCGCGCCACTCCTTTTTAGGCCTGCGTCCCGAATCTAAGCTGACCATGGAAGCACACGTTGTCTATGGAATGATGTGAGCCCCAGAGCGGCGATCAAACGCGCATTACCAATCGAAAAGCAACCAGAGCCGCGACGGCCAGCCTGTTAGCTTGGAAGTGATGCTCACGACTGCGACAAAGCGCATAGCGCCGCCTCAGCGGCTGATGTACGGGCCAGGACCTTCGATGGTGGATCCGAGGGCGTATGAGGCTATGGCGCAGCCCATCGTGGGTATCCGCGATCCGTACTTTCTCGAGCTGATGAGCGAGATCCAAAGCGGATTGCGAGATGTGTTCGGTACCCGGAACGAGAATACGTTTGTGGTCCCCGCGGGCGGCAGCGGCGCAATGGAGTGCGCAATAGCGAACTTCGTCCGGCCAGGCTCGAAATTTGCAATTTTCGCAGCCGGACATTTTGCCGACCGAATGACCGTCATGGCCAAACGGCAGGGCGCGAACGTCGTCCGCCTGGAGAAGCCTTGGGGAGAGGTGTTCGTGGCGGAAGAGGCTACGGCATTTCTCGAGCGTGAGCGGCCGGAAGTGATCGGGTTCGTGCAGGCCGAGACATCGACCGGTGCTTACCAATCGGGGCGCGCGATCGCGCCGGCGGCGCGGAAGTTGGGTGCGTTGGTGATCGCCGATTGCGTAACCTCGCTGGGAGCGATGCCCGTAGAGCTGGATGCGGTGGGCATCGACGTGGCCTTCAGTTGTTCCCAAAAAGGATTGAGCTGCCCGGCGGGACTATCACCGATTTCCGTTTCGCCAAAAGCATGGGAGTGGCTGGAGAAGAGACCGGAAGAACCTTCGAGCTGGTATTTGGATCTGCGCCTCATGAGTAAATACTTCGAGGCGCCGCATGTGTATCACCACACCCCTTCGCCGCCCCTGTATTATGCGATGCATCAGGCGCTGGCGGTCATTGAGGAAGAGGGGTTGAAAGCACGATGGGAACGGCACCGCCAAGCGAGCGAGCGGCTGATTACAGGCCTAGTTCGCCTTGGCTTCGAGCCGTTGGTCAAGAAGCCCGAGGATCGGATCTGGCACATGACGACGGTTGTGCCACCCAGCAAGGTAAACGAAGCGAAACTGCGAGAGAACCTGCTTACGAAATACAACATAGAGGTTGCGGGTGGCTTAGGCCAGCTCACGAGCAAGATTTTGCGGATCGGCACGATGGGACCGCTGGCAACCAGTGAAAGCGTCGATTTTCTGCTGGACTCACTCCAGGCAAGCATCTAACGAGAAAGGCTGCAATCCATGAGCTCCGATTTCGTGATTCACCTCGGGCTATCCCAACTGCAGCTTCTGAAGGGCGATATAACGAAAATCGCGGTGGATGCAATCGTGAACGCGGCGAATTCGAGCCTGGCCGGAGGCGGTGGAGTGGATGGAGCCATACACCGCGCGGGAGGGCCGCAGATCATGCTCGAGCTCGATGAGATCCGGAAACAAATAGGGCAGTGTGAAACAGGAAGCGCAGTAGTAACGAGCGCCGGCCGGCTACCGGCAAGATATGTGTTTCACGCAGTCGGGCCGAGGTACCGGGATGGACAGCACGATGAACCAGCGCAGCTTGCATCGTGTTACACGAAATGCCTGGACATGGCCGCGGAACGAGAACTGGCCACCATCAGCTTTCCTTCCATCAGCACCGGTATTTACGGTTACCCGATCGAGGAAGCGGCGGATATTGCGGTGCGGACTGTAACGGAGTGGCTTCGCGAACACACAAGCTCGGTGCGAATTGTAAAGCTGGTGCAGTTCAGCGCATCAGACCATGAAGTCTACCAGCGGCATGCGCAAGACCTGCGCGCCAGTGCCGCTCCTAGGAGCTAAGGCCCCGCGGTCGAACCCCGAAAGTTAAAATATCGTAAGCCGAATGCAAGTGCTGGAAGCCGGAGAGGCCAAGTATCTATTGTTAGAGATTGACCCGGAGGTCGTCGGGAATGTCGCGAAGCAGGCGGGCTTTGAATATAAGATTGACGATCAGCAACGCGTGATGTCGCTCGATCTGGCCGTAGCCGACCGCCAAGCGCCTCTGCTGTTGTTCGATGCGGCCGACCCTGGGAATCTTGGCTGGTTTTCGCGCTGCCAATTTTATGTCGACGGCAAAACGGGGAGCGTTCTGCAGACGCCGCTTTCTCTGGCGAATCAACGCGACCGATCGGGACGGACCATTCCCAACGCGGTGCGCGTACAGATCACAAAAGAACTGCCCGGAACATTTCGGATGCCGGGAAGGCAACCTGTGACCGAGCAAGTAGTATACGCCGTCCTCTTCAATTTGTTACAGGCGCTTCAGAATACCGGAGTTGGAGTCTGCGGCGGTCCGACGGTGAAGCCGCTGGCCGGGCGTACAGAGCAAGTCGGCCCGAAGAATTAGCCCCGCTGCGGACATGATCTTCTGGCAGTTTATGCCAGCCGCTCCTGATACGCTCTTGTGATGCGCAAATCAAAGGAACTCTCCTCGGCAGTTCGCGGGATGTGTCAATGAAGTACATTCTGGCGCTAGATCAGGGGACAACCAGTTCGCGCGCCATTGTACTAGGGGAAGATGGCGGCGTGCATGGGCACGCGCAGACGCCGTTCAGGCAAATTTTCCCGAGGCCAGGGTGGGTGGAGCACGACCCTATGGAGATCTGGTCCTCGCAATTCGGTGTTGCCATGGAAGCGCTCGCACAGGCGAATGCTCGGCCCGATTCCGTTGCCGCGATCGGCATCACGAATCAACGCGAGACGGCAATTCTGTGGAATAAGAAGAGCGGCGAGCCGATTCACAATGCGATCGTGTGGCAGGACCGGCGGACCTCCGGATTCTGCGATCAGCTTCGTGAGCAAGGGCATGAGCCTCTGATTCAGCGCAGGACCGGGCTCGTAGTTGATGCCTATTTTTCAGCCAGTAAGATCCGCTGGATGCTGGACAATGTGCCGGGCGCGCGGGAACGCGCGGAGCGTGGAGAGCTGGCGTTCGGAACGGTGGACACTTGGCTCATCTGGAAGCTGACCGAGGGAAAGCGGCACATCACTGATGTGACGAATGCTTCGCGAACGATGCTCTTCGATTTGCGCACGCAGCAATGGGATGATGAGCTGCTGCAATTGTTGAAGATTCCGCGATCGCTGCTGCCGGAAGTTGTGGGATCGAGCGAAGTGTGCGGCGAGAGTTCGGGCGTGCTCAAAGGCGTGCCAATCGCGGGAATCGCAGGAGATCAGCAAGCGGCGCTCTTCGGGCAGATGTGCACCCAAGCCGGGATGGTCAAGTGTACCTATGGCACGGGCGCTTTCATGCTGCTTAATACGGGCGATCAACCGGTTGCATCGAAGACCAGATTGCTCACGACAGTGGCATGGCGAGTAAATGGAAAGACGGAATACGCGCTCGAGGGCAGCGTGTTCATTGCGGGCGCTGTGGTGCAATGGCTGCGCGATGAGCTGCAGATGATTCGAAGCGCATCGGAAATTGAAGAATTAGCCGCGAGTGTTCCAGATACCGCGGGCGTCTATTTGGTCCCGGCATTTTCAGGGCTCGGGGCTCCCCATTGGGATCAATACGCGCGGGGCGCCATTGTCGGAGTCACACGGGGCACAAAGCGCGCGCACATTGCTCGGGCCGCGCTGGAGGGCATCGCCTTTCAAGTGTCCGACATTCTATGCGCGATGGAGAGCGATTCGGGCGTGCCTGTCAAGGAACTGCGCGTCGATGGCGGAGCCGCTCGTAACGATTTGCTAATGCAGATCCAAGCCGATTTACTGGGCGTGCCGGTTACGCGGCCAGCAAATCCGGAGACCACTGTGCTGGGAGCGACCTATCTGGCCGGATTGGCGGTTGGGTACTGGCCCGATCGGGAAACGATTCAAAGCCAGTGGACAGCGGACCGGCAATTCGCGCCAATGCTGGGGAAGGGAGCGCGAGACGCACGTCTGGCGGGATGGGCGCGCGCGTTGCATCGATCGCGAAAGTGGGAAACGGCTTGAGAGCATGACCGCAAAGCTTCTGCGGGAAGACTTTCTGCGGGAGATCGGCGAGAACCGTGAGTGGGACTTGATTGTGGCCGGTGGGGGCGCGACCGGTCTGGGGACCGCGTTGGAAGCCGTTTCGCGCGGATATCGCACTCTACTGCTCGAGGCGGAAGATTTCGCTAAGGCCACATCGAGCCGCAGCACCAAACTGGTTCACGGGGGCGTCCGCTATCTGCAGCAAGGAGACCTGAAGCTGGTCTTGGAGGCGCTGCGCGAGCGCGGACGCATGTTGCGAAACGCGTCTCATCTGGTGCACCGAAGATCGTTTGTCATCCCAATCTATGCGCTGTGGGAACTGCCGTTCTATGGAGCAGGGCTGACGGCTTATGATTTGCTGGCTGGCCGGGAAAGCATCGGGCGATCCCGTATCCTCGCCAGGCGCGGTACCAGGCAGGCATTGCCGACGGTTCGCGATACCGGATTAAAGGGCGGAGTGCTCTATTACGACGGGCAGTTTGATGATGCGCGGTACGCGATCGCGCTCCTGCGCACATTTGTCGACCTGGGGGGAACCGCACTGAACTACGCGCGGGTGACTGGGCTCGTGAAGTCTGCCGGTAATGTGAGCGGAGTTGTGGCTACGGATGGCGAAACAGGCGAGCGCTTCGAGTGCTGCGGCAGAGTTGTGGTGAATGCGGCGGGTATTTTCTCGGACGAGTTGCGAGCGATGGATGAGCCCGCAACTGAGCCGGTAATTGCCGTAAGCCAGGGATCACATTTCGTGCTTCCTCGCCGTTTTCTGCCCGGCAATTCCGCGATGATGATCCCGCGAACATCGGACGGGCGTGTACTATTTGCGATTCCCTGGCATGAGCACGTGCTGGTAGGCACGACTGATGATCCGGTACCGGAGCCGCGCTACGAACCGCAGCCGATGCCGGATGAGCGACGCTTCCTGATGAAACACATCGAACAATTTCTCGGAGGGCGGCCGGATCCTGCAGAGATTCAAAGCGTGTGGTCGGGACAGCGACCGCTGGTGCGGCAAGGCGACGCGACTCGGACTGCAGCGATTTCGCGAGATCACACGGTCCTCATCTCAACTTCGAAACTGGTTACGATCACGGGCGGGAAATGGACAACCTATCGCAGGATGGGCGAAGATGTGGTGGATCGCGCGGCTCCTCTCGCGGGATTGCCGAGCGCGCCATCGAAGACAGCCAATCTCCGACTGCACGGATGGAGCTTAACCTCGGAAGTGAACAATGATTGGGAGCGGGTCTACGGCGCCGATCTGCCTTTACTGCACAGTCTGGCTGAAGAAGACCCTGACTTAGATAAATATCTGCACCCGGAGCTGCCGTTCCGGAAAGCAGAGGTGGTTTGGGCAGCGCGGTACGAGATGGCGCGGACCGTGGAAGACGTGCTAGCGCGGCGAACACGCGCGCTCTTCCTGAACGCGCGGGCGAGCATCGAAGCAGCTCCTGAAACGGTGCGCTTGCTGGCCAAAGAGCTCGGCCGAAGTGAGGAATGGCAGGAAGAGCAATTGTCGCGATTCCGTACGCTGGCCGCGCAGTATGTGTGGAGCGAATGATTGGCAAATCCGACTGACGAAAGGTGGGAACCAGGGACTCTATGGAAGCAGCCGTTTTAGGCGAGTTTGTCGGAACGATGATTCTGATTCTGTTGGGAAACGGCGTAGTGGGAGGAGTGTTGCTGGCGCGCTCGAAAGCGGAAGGCGCGGGATGGATGGCAATTGCGACGGGATGGGGTCTGGCCGTATTTGCGGCAGTCGCGGTGAGCATTTCTATGGGCGATCCAGATGCTCATCTGAATCCAGCGTTTACCGTCGCTTCGGTCATCATGACCGGACGTCCTGAGAGGCTTTGGACATATATCCCGGCGCAGATCGCCGGGGCGATGTTGGGGGCCACTCTGGTGTGGCTTTTCTATTTGCCGCATTGGGATCTGACCGCCGATTCGGGCAAGAAACTGAGCTGCTTTTCAACGGGACCGGCGGTTCGCAAGCCGGCCAGCAATTTTCTAAGTGAGGTGATCGGTACATTCGTGCTGGTGGTAGTGGCCGCCGCGCTGGTCTCAAAACGGATCGCGCCGGGCGGTATTGCGGCTGGATTGGGCCCGTGGCTGGTGGGAGCGCTGGTGTGGAGCATTGGGCTTTCGCTTGGCGGCACCACAGGATATGCCATCAATCCAGCACGCGATCTTGGGCCGAGAATCATGCATACGCTGCTTCCGATTGCGGGAAAAGGGACGTCAGACTGGAGCTACTCATGGGTGCCGATCTTCGGACCGATAGCCGGAGGGATTGTCGCGGCGATATTCATGCGCTGGGCGGGAATGTGAGGGTGGCAGATGCAGATGCTTGCTCTTGTACCCTGAGGTATTCCGATTGAGTTTGAGGTCAGATCATCGAGTGACCAGATCCGCTGAAGGCGGGATCAAATTGCGAATTTTTCCGGCCTCAGATTCCCACGACGGCATTGGTTGGAAGCTGCAGATCTTGGTTTTTCTAGTAGCCGCCGCCATGGTAATTTCGCGCAGACCCGATGCGCTGCTCAACCCTCAATTCTTTGCCGAAGATGGCGCAGTCTGGTACCTGCAAGCCTACTCGTTCGGCTGGGCTATATCACTACTCCACACACACAGCGGCTATTTCCAAACTCTTCCGCGCCTGGTGGCCGCCCTAGCCTTACTGGTTCCGCTGCGGTTTGCGCCATTACTGATGAACCTGATCGGCCTGACGGTCCAAGTCTTGCCGGTGAATATAATGCTGTCCTGGCGTTGCCGCGACTGGGCTCCGTTACCGGTTCGGAGCTGGATGGCTGTTGCGTACATCGCACTGCCGAACTCGCGTGAAGTACACGTTGCGATTACGAATGCGCAGTGGCATCTCGGGCTGATGGCCTGCATGGTTATGCTCGCGGCGATTCCGAAGACAGTATCAGGACGACTCTTGGATGGCACGCTCCTCCTACTGAGTGGATTGACCGGACCGTTTGCCCTGCTGTTGATACCCGTCGCGATCGTGTTCTGGTGGGTTCGCCGTCAACGCTGGACACTAGCCTTGACCGGAATCCTGGTACTGACCTCAGGAATGCAAATATCTGCGCTGGTTCGCACGGCTGCCGCAAGTCGGCCCAAAGTTGGTTTGGGAGCAACACCCGAGTTGCTGATTCGATTGCTAGCCGGACAGGTGTATTTGGGCGCGGTGCTGGGACAAAGGAATGACCCGGCCCATAAACCGCTTTGGCTGCTCTGTGCCGCCGCAGTTCTGGGAACAGCGGTTATTGTTTACACGTTAAGGGGCGCTGAGCTGGAGCTCAAGCTGTTTGTCATTTTTTGCCTTCTGGCCTTGATCGCCGGTTTGATGAGCCCGAAGGTCAGCATGACAACTCCGCAATGGCCTGTCTTGCTTCAGGCGGGTGCGTTGCGGTATTGGTTTCTTCCCATGACGGCTTTCGTCTGGGCATTGATCTGGTGCGCACTGGTTGGCGGCTCCACATGGGTGCGAGCGGTCAGCGTCGCCGGCCTGACAGCGATGCTGTTCGGAATCGCCGCCGATTGGCGGTATCCGGCGTATCCGAATCTGCAGTTCCCGGCGAAAGCTGCGGCATTCGAGGCTGCTGCTCCGGGAACAGTAGTGACAATTCCAATTTTTCCGAGTGGATGGGTCGTACGGCTGGTCAAAAAAGGACCGTTGTGCCACTCGCTGCCAATTGGTGCGATCGATCAACCGGCACCAAATGGCTCGATCCGCGCTTCAGCGCCGAAAGTGAGCGGCTGGGTAGCAGGATACGAGCCGATACGGGGGGTCTCAATTTTCGTCGATGGCGCTTATGCGGGTGCGTCAACTCCTAAGGGCCGGCGTCCCGATGTTGAATCAGTCTATCCTGGATTTCCGCAGCGAGACGAAAGCTGGGCTGTCCTCCTCGATCCATCGAAAATGGAGCAGGGAAATCGCAACATACGAGCGCGCGCAACTGATGTGGGCGGCTGCGAAGCGGATATCGCCGAGGTGAATACGCGGGTTACACAGTGAACGAATCAGCGAAGCTGGTAAAGCCAAAGCCCATCAATCGGCCCGCCTGAAAGAGGGATCACGAAGCTGGACGAGCGCGGATCGAGAGGTTGATCAGAAGCCACGTACTTGATACCGAGTTGCTTCAGAATCGGGTCCGCAGGGCTTACGTCCCACTGCACGACAATGGTCTCCGGCAGCTCAAGCTTCATTGGTTCGTTGGGTCGGCGAAGGTGAGCGTCGAGAAAGCCCAACCGGTTCAAGAGTGTGATGTCCAGGTGGTGTGCGGCAAACAGCGGCCAATGGTCGACATCGGGAAGGTAGTGCGTGCCGGTATAGACGTCGGAACCGGTTGCGGCTAGGAACCCGGAGTTCACGACACTATCCGAAAAGACGATCCACTTGCCCGCCAGCAAACTCGGGTTCTGATGAATGAAACGGTTCAACTCCGAGTTTGTAAAGACACCAGTCCCGCGCACCACAGGATTTGCCGTCCCGAAAACAACTGCTTGCGGCAGAACCAAAGCCAGGGCGAACGCCCACTTCGTTCGGGCCAGGAACAAGAACACGAGGACCGTCGTTATGGCGGCAAACAACAAGACTTGGCGGAGCGAAAAGAAATTCTCCAGCTTCCGATTCGCATACCGTAACGCAAAAAAAAGAACGACAAACCCGAAAGCCGGGGCAGCCCAGCGAATCCAGCGTCTACTCATGCTGATTCTGTTCGGTCCGAGACAAGCGGCGCAAAGAACCACGATTGCGATATTTGCAAGGCCGGCCGCGTTCAGAATGCGTGCTCCACCGGTGCGATCGAGACCGAGAATGGCGCCAAACTTCCCCGGAATCGGCAACAAATACCAGGCCAGCAAAACGGAGAAAGACAGCCAGAGCGAGGCCAACCCGAATTTCTGGACTCGCGACAACTGGAGTCGCCTGAAACAAACGAGAGTGACCGGCGCCAGCCACAGAAATCCGGAGCCTTCACATAGATTGCCCAACAACGACGGGATCCGGCCTTCGCTCTCCGTCCATTGCATGAAGTGAGAAAGAAGGTAGAAAAAAGGCTTTCGGCCTCCGCTCTCGACACGTTTGCCCGGGTAGACGGTGTGGGCTATTCCGATCAAGGCTTGATGAAGATCTCGAAAGGCGATGAAGCCGATTGCCGCGATGATGGCAATGGCAATACCGCCCGCAAGGACGCGCGTACCGACGGATTCAGGAACGAGAATCTTTCGGCGATTTGCGATGCACCATCCGACGAAAAAGAAAGCGCCTACCCAGAAGAGTGGAATCATGTGCGGCGGATATCCGCATAGCGCGAATTCGATGGCGCACGCGGCAAGACCGAGGCTCGCCAAGAGCAACGACGGCTTGCTCCTGCCCACGGTGAGATAGCACGCGAAGACAGCACCGAGACAAAGCGCGCCGATCATCTCAGGCAGGGCGGAGGGCCATGAAAAGTCCCATTGCGTCAGAGGCGAAAAGTAATACCAGAGCGTGCCAGTAACAGACCAAAAGGTCGATCGGGTGATCAAAAGCAGCCAGGTAAATACGCCGAGCACCAGAACCAGCGTCTTAAATTGCCAATAGAATGCGAACGCATAATCGACGGGAAGGCAGAAGAAACCCCAGAACTGCGGGCGGAAGAGCGTGGAAACGTGCCTTACGGGAATATTGCCCAACAGCGCGACCGAATGCGAACCCAACTCTGTCTGGGCAACTTCGAACCGATCGAGCCGTAAGCTCTGATTCAAAATGTCCGGAGTGACGTAGGCCCATTCGTCGGATCGGGAACCTTTGGGAGTTCCGATCCAGGTGCTCGCTTCTGCTCCACGGCCATAATCGGCCGGATAGATTCCTGCAGAGGACCCGTTCAGATCGGCGGCGACAGCTCCTGCAAACAATACGACGCACGCAAAATAGAACCAGATGGCATAGGAATCGAGCGGGAGGAAACCGGAACTGGATAGGCGCGCCGCAAGCTGAGCGAACCTAGCGTCTAGACGTTTCAAGCCGGGAGAGAGAAATCCTCCTGCGGTGGAAACAGCACCCCGGAACAGGATCAGGAGAATCGCCAGAAGAAACAGAACTGCGACACCGGCCCAAAAAATGGTGCGCCGGACGCGGCGGATCAGCCGGTTCGGGCGGATCGGTTCACGCAGGAGAAAGCTGATCCGTGGGTTCTCGGCGCCTCCACTGGCGGAAAATGTAACCTGATTGCCTGTCTGCGTGCGCTTTACACTCTGATCCAACGGGAGAAGGTCGGACGAAGGAACACGGAGGAGAATCGTCCTTCCATCGCGCAGCGCCACACTGCGCAGCACAACGGTTCCTGCGGTCATGAGCGGGTCAAGGCGCAACTGCCGAATGTCTGCGCGCGGCAGGTTGAACGACAGGGACTGGAAGTCGGCGAGGGAGTTTGTATTGACTGAGGCCTTCGTAGACTGCCACTCGGTGTAGCTGCGTCCCGTATCAAAGAAGAGTTGCGCGGTGGACTGCGTGCTCGAAGCCATTTCCAATGTCAGGTGCAGTCTTACCGGGCGGGAGAAGACAAGAGGATAAAGAAGCAGACTGCTAAGCAGGAAAAACAGTCCGATTCTTTTCAGATGGGCGATTGAGGGTGGCGGAGTCAACCCTCAGCGCTCCACCGGAATCGCAAGATTCTCTGCTTCAAGAGGTTTGGAGCCAACGATTTCTTCGCGGCGAGCCAGAACAGTAATCAGCCAAAAGACCATTGCCAAAGACAGCAGCGAGAGGATGAGCATCCACGGACGAAAGTATCCTTCGGCCAACGGAACGTCGTTTGCCGCGCCTCGCATGAGCACCACATAAAGGACGACGTTCAACACTATTTGAAGCCCGCAGACCACATACGCGAGCGCCGCATTCGCTGCCCAACAGGCGAGCACCGATCCGGAAAGAGCAAGCAGCACTGTCGCATAGGTTCCCTGGTGCAGAACGGTTTTTGCAGGGCCAAACATGAGCAGGCACCAAATGAGGATCGAGACGGCGATCACGTTCCAAAACAGCAGCGCTGCGTTCCATTCACGAGTGCGGAACTTGCGCGCGATGCCGGCGAAAAGCAGAAATGGCCCGACGATCAGGAAGCCGAGGCACGCCCACAGCAGAAAGAATGCCTGCCCTCGCATTTGCCCGGCGAGCCGAACCGCGCTGGGCGATTCGGGGCCTTCGGCGATCAGGCTTTTGAGAAGTCGCGGTATTTGCGTGCAGAAATCGAACCCGTCAACGGCGGCGACATCGAAATTGGAGAGCTTGTTGTCGACAACTTGCTTAAGGCTCAACTGGCGGTAAGCGCTGACGAGAGTTTCCCCGAAAGGGCGCGGGTCGACAGATTCGACGCCGGCGAGGTGATACTTCAGGGTGCGATTGCCGGGCGGATCGAAAAATTCTTGGTAGCTCATCCACGGCAAGTACAAGACGAATGCCAGGCCGAGCACAGCAGCGAGGCGCTTGGGCGATACGCGCCTGATCAGAAAAAGTGAGACGATCGCGATCCCGATCACGGCAAAGGCGCTTCCTCCGTGTGAAAGCAAGGTCCAGGCAAGTAAAGAGGCGGCTACAACCGAGAGAAGTGTCTTATCACGGGAATGCGGCCCGATGAGCGCTTGGGCCAAGGCCGCTAATAAGCCCAGAGTGTAAGCTGCGGCCAACAGCTTCGGCCAGACAAAGAAGCTGTTCACGAACACAAAGCCAGTTAGAAGACAAGTAAGGAGCGCTAGAGCAACGGCACGCTGATTTATTCGCGCTGTAGCAAGCAGCAGCCACAGAGCGAATATCCATAAACTTTGCGCGATGACGGAAACGACGGTGTAGCCAAAATCGCGAGGCTTCGGCGAAAAGGGTGATTGAGCGAGCGCAATGCCCGCTTGCAGCGGAGGACGATCGCTCGAAAGCCAATCTATGAAGAATGGTTTGGGAACGGAACCTAGCCGCAGGTCTTCTGCGAGCAGATAGGGAAGAGAATTGTCGGGCGGGAGAGGGTGGGAAAACCGAACTGAGCCTGTAAACAACGGATCTTGAACACCGCCGTACAGAAAGCCCGCGGAGAGGACGACCAATGCGGCAGCACCCGTGAGACTCACCGGAACGAGGAGCTTGCGCAACAAAGAGCGCGATTGGGGCAGTAGCCCTATCCAGGCCCAAACGAGATAGGCAAGTGACAGGACAGGAATCAAGAATGCTAGCGCGTGACCAGTCCACGGGCTCAAGAAGTACAGCCAGAAAATCAGGTAACCGGAAGCGCCGGTTGTAGAGAGAGCGACCAGCCCGAGGAGGACAAGGTTGCGCGCCCTGCGGCGCAATACCGCCGCACAGACGGCAAAACACGGTAGAAAGAGAACAATGAAGTTAACTAGCGTGCGGAGCAGAAGGTTCAATGCGTCGCGACCGCCCGCGTCCTTATTCGCAGTTACGAGTTCACTAAACGCAAACCACCCTCCTGGTCGCTGAGCGTTATCGGTCGCCTTGAGCCGGACTTGTGAGCCTATCCAGGAAGATGGCAACGGGAATTCATGAAGAACCCAGGTTTCATGGGCGTCGCGAACGGGCCGGATAAGCAGCTCTGCGTTATCCGAAATCCGGTTGAGCGATAAGCGAAGATCAGGTTTGGATAGATAACCGGCCAGATACAGCCGCAGAACGGCAGGAGCTTGAAACACTCGGGTTTGGAGCGAACCGGTAGTTTGCTCGCGGTCCTGGCAGTACGAGCCCCAAGTTTGAATACCGGGCGGTTCGCCTCCGGGCCACTTGGTGGCAGGAAACGCCCCACCGGCACAGAACCCACGGTTAACGGCGATCGAAGTACGAGTCTGGGGGAACTCAGTTTTCGGGCTGGCAGCGTGGGCCAACATCGCCGTCAGAATTAGACTGACGCCGACCGTCGGCCAGCTAGGTTGCCTGATCATTGATGAGCGACAACCGGTGTTCCAGCGGCGCTACTCTTTTTCCGCGCTCGCCTTCAGCTTTTCGCGCTGCTCCTTCAAAATGGCCTTGCGGCTGAGCTTGATCTTATTCCCTTCGAGCGCGAGAACCTTGACTAGGATCTGATCGCCCTCCTTCAGTTCGTCGCGAACATTCTTGATGCGGCTTTCGGAGATTTCACTGATGTGCAGAAGGCCGTCAGTGCCAGGGAAGATTTCAACGAAGGCTCCGAAATCGGCGATGCGAACCACCTTGCCGAGATAGGTCTTGCCCACTTCGGCCACGGCGGCAATATCGCTGACCATCTGCATGGCGCGGTTCGCCGATTGGCCGTCGGAAGCGAAGATGTTGACCGTTCCGTCGTCGGAAACGTCGATTTTGACACCGGTCTGATCGATGATTCCCTTGATGACCTTTCCTCCGGGGCCGATCAGCTCACGGATCTTGTCGGTCGGGATCTTGGTCGTGTAGATGCGAGGAGCGTATTGAGAAAGCTGCGCACGCGGTTCGGCGATCGTCGCGAGCATTTTGCCGAGGATCTCCAGACGTCCGCGGCGCGCCTGTTCCAACGCTTCGGCCATGACTTTGGTCGTCACATTGGGAACCTTGATGTCCATTTGCAGAGCGGTGATGCCGGCCTTGGTCCCCGCTACCTTGAAATCCATGTCGCCGTAGTGATCTTCGGCGCCGGCGATGTCGGTCAAGACTGCGTGGTTATCGCCCTCAAGCACCAAGCCCATGGCGATGCCGGCCACCGGAGCGGCGACGGGAACACCGGCGTCCATCAGCGATAAAGTACCGCCGCAAACACTGGCCATCGAGCTCGAACCGTTCGATTCGAGGATGTCGCTAACCACGCGCAGAGTGTATGGAAAAGCCTTTTCGTCTGGAATGACCGGCGCAAGCGCACGCTCAGCCAACGCTCCGTGCCCGATTTCGCGACGGCCGGGACCGCGCATAAACCCAACCTCTCCAACGCTGAATGGCGGAAAGTTGTAGTGGAGCATGAAACGTTTGGAGGTTTCGCTGAGATCGAATAGCTCGATGCGCTGCTCATCGTCCTTCGTTCCGAGAGTGGTGGTTACCAAGGCTTGCGTTTCGCCGCGAGTAAATATCGCGGAACCGTGGGTTCGCGGCAGAACTCCGATTTCGCAGGTTATGGGGCGGATCTGATCGAAGGCGCGGCCATCGGGACGGCGACGGTCTTTCAGCATCTCGTCACGGAAAATGCGCTCTTTCAAATGGTCGAATGTCTTGGCGGCATCGGCTAGTTCAGCTTCGTCACTGAACAGCCCGATGGATTTCTGCTTGGCCTCCTCCACCCGGCTATAGCTTTCGATCTTGCCGTATTTCTCGGTATTCAGGGCATCGCTTAGCTCGACGCGAACGGCATCCGAGATCTTGTTGAGCATTTCCTGGTTGATTTCAGGAGAAGTGAATTCCCGCTTGGCCTTACCGACAGCCTTCACCAGCTCGCGAATGCCGGCAGCGATCTTCTTGCAGCAGTCATGGCCGAACTCGATTGCGTCAACAACCTCGGCTTCGGTCGCTTCCGTGGCTCCGGCCTCGACCATCACGATGCCGGATTCAGTGCCCGCGACGACGATGCTCAGCTTGGCATCTTTCGTCTCGTCGTAGCTGGGATTAGCGCGGTAGGTCCCGCCGATCAAGCCCACCCTGACCCCACCGAGCACGTGATGGAACGGGATATCCGAGATAGCGAGAGCGGCCCCGGCGCCTATAATCGCGAGAACCGAGGGATCGCGCTGCGGATCGGCCGAGAGCACCATGGCGATGATCTGCGTTTCGCAGTTAAAGCCTTCCGGAAACAGCGGCCGGACAGGACGGTCAATCAAGCGGCTGGTGAGAATCTCCTTTTCCGATGGCCGGCCTTCGCGCTTGATGAATCCCCCCGGAAATTTGCCCGCAGCGTACGTGTACTCACGATAATCAACGGTGAGGGGAAAGAAGCTGGCGCCGGCCTTGGGCTTCTCGGCGGCGCAGGCGGTGACCAGGAGCACCGAATCGCCGGAACGAACAATTACAGACCCATTGGCCTGTTTGGCAACTTTACCGGTCTCGATCGAGACCTTTGACCCATAAAGGTCGATTTCTACTGTGTGTGACATTTACTTTCCCGATGCGTGATCCACATCTGCGTGTTCAACATGCACGTTCCAGAGAACGTGCGGACCAAGTTCAGGATTAAGTGAGGACTTAGAGCTGGAAGCGGAAGGATGGCCACTTAGCGAAGTGGGGAACGCGGGTTGCTACGCTGAGTTCGCTGATAACAGGGAATCTGGCCCACGCCTGCCTGAGAACCGATCTAGCGGCGGATACCGAGACTCTGAATCAGAGTCTTATAGCGTTCTGGACTGCGATCTTTCAGATAATTGAGCAGCTTGCGACGCCGCGCCACCATACTCAGCAACCCTCGGCGAGAGTGGTGGTCTTTTTGGTGCGTCTTGAAGTGCTCAGTCAACTGCGAGATACGCTGACTCAGAAGGGCAACCTGAACCTCCGGCGATCCCGAATCCTGTTTATGGATTCGGTACTTTTGAATCATTTGAGACTTCTGTTCAACCGCCAGGGCCATGCTAGAAAACGATACTCCTCGTCTTTACCTTAATCTCGATTTTTTACCTTTTTAGAGTAACACATATCCGGGGTATGGAAGGACACACTGTTTTGCGGAGCTGGAGCCGCCGCGACCGGCTGGTAAATCGGGTTCTCATTATTTGCGGGTTGATCGCGCTAGTCCTGCTCATCGGGACAATCGGTTTCCGGATCATCGGATACTCGCTGTTCGATGCCTTCTACATGACTTTGATTACGATTACAACAGTCGGTTATCAGGAGATTAGGCCGCTCACCCAAGCCGGGAGAATCTTCAACTCCTTTATCATTTTCTTCGGCGTTACCGCGATGTTCTTCGCTGTGGGCGCCATGACGCAGACCATTATTCAATTGGAGTTGCAGGACCGATATGGCAAACGCAAGAGGAAGCACATGATCGCAGAGCTTAAGAACCACTACATCGTCTGCGGCTTCGGTCGCGTCGGCCGCAACGCTTCCTTTGAACTGCAGCGCGCCAATGCGCCCTTCATTGTGGTCGACCGTAACGAAGAGCGCGCGGAACGAGCGATGCGCGCGGGCATGCTTGCGGTTGTCTCGGATGCTACGCACGATGAGAGTTTGCGCGATGTGGGCGTGCTTCGCGCCCGCGGTCTCATCGCCGCCCTTCCGAGCGATGCCGAGAATCTATTCATCATTCTTTCTGCGAAAACTCTTAATCCCAAACTGACGGTGGTGACGCGAGCTTCCGAAGAAGAAGCAGGAGAAAAGCTTCGGCGCGCGGGGGCCGATACGGTATTCGCGCCCTACACTATGGCCGGCCAACGCCTGGCTCATGCGCTCGTCCGCCCACACGTAGTCGAGTTTCTGGATTTTTCGACCACCAATGTGGACGCGAGGATCATGATGGAGCAGGTGCAAGTTGCAGATACCGGGCCATTCGTTCCGCGGACACTGAGAGACATTCAGAGCCGGAGTGATCTAGGAGCAATCGTGCTTGCAATCCGGAAAGCCGAGGGTCAGATGCTCTTCAATCCTCCACCCGAAACGACGGTGAAAGCCGGAGACTTCCTGATCGTAGTGGGCGAGCAGCCGAAGCTGAAAAAATTGGAGGCGCTGCTCACGGGATCGTAGTGATCCTCTCGGCGATCTCCGCCGGTTGCCGACGCGGTCTGGACTCGCCAAGCGATCAACTCGCCAGTATTTCTCCTCGTGAGTTAGAGCTGTACCTTTATCAGTCTGACGGTTGACTGAAAACCGTATGCCGGAAAAGGGCTTGTCGCGCAGAGGATTTCTTGAAGGCGCAGTCGCGGTATCGGCCGGACTAGCGGGAGTGGCTGGGGCGCAGACCACCCCCATACCGCGCCGCAAGTTTGGCCGACACTCGGACGAGGTCTCGGTCTTAGGAATCGGCGGCCATCATCTGGGGACTGCATCGACGGTTCAGGATGCAATCTCGATTGTGCATGAGGCCGTCGACAACGGCATTAACTTCTGCGATAACGCCTGGGAGTACAACGACCACCGATCCGAAGAGTGGATGGGAAAGGCGCTGGCAGGTGGTTATAGAGACAAAGTGTTTCTGATGACGAAAGTCTGCACACATGGGCGGGATGCTTCCGTTGCGATGCAGATGCTGGAGGAATCACTCGGCCGGCTGGGAACGGATCATCTCGATTTATGGCAGATCCATGCAGTGGTCTACGACAATGATCCTGATCTGGCGTACCGGAAGAATGGCGCAATCGAGGCACTCGATCGCGCAAAACAGCAGGGTAAAGCCCGATACGTCGGCTTTACAGGCCATAAAGATCCACGCATTCACAAACGCATGATCGATCTGGGCTATGCGTGGGATTCCGTGCAGTTTCCGATCAACGCTTTTGATGCGCAGTTTCGCAGTTTCCAGCAGATTGTTTTGCCGGAGGCAGTGAAGCGCGGAATGGCTGTACTGGGCATGAAGCCGCTCAATGGCGATGGGGCCCCGTTTCACAAAGCTGACGTGAAATTGACTCCCGAGCAGGCACTCCGATACGCGATGAGTGTTCCGGGAGTGACAACGACGATCACCGGGATGGAATCGCTAGCCGTCTTGCGGCAGAACCTCGCGATTGCGAAGGGTTTCGAACCAATGGCACATGCCGAAATGCAAGAACTTGTCGCAGCCGTGCAGCCGTTCGCAGGCGACGGCAGGTTCGAGATCTACAAGACCTCCCTGCGCTACGACGATATCGTGACCCGGCAGATGCATGAGCAACCGCTGAGCGGGGCGCACGCATAGGAGGACAAAAAGCTGTGCCCGTACCTCATCGCGAGCTTAAAGCCGTTTCCGTTTCTATTATTGCGGTGGGCGGCTCCGCGCTGGGCGATATCAAAGATCAGTCGGAAGCAGGCCGCATCGTCTCCGAAGCCCTGGAGAACGGCATCAACTTCTTCGACAATGCCTGGGAATATCACGACGGAATGAGCGAGGAAATCCTTGGCCGCTCATTAAAGGGCAAACGAGATCAGGCTTTCGTGATGACTAAGGTGTGTTCGCACGGCCGTAAGCGGGACGTCGCGATGAAGATGCTCGAAGACTCGCTACGCCGCCTCCAGACTGATCACCTCGATTTGTGGCAGATCCACGAGGTGATCTACGACAACGATCCGGATCTTCACTTCGCTCCGGATGGAGCAGTCGAAGCGCTGACGCAAGCCAAGCAGCAAGGCAAGGTCCGGTTCGTCGGGTTCACGGGGCACAAAGATCCCGACATTCACCTGAAGATGCTTTCGCACCGCTATCCGTTCGACACGGTACAGATGCCACTGAACCCCTTCGACAAGAACTACCGTTCGTTCCAGGAGCTAGTCATTCCCGAGGCACGCCGCCAGGGAATTATGCCGATCGGGATGAAGTCGATGGGCGGCGGTGGTGAACCGGTGAAGCGCGGCGTCGCGAAGCCCGATGAGCTGTTGCGTTATGCCATGAGTGTCCCGGGCATACTGTCGACGGTAAGCGGCATGGATTCCTACGACGTCTTCCGGCAGAATCTCGCCATCGCTATGGACTTCACTCCAATGAGCAGCCCCGAAATGGCGGCTCTGGAGAACCGCGTAAAAGCCATGGCGGGAGATGGGCGTCTGGAGCACTACAAGGCGACGAAGATGTACGATGCCGCAGTCGGACGCGAGCAGCACGGATTCCCGAGCGCAAAGGAATTGCCCGCATGATCTCGCTCGTTGTCATTTTGGCGCTCTTGGCTCAGGCCGGTACCCCGCCACCTCCGGTCCCGATGAAAGAGAATCGCGCGCCGGTGGCGGCTCAACCCGCCCCGGGTAAAGAACAAGAATCAGCCGAAGTGGACCGCCTGTTCGCGGCTGTAGCGATTCAAGGAAGCAATGCGGAACTGGACATGGCCGAGTTGGCTGTCCAACGCGGATCGGCGAACGAGGTGAAGGGGTTTGCAAGCAAGATGATCGCCGAGCATAAGGGTCTGATGGACGAGATGATGCCGGTCCTGCAGCATGTGCCTACCAGTTCCTCTTCCGAACGGCTGTCAGCGGCAGATCAGCTCGCGATGCTCCATTTACAGGCTGTTAAGCCGGCCGACTTCGACCAGCTCTATATCATGGGGCAAATCGGCGGGCATCTGCAGATGCTGGCCGCATTCGAGGCGGAAGCCGAGAACGGAACCGATCCGCAGTTGAAAGAGCTCGTTCGTAAATGGATGCCGACCATTCAGGCGCACCTGCAACTTGCAGTGGATACGGCAAAGCATGTCGGTGGCGCGAGTCCGTTTAAGCAATAGGACTCATTTCTAATGTTCGCGGCGCTAAGCTGGAAAGGTGGCACGCGGCTGGGAGAGTAAAGCCGTCGAATCGCAGATCGAGTCCGCGGAGGAGAGAAAGTCGCGGGCCCAGGCGGTTCAGATTAGCCGCGAGCGATACGAGCTGGAGCAGCAAATAGCGAGCGTGGAGTTATCCCGCACGCGCGTGCTTCAGGATCTGGCGGCGGCGACAAACCCGCGCTATAAGGAGCTTCTGCAGCGCTCTTTAGCCTACCTCGATACGCAGGTCGGAACCCTTCGCGAACGGCTCAACAAACCAGATCATCACGGCTGATTTCGATTTCGCTTAGCCGACCCAGCATCGCCAACGCGATATTTTCCGTTTGAAAGAACTCGCGCGCGATGCTCTGGACTTGCTCGCATGTAACACTCTCGATGCTTTCGATCATCTCGTCGAGGCTCATGAACCGCTCGAAATAAAGCTCCTGGCGAGCTAAATTCGACATCCGGCTAGAGGTCGATTCCAGACTGAGCATCAACGATCCCTTGAGATGGTCCTTCGCCCGCCGCAATTCGTCTTCAAGGATGAAAGCATCTTTAAGCTGGCGGAACTCGCTTACCACCGAATGCACCACTTGTTTGGCGGTTTCTATAGCGGTTCCCGCGTAGACGGTCAGGCAACCGGTATCGCTGAATAGATTCAGTTCGGAGTAAACGGCGTAAGCCAGACCCTGTTTTTCGCGAATATTCTGGAAGAGCCTGGAACTCATTCCGCCGCCCAAAACGGTGTTCAGAACGTAGAGAGGGAACCGTAGCTCATGAGCCAGACGATAGGCCGGCACACCCATCGCTATGTGGAGCTGCTCAAGCGATTCCTTCTTTTTCAAGATAAGCGGGGCGTGCGTGCGAGGAGTGCTATCTAGCGGAACCGGACCACGGTTTTCCAAGGCCTCGAACTTGTCGCGGACCAGCCCGACGATTTCATCGTGATCCAGATTGCCGGCCGCCGTAATCAGGATATTGCCGGGCGAATAAACGCGGCTGTAGTAATCGCAGAGCATGTCGCGTGCGAATTTCTTGACCGTCTCTCTCGTGCCGAGAATCGGCTTCCCAAGCCCATGACCCTTCCAAAAGTTACTGATGAAAGTCTCGTGCAGGACGAATTCGGGTTGATCGGCCTCCATTTTGATCTCTTCGAGAATGACGCCTTTTTCTTTCTCAATGTCTTCCTGGCGGAAGAGAGGGTTCAGCACCAGGTCTGCGAGAATGTCCAGCGCCAGCGGGAGATGCTCGTCCATGACCTTCGTGTTGAAGCTCACGAGTTCCTTGCTAGTGAACGCATCCAGACCGCCACCGACGGAATCGACGGAGCGGGCGATCTCCTCGGCCGAGCGGTTCCTAGTGCCCTTGAACACCATGTGCTCGATGAAATGTGAGATTCCATTTTCCGGGCCGTGTTCTATGCGGGATCCCGTGCCAATCCACACGCCTAGAGAAACCGAGCGCACATACGGCATTGCTTCCGTAACGATCCGTATCCCATTGGGAAGGGTCGCGCGTTCAATTTCGCGAACGTGAGGGGTAGCAAGAACCATTCATTACGCCTTTCAGGGTGTACGACGATACACTAACACTAGATGCTGCAAGTACTTGAGGGCCAGACGCTAGTCGGAATGGAGCTTCCCGACCTACAACAACTGCTCGGCCCCGAGCAGCCCACCTACCGCGCCCGACAACTATATGACGCTTTGTACCGGAAACAAGTGGCGAATTTGTCGGATATTTGCACTTTATCACAAGGCTTTAAGAAACAATTACTTACAAAATTTGCCATAGGCCTCCCCGGGGTGGAAAAGCGATTCGATTCCAGCGACGGAACACGCCGTTATCTGCTTCGGTTGGAAGACAATCGGACGATCGAAGCGGTCCTCATGCCAGAGCCCGGGCGGGATACGATATGCATCTCGAGCCAAGTCGGGTGCCCGGTCGATTGCAAGTTTTGTCTCACCGCATTGATGGGTTTGGAACGCAATCTGACAGCCGGCGAAATTGTCGGCCAGGTGCTTTGCATCGCCCACGACAACGGGCTGAAGGCGACCGCATCGCAAGTGAACGTCGTGCTGATGGGGATGGGTGAGCCACTGCTCAACCTTGAAAACGTGCTGAAGGCCAACCGCTTGCTTACCGACCCTGACGGAATCGGCATATCTCAGAAACGCATCACCGTGTCCACCTCCGGTATCGTGCCGAAGATGGAGGAACTGGGCCGAGCCGCCGTGCGACCTAAGCTGGCGATTTCGTTGAATGCTTCCACGGAAGAGCAACGCCGTAAGCTGATGCCGATCACGCGCAAATATCATTTGGCTGATCTAATGGCCGCCTGCAAGGCGTACCCTTTGCGGCCCTGGGAGAAGCTGACCTTTGAGTATGTGTTGCTAAAGGGCATCAACGATTCGGATCACGACGCGAAACGCGTGGTGCGGTTGGTCGCTCACCTAAATTGCAAGGTGAACCTGATCGGATTGAATCCCGGGCCCGGCATACCGTACGAAACGCCGGACCCTGAGCGCATTGCCAGCTTTCAAGGCATTATTCGGAGATCTGTGCCTTGCTTTATCCGCAAGCCGCGCGGGCGGGATATCTTTGCCGCGTGTGGCCAGTTGAAACGGGTCGCTTCCGATATCGTCCGGATCACCTAAGCTTTGCTTGGCTGCGGGTCGCTATGCGCCTGGCCTCGCATGCGATTCGGTGGAACCTTCCGTCATGTGTAGCACCCACCTGATCGCCTCGAAATACATCTTCTGAATGTCCGGATCATCCCAAGCTTCCTTGGTATGCCCAAGAGTCGAATAGAACACGCGGCCGTTGCCGTACATTTTGGACCAGGCAACGGCGAAGTCGTGGTCGGTCCGATGAACGCGCGGGTTATTGTAATCGAGCTTCGAAGGATCAAGGCTTAGCAGCACGTTAAGTTTATCTCGCGACCAATTCTTGATCTGGTAGATTTCATCCCGCTTGGTAAAGGCATGTGGGAAGTGGCGCACAGCCGGGAAATCCGGTTCCTCGTTGATGATCGGAGCCTCGAAAGTCATCCAGGGGTGCTGGTCAAACCAGCCGCCGAGCATCTCACCGTATTCAGGCCATTTATAGTTTGTATCCGCGGCAGCATGAATCCCGACGAATCCCTTCCCGTCGTCCTTGATAAAGGACAGCATGTCGGACTTTTGGTCGTCGGTAAGATCCAGCTCACCCGTCGTGCTGGCGAAGATCAAAGCATCAAAATAGCTCAGGTTCTTGACGTTACGGTCCGGGATCTCTTTCTTCGTGATCAGTTCAGTGTCGGTGCGCAACGTCGTTTCCCAAAGCCTGGTCTCATGCCCCATGTGCCAGATATGGGCCATAGCGTCCGGAATCGAATCATGCTCGAATCCTTTTGTCTCAGATACGACGAGAACGCGAGCCACACGGCCGGGCGGAAGCTTCGGACGTTGTTGGGATTCATTCTGACCCGTTTGGCCCCGGGCGCCTGCGGGCGAGGCCAACGGCATCAGAGCCGCGCCTAGAGCGCCGAGCAAAACACTTCTGCGTGAATTTTCCATAGAATCTCCAAACATCGAAAAGCTATCACAGCAACGTTCGAGAACATCTCGCATCTTACAGAGCGCAAGGTTATCTTTGAGTTGACTCCGGGTAAAGGCTGCATTTGTCGACGTTCTTTCATCACCTGCTGCGCATCCTCATGCACCTGGGCTACTTCGGCCCATTTGTGATGGGGATCCTGGATTCTTCGCTGCTCTTCGTACCGTTTGGCAATGACCTGCTCGTGGTCGGCCTGGTGGCGCGTCACCATGAGGGATATCTCTTGTACGTGTTGTCGGCGGCATGGGGCTCGGCGGCGGGCGTGGCGCTGCTAGATCTGATTGCGCGCCGTGCCGGTGAAGAAGGTCTAAAGAGGGTTGCCGGAGAGAGGCGGTTCAACTACCTGCACAAAAAGATCAGCAAGAAAGGCGCATTGGCGCTGGTGGTTGCCTGTCTGGCTCCCCCGCCGTTCCCGTTCACAATGGTCATCGCTATAAATTGCGCGCTCGCGTATCCGCGGAAGAAGCTATTTCCACTGGTGTTTCTCAGCCGAGGAAGTAGATTCCTGCTTCTCGGATACCTGGCCATGAAATTCGGACCCGCAATTCTGCGCATTGCCAAGACTGAGACTTTCAAATGGGTCATGATCGCGTTTATCTTTCTGTGCATGGCGGGCAGTGTTCTTTCTATCGTCAATTGGTGGCGTAAAGGCCGGGCCGGTCCGCGAGAGGCCGGCAAACCCCAGCCGGCGCATTCCTGACTTCAGGCGCATCTTGATTCGGCCTGAAAGACTGCTAGGCGATAATTATGCAGTAGATCGTTGAAATTGCCCAAGGGTCGCAACCCGATTCTTTGCTGTCCTAAATACGGCTGTTCGGATTCTTTTTCCACGAGAGCTTAGGGAGTCTATATGTGGATCGTTCGCCTGGCGTTGCGGCGACCGTACACGTTTGTCGTTCTGTCGCTAATGCTGTTCATCCTCGCGCCCGTCGTTATATCGCGGACGCCGACGGATATTTTCCCGAACATCGATATTCCCGTGGTCAGCATTGTTTGGCAATACACCGGGCTCTCGGCGGAGGAGATGTCAGACCGGATCGTCTACATTAACGAGCGGTCCCTGACCACAACGGTCAACAACATAGAGCACATCGAATCGCAGTCGATGAACGGGATCGGCGTTGTCAAAGTATTCTTCCAGCCGCATGCAAACCTTTACGCCGGTATCGCGCAGGTCACCGCCATTTGCCAAACACAATTGAAAGGACTGCCGCCCGGCACCACTCCGCCGCTCATCATCAGCTACAACGCGTCCACAGTCCCTATCGTGCAACTCGCGCTATCTGGGCGCGGCCTGACCGAGCAGCAGCTCAACGACTTGGGCCAGAACTTCATTCGCACGCAGCTCGTCACCATTCCTGGAACAGCGGTCCCATACTCTTACGGCGGCAAGCAGCGCGAGATCATGGTGGATCTCAACACGCAGGCTCTTCAGGCGAAGCGCCTCGGGCCCTCCGATGTAGTGAATGCGATTGGGGATCAAAATCTGATTCTTCCGGGCGGCAGCTCAAAGATCGGCACGCTCGAGTATGAGGTTCAGATCAACGGAAGTCCCAAGAGCGTGGCGGAACTCAATAACCTGCCCATCCGGACTCAGAATGGAGCGACCATTTACATCCGGGACGTAGCCCATGTACGGGACGGTTACCCCCCGCAGACGAACCTTGTCCGCTCCGACGGACAGCGCGGGTCGCTCATGACCATTCTGAAATCCGGCGACGTATCCACGCTTGACATTATTGCCGGCATCCGGAAATTACTGCCTTCAATCGCAGGCACGCTGCCACCGGAATTGCGGATCACCCCAATCGCGGATCAGTCGATCTTCGTTCGCGCCTCTATCAGCGCCGTGGTTCGCGAAGCTGTGATTGCCGCCTGCCTGACGGCGATTATGATCCTGGTTTTCCTTGGCAGTTGGCGAAGCACGCTGATTATTGCTATTTCTATTCCACTTTCCATTCTGTGCTCGATTTTCGCGCTGAGCGCCCTGGGCGAAACGATCAACATCATGACGCTGGGCGGACTGGCGCTGGCGGTCGGAATTCTGGTTGACGACGCCACTGTCGAAATCGAAAACATCAACCGCAATTTCGAAATGGGCAAAGAGATCGAACAGGCGATTCTGGACGGCGCGGCCCAAATTGCCGTACCGGCTTTCGTCTCCACGCTCTGCATCTGCATTGTTTTCGTTCCGATGTTCTTTCTTACCGGCGTTGCTCGCTACCTATTCGTGCCTCTCGCCGAAGCGGTTTCCTTCGCGATGCTTGCGTCGTACGTGCTTTCGCGAACCATCGTTCCTACCCTCGCAAAGTACCTGCTCAAAGGGCATTCGCATCACGACGCCGTAGCCCATGCAAATTTCCGTAACCCCTTCGTGCGCATCCAACTGATGTTCGAAAACGGATTCGAAAAGGTACGCGGGGGCTATCGCAATGTGCTCGAACGTTGCATCAGGCGAAAGGGCCTCTTCGCTAGCATCTTCTTTTTGTGCTGCGTCGCATCCTTCGCTCTTGCCCCCTGGCTCGGGCAGGACTTTTTCCCTTCTTCCGATAGCGGGCAATTTCGCCTGCACGTTCGCGCGCGCACCGGGACTCGCATTGAGGAAACGGCTCGCATTTTTGACCTCGTTGAAAACAGCATTCGAGAGGTCATACCACCAGATCAGTTGGTTAACATTCTCGACAATATAGGACTCCCTTATAGCGGGACGAATACGTCATACAGCAACAATGGGACGATTGGTCCGGCTGATGGAGACATTCTTGTGTCTCTCTCCGAAAAGCATTCCGCCACAGATGAATACGTTCGCGAGCTTCGCCGGCGATTGCCGCAACAGTTCCCTGGTGTTCTCTTTTACTTTCTGCCGGCAGATCTCGTTAGTCAAATCCTGAATTTCGGCTTGCCGGCCCCAATCGACATTCAGATTGTGGGCAGGAATCTCGAGGCAAATCGGGCGTTCGCTGACCGCCTTCTGCAACAGATCAAGCTGATCCCGGGAACGACGGACCTGCGCATCCAGCAGCCCTTTAATCAGCCCAAATTATTCATTAATCTGGATCGCACCAAAGCGCAACAGGTTGGTTACACGGCGCGCGACATAGCAGGTAACATTCTAGTGGCCCTGAGCGGAAGTTTCCAGACTTCTCCGACGTTCTGGTTGAATCCAAGGACCGGCGTGAGCTATAACGTCGCCGCGCAATCGCCCCAATACGACATGGACTCCCTGCAGGATCTGCGCAATATTCCGATTGCTACCGGCACCAACAATGCGCCGCAAATCCTGGCGAGCCTGGCCACTCTCCAGCGCGGAACGGGGCTGGCGACGGTATCGCACTACAACATTGCGCCGGTAATTGACATATACGGATCGGTTCAAGATACGGATCTGGGCAGCGTCTCGAGCCAAATCGACCGAGTAGTCGCCGCCGACACGAAATATCTGGTGCGGGGCTCCAGTATCAAAGTGCGTGGACAGATCGATACCATGCATTCTTCGTTCGAGGGGCTGCTGGCCGGTCTCGGCTTTTCGATCATTCTTGTCTACATGCTTATCGTGATTAACTTCCAGTCCTGGCTGGATCCGTTCATCATCATTTCTGCCCTTCCGGCGGCGCTCGCCGGCATTGTCTGGTTTCTTTTTCTGACGCATACGACGGTCAGCGTTCCGGCCCTTACCGGTTCCATCATGTGTATGGGCGTTGCAACGGCTAATAGCATTTTGGTGGTGAGCTTCGCCAAAGAGCAACTTCCGGATGTGGATAGCGCGGCCGATGCCGCTCTACTGGCCGGCTATACGCGGTTTCGGCCGGTGCTCATGACAGCACTCGCGATGATTATTGGTATGTTGCCTATGGCACTTGGGCTCGGCGAAGGGAGCGAGCAGAATGCGCCCTTGGGCCGTGCTGTTATCGGTGGCCTTCTGTTCGCAACCGTTGCCACCCTGTTCTTTGTACCCGTTTTCTTCAGCCTCCTGCACCGTAGGCGGAAGACGGCATGAATAGCAAGTTTTCCCGCGTCCGCACTGCGCTGGGCTTGCTCCTCGTTCTGGCGGTAGTAGCGGTGATTGTGGCGGCCGGAATCCTGCCGCGGATCCGGGAGCGCAAACTGCTTCGCCAGCAGACCGAGTACTCCGCTGAGCCAGTGGTTGTCGTGAGTCGTCCCAATCGCTCGAATCCCGCCGAGGAAGTTGTTCTACCAGGCAACATGCAGGCTTTTATCGACTCTCCGATTTATGCCCGAACGAACGGCTATCTGAAAGCTTGGTATCACGACATCGGCGCGCACGTAAAGAAGGGTGAGCCTCTTGCGCTTATTGAGAGCCCCGAAGTCGACCAGCAGCTCGCTCAGGCGAAAGAGGACTTGTCGACGGCACAAGCCAACCTGAAGCTCGCGCAGATTACCGCAGTCAGGTATACGGACCTGTTCAAAACGGATTCTGTTGCTAAGCAGGAAGTTGACAACGCTGTTCAGGATGCCGCAGCTAAGGCCGCCATTGTCAAATCGGCTCAGGCGAATGTCGCCCGACTTCAACAGATGGTGGATTTCGAGAGGATCTATGCGCCGTTCGATGGTGTTATCACGGCGCGCAATACGGATATCGGACAATTGATCGATTCCGGATCCTCCGGAGGTCCCGGACGAGAGCTCTTTCACATTGCGACCGTGGACAAGCTTCGCGTTTTCACGAACGTCCCGCAGATTTATGCGCATGCAGCGCGGCCCGGCATACTTGCAGACCTCACAGTGCCGGACCTACCTAACCGCAGGTTCCAGGGCAAGCTCGTCCGCACGGCGGATGCCATGGACCCGAATACTCGCACACTGCTAGTCGAAGTCGACGTGAACAATAGCAGCGGTTTGCTATTTCCCGGCGCCTACACAGAGGTTCACTTCAAGATTCACTCGAATGGCAGCACGCTCATCATTCCGTCGACGTCTTTGGTCTTTCGCTCGGAGGGTCTGCGCGTGCCGGTGGTGAAAAATAATCGGGTAGCCCTGCTGCCCGTCCAGGTAGGCCGCGATTTCGGCAGGACGATCGAAGTGCTCGCAGGGCTTTCAGATGACGCCCTAGTGATTCTGAATCCTCCCGATTCGCTGGTCAACGGCGAACGGGTCCGGGTCGTCCCTGCAAAAGAAACGAAAGAAGTCGAAGAATAACTCGGGTCTCGGCGATTGATGAGCGCTTCACTGCTGCTTGAACGCGTACCCGGGTTTCAGATTGCATTGGATCAGTTCTCCTTGGGGTCCGTTGGCGGTACCTGTGCACACGCCCCAATCGAGAATTAGATCCGGCCCTAGCGGAAACACAATATCTGCCCCGTTCACTTCGGCTTCAATGCTGGGCCCTTCGGAGCCCACGGGCAGGGTGAAACTCAGGGTTCGCCCGAAAACAGCCGGGTAGGCCAGATGGATGATATTGTTCGCAGTCCTGCGGCTGACCTCAGCCTCGAGAAGAAAGGTGGTTGTGTCCGACCAATTTAAGATGGAAATCTCCAGTTTCTGGCCGCGGGCGATGTAATTCTGTGATTCGATACGCGTGAACGGACAAGGCCCAGCGATACACGACAGCCGAACGCTGCGAAATTCATTCCCCTCGCCGGCATCAACAGTTTCGGCAAGCCTTGCCGCAGCCCACTTGCCATCGGGCGAGCACAACGAGTGCTCTTTGCACGGGACATTGCCTTTATTGACCACTTCAAACGGCTTGATGAAAGTTGCGATATCGATGGCGCCCATCATCTTGACCGAATACCGGACGCGCAGATTCGCGATCAATATTTCCGGACCAGTAGACACGGCCGCCTCGACGATGGGCGGCAACCACACCATGAAAATCTGGTCCCCCACTTGGCCTGTCAACTGAGCTGGTTCGTAACTCGCATGCTGGACGGTCATCGAGAACGGTTTGCCCACCTCAATGCCTTTAGTGAAGGCCAATCTAAATAGACCAGAAGAATCGGATCGCGCGTCCACCTCCGTACCCTCGACCATGGCCTGAATCTGAGCGTTGGCGACGGGCGCCTGTTTTCTCGGGTCCGCGCTCTGAACAAGAACGACGCCGGTCACGCTTTTCAGTTCCGTGGGTTTCGATCGCCTGGTAGAGGGACGGGTAAAGAAAACGGCGATACCCGCGATCATCACCGCAATTATCACTAAGCTAATCGCCAAAATCGTCCTGTTGGCCATCTCGTCAGTCAAATTCTATGACGTGCGGTAGTCTACTTACTGTTCGTGCCTGCATCTCGACTCTTGTCCCGCCGGGCGCTATTCGAAACCATCCTAGGAGCCGGCGCCGCATCCCTCGTGAGTCCCGCACCTACTTCCCAAGTCTCGCCTGAATTCAGCTTGACCCAACTTTCGCCGGAAGACGACAGCCTTCTCGAGCAGATGGAAAAAGGGGCCTTCCAGTATTTTTGGGATCAGGCTGATTCCCAAACCGGGCTGGTAAAGGATCGCTGTAACCTCCAGGACGAAAACCGTACGACTGCAGGCAGCATCGCCGCGACCGGCTTCGGTCTGACGGCCATGTGTATAGGCCATCAGCGAGGTTACATTTCCTTGGCCGACGCTCGCCAGCGCGTGCTCACTACGTTGCGGTTTCTTTGGACGCAAATGCCCAACCACCGCGGTTTTTTCTATCACTTCGCCAATCCGCGCACCGGCGAGCGGATCTGGGAATCAGAGATCTCTTCAATCGATACTGCTATCTTGCTCTGCGGAATCCTCACCTGCCGGCAGCATTTTCGGCGGTCAGAGATCAGCGCTCTGGCGCTAGATATTTTCAACCGCGTGGAGTGGACATGGCTCACAGAGGACACCTCGCTACTTCCACAGGGATGGGCTCCGGAGATCGGATTCCTTCCGTACCGCTGGGATCTGTATAGCGAGCTGATGATGATGTATTTGCTTGGGCTCGGATCTCTGGCGCATCCATTACCGCCCCAAACCTGGGACGCATGGAAGCGCGTTGTATTCGATTACGAAGGGCTACGCTACATCGGTTCGTTTGCACCTTTATTCGTTCACCAGTATTCGCAGGCGTGGTTCGATTTCCGCGGTAAACGGGACAAGTACGCGGACTACTTCAAGAATTCCATGACCGCCACCGAAGTGCACCGGCGCTTTTGCCTGGAACTCAGCAAACGATTTCCCGATTACAGCGATGACCTCTGGGGCATCACTGCCTCTGACTCGGAATACGGTTACGTCGCCTGGGGTGGCCCACCTGAAATGGGCCCGATCGATGGCACTGTCGTTCCCAGCGCCTCTGCGGGCTCGCTTCCTTTTATGCCTGAGGGGACCTTGCGCGTCCTGAAGAATATCAAGAACCGTTATGGCGATCGGACCTGGACCAAGTACGGTTTCGTCAACGCCTTCAATCCGTTGACCAATTGGTATGACACCGACGTTATCGGAATCGATACCGGCATCAGCATGCTCATGGCTGAGAACCTGCGAACCGGATTCGTTTGGTATACGTTCATGCAGAGTCCGGAAGCCCAGCGCGGTCTGCGGCGCGCCGGCTTCCATAGCATTTAACTGGACACCGTGAAAGGCTCCCGGCACCGCGGGCATACAATTTCAATTGTTAGGACAAGCGGATGCTCCTTCAATTCCCAATCACAAACAATCCGGAAGTGGATCTAAATCAGACGTACGACGCGGTGGTCGTGGGCTCCGGCGCGGCCGGCGGAATGGCGGCCCACGTCCTCACGTCCCACGGTCTCAAGGTGCTGCTGCTCGAAGCCGGCAAGTATCAGGACACAAGTAAAATTCTCCATTCAATGGAGTGGCCGTACGATCATCCTCGCCGGGGAAAGATGCCGTCGGATTACCATGCGCTTAACAGGAACGAATATACATTTCGGAAGTCACCGTACGCGCAAAACTCGCCCTACAAGAAAGTGACGTCCTACGTTCAAGAGTGGGGCGGATCAGATTACAGCAAGACGCTCGTTGTGGATGAGAAGGAGAATCCATATTCAGGCACCAGGTACGCGTGGGTGCGCTCACGTGTGGTCGGCGGGAAGACGAACATCTGGGGCCGTTTGGCGCTGCGGCTCTCCGACTACGATTTCAAGGCCAAGGATCACGACGGTTGGGGTGAGAACTGGCCGATATCGTACGCAGACCTGGCTCCATATTACGACAAGGTAGATCTCTATCTCGGGGTATCTGGCTTTCCGGAAGGTCTGCCGCAATTGCCTGATGGGAAGTTTATGCGTCCCCTCAAGCTGAATTATTCGGAACTTTACTTGCGCAAGACATTGGAAGGCATGGGACGGTGTCTTACGCCCTATCGGGCGGGAGTAGCGACTGACACGCTCAAGCACAACAAGTACCGGAGCCATTGCTACGGCCGCGGTGCATGCGACCGCCATGTGGGCGGTTGCGATATTCACGCAGCGTTCGATTCGACCAACGGCCTGATCCGGCCTGCTATGGACACCGGCAATCTCACGCTGCGCCCGAACTCCACGGTTTACGAAGTCACCGTCGATAAGAACACGGGGAAAGCAACTGGCGTATCGTTTCTCGATAGCGATACGAAGAAGAGCTACCAAGTCAAGGCCAGGACAGTCCTCTTGGCGGCCTCTACGCTTGAATCGGCACGTTTGCTGTTGCTTTCCAAATCGAGCCTGTATCCAAATGGGATAGCGAATTCGAGCGGGCATGTCGGTCACAATTTTTGCGAACACGTGATGGGCCCATCCATCAACGGCTTCATGCCCGAACTCGTTGGAAAGCAGCGGACGTTGGATGATGGGAAGCCCGGTGGGTTCTATGTCCCGCGGTTCCGGAATCTGGAAACGAAGCAGAAAGATTTCATACGAGGCTATGGCTTCGAAGGCAGTGGCGGCTGCGGTATGGTTCCGGGTTCGGCTTTCGACTCGCCTGGTTTCGGCGAAGAGTACAAGAAACACGTTCGCGAGTACGCGGGCGCAACGATCTCCATGGGAGGTTTCGGCGAGGTGCTTGCCCGCTATGAAAATCAGGTTGAGATCGATCCCGAACTGAAAGATGCTTGGGGCATACCTGTGCTTCGCTTCAATTACAGGTTTGCCGAGAACGAAAAGAAGATGTGCGAGGACATGGCGAAGACCGCGCGTGAAATGTTCGAAGCGGCCAAGTTTGAGATCCTCTCCTCAAGCGATAAGATGCTGCCTGAGGGCTGGTCCATTCACGAGCTCGGCACCTCCCGCATGGGGAACGACTCGAAAACCTCCGTTGTGAATCAATTTCAGCAGTCGCATGACGTGAATAATCTATTCGTGGTCGACGGTAGTACGCACGTCACCGCCTCTGCCCAGAATCCTACCTGGACGATCATGGCGCTCTGCTGGCGTTCCTGTGATCACCTGGCAGACCAGCTCCAGAAAGGAGAGATCTGATGGACGCGAATCTAAATCGACGAGATTTGATGAAGCTTGTCGTTGCGGCAGCGTGGACTAGCACGCTCCAACTGCCCGCAGCCGAACCCGGCGCACCTCTCTTTTTCACAAAGGACGAATTCGCCATGCTCGATACCATGACGGATCTCATCATTCCGACCGACGACCATTCTCCGGGAGCGCACGAGGCGGGTGTTGCGGCTTACATCGATAAGAGCGTCGCCGAAGAATTTCGCGCCGAAGAAAAGGATTCGTGGCGCAAAGGACTGGCCTCTATTGGCCGGTTATCGCAGACAATGTTCGATCAGCCATTCTTGGACGTTGGCAAAGAAAAGCAAATTGAGTTGATGAAAAAGATTTGCAACAATGAGGAAAATCCCCAGACCGAACCGGAGAAGTTTTTCACCCAGCTCAAGCAGACAACCGCCTTCACCTATTACACGACATCAGTAGGCATTCACCAGGAAACAAATTACAAAGGCAATGTAATTTTGGAACAATTCGTCGGATATATGGCAAATGAAGCCAAGAATGGCATGCCAGCGTGGTCTCCGGACAAATAAATCATTCGCCATCCCATAGGGCGGACCTTTTCATCTCACCCGCAGTTACCGTTTGGACACGGCCGTACTTCCGAGCAGGTAAAAACTGCAGGCCTAGTACCAGTACCCCTTGCGCGTTCTAAAACTTTTTACGAAACTGTAACGGGTCTGTTTACGGGAGGTGAATGTCACATGCTGGCAATTCTTGCCTACATTGATCCTGGTTCTGGTGCTTTACTGTGGCAAACAATAACTGCCGCAGCTCTTGGAACCTTGTTCTATATCCGGCGTTTCATGTGGAAAATCCGACGTCGAAAGCGGGACGATTAGTTGATAACGGCGGAACGCGCTCGTCCCCGGACGTCTTTTCGGGATCCGGACGGTAATTTATTCGTCACCGGGTCGCGAGTCTTCCGAGCAGTTTCTCCTACAGCTTTTCCGATGATTCGCGAGTTCCTGGTGTCAAAAACCGCACAGGCTTTCAGTGAATCAGGCAAACTCATAAAAACTTGGCCAGTGGTGCCTGAAGATGCCGAGGGGCGGGAGTTTGTGCGTGAATTGGAGAGCGATTCCCGCAATGGTCCTTGCGCTCTGCTGGAACACGAGCGCGTGTGGTTTCGGTCCTTTGCGTACGAATGGCCGCCCGAGATGCTGTACGCGGCCGCCCGCCTAACGGTCGATGTGGCTGCCTCCGCTCTCAAAGAGGGATTCAGCCTGAAGGATGCGACGCCCTTTAACGTACTGTTTCGTGGGCCCAAACCCGTTTTTGTAGACGTCCTGTCGTTCGAAAAACGCGATCCCAACGATTCTCGGTGGTTGCCCTATGCCCAGTTCGTACGGACGCTCGTCTTACCGCTACTATCGGCAAAGCAGCTCAGCACGCGGGGTGACGAGATCTTCCTTTCCTCCGCCGAGGGACTTAAGCCAGAGGACCTCTATTGCCGGCTCACCTGGTTTCAGCGGATGCGGCCGCCCTTCCTCAGCACCGTTTCGCTCCCCACGTGGCTCGCGAAGCGAGTTGATCCAGATGACAAGAAGCTATACGCACCTGACCACAGTGGGTCCCCCGAGAAAGCGAATTTCGTGCTTGAAATACGCTTTCGTCAAGCACGCAAGCTGTTGGAGACCGTAAAACCTCACGAGGAGCGGACATCGGCTTGGTCATCGTATCCGAAAGAGTTCAGCTACTCATCGCAGGAATTCGACTCGAAATCTGAGTTGGTCAGAAAGTGGGTCGCCGATGCCAAAGCTCAGACAGTGTTGGACGTCGGCTGTAACACGGGACACTTCAGCGAAATTGCGGCGCGTGGCGGAGCAAAGGTCGTCGCGATAGATCTGGATCCAGTAGTGGTGGGACAAACATGGTGCCGCGCTAACGCTGCAGATCTCGACATCCTTCCACTGGTGGTCAATCTAGCTCGGCCCACGCCAGCGATGGGTTGGCGAAACAGCGAATACCCCTCATTTCTCGATCGCGCGGCGGGATCTTTCGATATGGTCCTGATGCTAGCGGTTCTGCACCATCTGTTAGTTACCGAAAGAATACCGCTTCGCGAAATTCTTGAAGTCTGTGCAGAACTGACCACTGGCTATTTGGTTATTGAGTACGTTTCAAAGGACGACCGTTTGTTTCAAAGACTGACGCGAGGTCGCGAATCCTTGCACGCTGATTTTTCCCAGGAGGGTTTTGAAGGCGCATGCCAGGAACATTTCATGTTGATGGAGAAGCATCCGCTCAAAGACACCCGTTGGCTCTATCTTCTGAAAAGAAGGCGGTCTTAAAGGATTTAGCCCTAAGCCTTTCCATTGCCAACCTGTGCTTCCTGTTTATCTGGCTGGAGGTGCTGAATTTAGCTGGAGACGATACGTTCAGGTACTACGAGGCGCAACCTCCAGGCTTCGATCTTGTTGGCGCCCTGATTCTGGACATCAGCGCAGTCGGGGTCGTCCTGTTCGCATCTTTCCGTGCTCGCAGAGCGCAACGCGCCCCGCTGAAGTGGACCGCGGCGGGTGTAATCGCGTTTTTTTCGATGTTCGCGCTATATCAACTTCAGCGGTCGATAACCGATTACATGATGGATCGGGTAATTTTTACGACTCTGTTCATTTGTAAGCTGATCATCGCCGCAGTGGCTGGGATTCTTCTTCTCTGGTCGCTTGCGCAGCATTTCCGCCGATCACCTAAGCGATTTCTGCGCGAGTTACCTAATCGGCTTGCGAGGGTTGGGTCAGCCGTTTTCGTTGTCCTGTTTCCGCTCTTTCCGCTTTTGATGGCCAATGCGGTCATCAGGTATGAGAGTATTGGTGCTCCGCTGTTCCGAGATCATTCCCCCGCTCCGATGCTGACCGCGAAGGCCGACACTCCGCGAGTGATCTGGATCATTTTCGATGAAATGGACATGAGAATGGCGTTCGAGGCGCCACCTCAGAGAATCAACCTAAGGGAATTCAACAGATTGAAGAACCAGGCGATCTTCGGAGCTCGCGTGATAACCCCGAATCGTAACACTACCCCTTCGATGAACTCGCTACTTCTGGGGGTACAAATCACAGAGTTCAACCAACAGACGAGAGAATTGCTATTCAAAACGGCCGCGTGTTCGCACTGGCAACGTTTCAGCTCTCATGCGAACGTCTTCAGTCGCGCTAGGGAAGCTGGGTTTAACACTGGCCTCAGCGGATGGCATCACCCATACTGCCGCCTTATTGCCCAGGATTTGAATGACTGTGCTTGGGTAGAGAATCCCTGGTACACGTGGAAGAGGTATCTCCAGCCCATATCTTTCTGGCAAAAGGCCGAATCTCTCATCGATCGCCAGGCTCGACATGTGCCGGGCGCCCGAAACATCTTCGGAATAGATGCGGAATCAGACGCATTGCAGGAGTACTGCAGCCATGATATTTCGGCGCTGCGCACTGTCCTGGCGAATGGTTACCGGATGCTGCGGGACCCGCATCTGAACCTTGTTTTGATTCACCTCCCCATCCCCCATCCGCCGGGGATATGGGACGCGCGTCGTGGGGTGTTTGTTACCACCGGAAATTCCAATTACATCGACAACCTGCAGCTCTCCGATATGGTGCTCGGGCAAATACGGCGAGTGCTAGAACAGTCCGGTGAGTGGGATCGCTCCGCAATTCTGGTATCGTCCGACCATCCGTATCGGGTGGCAGCATGGCAATTTGCAGGCCCGGATGTAGACCTCCGTAGCGAGGAGGTTGCGTATTTCTCGCAAATGCGGCAGCAACCGTATGTCCCTTTCCTTTTGAAATTACCGAATCAGAAAAGCCCAGTATCCTATGACCGGGAATTCAATAGCGTCATCACTGCAGACCTGCTCTTGGCCTTGCTGAAGAAAGAGCTGACCACAACTACTGAAGTTATTCAATGGGTGAATGCCCATGCTACTGATTCCCTGACGTTCGCCTCCAGCTGTCGCTAGGCGCAACTGACAATCGCTCCTGAGCCGGCGTTTGCCGTTACCGGACTCGAGAACATTCTGCGCACGTTTAAGATTTGGGTTATCTCAGCTTGGCTTACGAACCACCGAGAGTTCGGCGAATTTGCCGCAATCACCGAACATCGCCGAGAATGCGGTGAACGCAATCGCAACGACATAGAGATTTTCACGCTCTCTCCTAACCCTACATCGGCTATGGGAAGCAATGACAGATGCTATCCGCATCAAGATCCGCCATCACGACAAGCAGGATATTGAACAGCGACGTAATTCTGAAAGAATTCGTATCTTTTCTTGCAACGCTGGGCGGTAACTCCTCACATTATTAGCGTCGCGCAAACGTCCGCCAAGGACAATGTGCGTTATTTCACCAAGGAGAGTTATGCCCAACATCGTCGAGATGCCGATTGAGGAGATTTCCAAAGTCGCCGCCATCGTCAGCAGCTCCGCCCCAAGTCCGGTCGAACTACAGACTGGCCTCGCCGGCGCCATCGGTTCAGACTTTCGGAAGAGCCAAAACCAGCTCGTATTTGTCGAATATAGCAGCGGCAAGCTATCTGCCCTGAACCTCTACAGTCCTTCCACGATTATTTCGTCTGGCTCCGCTACGCTCAAAGGAACGTTCACCTTTGATCTTGATACCGGCGTGGAAGGCGGTACGGGAGGGGACACGGACATCTGGTGGGACCAGGAAACCGCCGTCAAGCGCCAGATGGTTCCCCAGAACAACGCGAGCATTCTGAATCTCGGCGTGGTTGATTTCGCCTCCGTTACGGCTAATAATCTGGAATTTCTGCCCTTTGCGAAGACACCGATCCCGGGCAATAACGATCCTTCTAACAAGCTGGTGGCAGGAGACGTCTTTGCCGTGCGTACGACGCAAGGCAATTTTGCCAAAGTCAAAGTAACGACCTACGGCTATGACCTTCAAATTCAGTGGGTGACTTACAAACTGGCGTCCGGCTATTCAGTGCTCGGCACGGGATATACGAACCCAGAAGACGTGAAAATCAGTAGAGACAACTCCCACGCCTACATTACCGAGCGCTCCGGCGACCTGGTGCGTGTTAGCCTTGCGAACGCAAATCGCAGCGCGGCGACTGTAATTGCCTCGGGGATGACTGCCCCGCAGCAAATCGCACTGGATGAGGCTCACAACGCCGCGTATGTCGTCGAGTACGCGGTAACCGGCAACCTATGGCGGATCGATCTGGTATCGAACACTAAAACCGCGATTCTGTCGAACCTGAATTTTGCGGTTGGGCTGGCCCTTAGCCCCGATTTACAGTACGCCTATATCAGCGAACAGACTACTGGGCCAGATAAGGGTCGGGTAAGCCGTTTTCGCCTGAGCGACGGTGCGCGCCAGTTGGTTGTAAACGGCTTGACGGCGCCCTTCGATCTCACCTGGGCCGATGACGGTTATACTTCGCTGTTTGTAACAGAGCGCGACCCGGCGAATCGCGTGACACGCATTTCACTGTCGACGAAGACATCGCAAGTGGTAAGTGGGGTTGCGTTCCGCCCGTCCAGTGTCACACTGGCAAACCAAGGGTTGATGTTGGTGTGCTGCGACCAAATGATTGAGGCCATCAACCTGAGTCCGTTCCAGGCGGCTGGACCTTTGCTGATGGGTATTGGGTTTATTCCGTTTGACAAGGTGACCGCAGCGGGCCTCGCGGACACGACCGTGGATCCGAGTTACTTCTATCAGGTGAAGAATACTCCCTTCGGCGGTACGCTGCCGATCATGATCAACTACCAAAGGGCGGCAAACGACGCCGCGTCGTATTACCGCATTAAGGTAGACGGAGTCGTCCGCATGGACACCTGGACAGACGAGAAATGGAACGGCACCCAATATGTGTCGCAAACGACGGCTCCGGTGATCGTTGCCGGCCAGCCTGGTTATTATCCGGTTCATCCGATCAGCGAATTGTTCCTTTGGATGAATCCGACGCTCGGCAGTCTGCTGAATTCGACCAATCTCTCGACCGGTTTGCACACGATTAGCATCGATTTCGTCAATGGCACCGGAACCATCGTTGAGAGCAGCACGCCGCTGACTATTTACGTAGACAATAATCCCTGTGTGGCAGCGCTCCAGAGCCCGACTCTTAACGGCGCAAGCGCCGACCCGAACTGCGGTTTGCTTCACTATACCGGGGCGACCGCGAAACCCGTTACCATGGCGTTCACGGCCAGCCAACCGGAGGGGTTCGCGACGTATACGTTTGAGTTGATCAAGGGTGTCAACGTGTTAACCCCGCCGACGGTCAGCGGACCTGTGGTGAGCGCATCATCACCAATGAGCAGCGCTGCTGCAACGCTGCTCGGAACGTGCACGATAGCCGCATTTTCCGAATACCTCTACGTAGCTGCGACGGCGAACAACGGTTGGGGCCGCCAAAGTCAATACGACGCCTCTGCTGCTGTTGCCTTCGTGCTCGCGCCCTGAGCGAATGCGCGAGAGAGCCGGTCCTCACCGGCTCTCTTTGCGGTGTGAATCGCAAGTTGAGGTCTGAGTAATTCTACTTGAGTAATTCGAAACGAGTGGCGAAGAGCCAAATGGTGGGCCCTAGAGAACTCGAATCTCTGACCTCTACCGTGTCAAGGTAGCGCTCTAACCAACTGAGCTAAGGGCCCTCAAAAAGGCTTGCGACTCTCACCATAGCATGCTCCGCCGTTTGTAGCGGAACCGCGGCTATACCGTCTACGTAGACAACGCTATGGACCTGAAATTCGCCCTCCGCTCCTTTCGCCGCAACCCTGGATTCACTGCGCTCTCGGTTGCCATCCTCGCGCTCGGTATTGGCGCGAACACCGCGATTTTCAGCGTCGTCGATGCCGTCCTCCTGCGTCCCCTCGCCTATCCTGATGCCGGCCGCCTCGTCTCGATCACGACGGCCTGGAAGAACGGCGGTCTCTACGGTCAGGTCTCCGGCCCTGATTTCCTCGATTACCAATCGCAATCCAACGCCTTCCTTTCGATGGCCGCTTACGACGACGGAATAGAAAGCATCGTTAGCAATCGCACATCTGAGTTTGCAGGGGCGGCTGCCGTCTCCTCTGATTTCTTCCGCACTTTAGGCATCCAGCCCATCGCCGGCCGCGCTTTCACAACCAGTGAGTCGAAGAACAAGGCGAATGTCGCCCTCGTGAGCTCCGCTTTCTGGCGGCGGCATTATGGCAACGTTGCATTCACTCCCGGCCGGACGATCAAATTCGAAAGTACTTCCTTCGAGATCGTCGGTATACTCCCCGCCGGCTTCCATTTCGCGGAAGAAGTGACCACAGACGTCTGGATCCCCTTTCGCGAAGCGCTCCAGGACACCAATCGAGGTGGTCACAATTATCGAGTAATTGGCCGGCTCAAGCCTGGCGTCAGCATCGAACAGGCGCAGTCGCAGCTTACCGCGCTGAGCGAGCGGCTACAGCGAACCTACCCGGACAGCAATACGAACGCTGGAGCCTACGTCACCACTCTCACCGACTTCACAGTGCGCCGAGTAAAAACCAGTCTGTACATTCTCCTCGCCGCCGTCGCTGTTGTGCTCCTGATCGCATGCGCTAACGTCGCCAATCTCCTCCTGGCGCGCGGCAGCGCTCGCGTTCGGGAGCTCGCGATCCGTGCTTCTCTCGGCGCGACTGAGGTTCGCCTGGTCCGCCAGTTACTCAGTGAGGCAGCCATCCTCTCCGCATTCGGATGCGGTCTCGGTATTCTCCTGGCCTACGCCGTGCTTCCGGTTTTGGTTCGCCTGGCACCGTCTTTTCTCCCGCGCCTCAACCAAATTCGTATCGATCCCACCGTTCTCCTGTTCGGGATCGGGGCAGCTTGCGTCACCACGTTCTTGTTTGGCCTCGCTCCTGCGCTCCAAGCTCGCCGCACGGACCCCAATATCGACCTTCGTGCCGGCAGCTCTCGCACCGGCCTTGGCGGTTCGACCGGAGCCTTGCGCCAGGCCCTTGTTGTGGCTGAGGTCGCACTTTCGCTCGTCCTCCTCGTGTCTGCCGGCCTGTTACTGAAGAGCTTCGTGGCCACTCTGTCCGTCGATCTGGGCTTTCGTCCAGAGAAATTGCTGATGGCGAGCCTGAGCGTGCCCTCTCAATCTGGAGAGCGTGTGAATCAGGTCTTCTATCAACCTCTTCTCGCGCGTCTCTCGCAGACTTCCGGAGTGGCCTCCGCTGCCCTTACTCATACTCTGCCCGGTGACTCCGCCACGCGTTCCGATGGAGCTTACATCACCGAAGGCCAAACGATGAAGGACTTCACCGTATCCAGCCCCCAAGCCGGTTTCAGCGTGGTCTCTCCTGGATACTTTCAAACTCTCCGCATTCCCCTCCTGGCCGGTCGCGATTTCTCTGATCGCGATGGACTCTCGGCGCCTCCCGTCGCAATCATCGGCGCGAGTCTCGCCCGCCGCGCCTATCCTCACCAGAACGCCGTCGGCCGCAAAATCCTTTGCGGTCTGGATCTAGAATCCATGAAATGGATGCAAATTGTGGGCATCGTCGGAGACGTGCGGATGGACGGTCCGACCACCCCGCCAACACCAGAAATCTATATGGTCCATTTGCAGCATCCGCGCTCTGAGCTATCCCTCATCGTGAATGCGGGAAACAATCCGATGGCTTTCACCCGGCCGCTCCGCCGCGAAATTCGCGCGCTCGACCCCGAAGTGTCTATCAAGCTCACCACGATGGAAAACCATTTGGCCGGCGTGGTATCAACCCCGCGCTTCGGCAGCACTCTCGTGTCGGCCTTTGCCGGCCTTGCCATTCTCCTCGCTGCCATAGGAATCTACGGTGTGATGGCCTACTCGGTCGTGCAACGCACGTCAGAAATTGGCCTCCGCATTGCGCTCGGCGCTGATCGGCGCAAAGTACTCGGCCTCATCCTCTCGCAAGCCATCAAGCTCAGTGCCGTCGGTCTGGTGATCGGTGCAGCCGGAGCCATCGCGTGTGGGCGCCTGTTGAAATCGCAGCTCTTTGAAGTCTCGCCTTCGGACCCTGCGATCTATGCCCTGATGGTCCTGCTTCTTGCCCTCTTAACGCTCGCGGCCAGCTACATCCCTGCCTGGCGTGCCTGCCGCATCGAACCGCTCGAAGCTCTCCGCCAGGAGTAAGGCCCTGCGAAACCTGAAGCACGCGTTCCGGTCTCTCGCAAGAAGCCCCGGATTCACGTTCATTTCCATGCTGATTTTGGCTGTCGGCATAGGCTCGAATTTCGCGGTGTTTAGCACGATGGATGCCCTGTTTCTCCGTCCGTTGCCGGTTCAACGGCCGGACGAGTTGCTGAGAATCTCACTCGTGGGCAATCACGCGGACCTCTTAGAGATGCCTTCGACCGCTCTCGATGTACTGAAGAATAACCCCGCGCTGAACGGTGTCTGTGGCTTCGACACATCGCTGTCTGGAGTTGAGATCGAAGGAAACCTGCGCTCTATCGGCGTCGCGGGCTTCAGCGGCGATTGTTTCGGCACACTCGGACTTCACCTTCAGCTTGGTAGACCCCATACATCGGCTGATGATCACAACGGCACGGAAGGCGTCGCGGTCATTACCGATTCGCTTTGGCACAGCACTTTCGCAGGCCGTACAGACGTTCTAGGCAAACCGCTCAAGATCAGCGGGCAATTGTACACGATTGTCGGGGTCACTCAGAAACGCTTTAACGGACTGCTAGTGGGCTTTCCCGAGCACGTGATGATCCCGCTCCACCAGCGGCCGGACGTTCTGCCGAACGGGAGGAAGCCGGCTTATTACTGGGTAAGCGTCCTCGCTCGTCGCGCGCCGGGTATCTCCGAAGTACAGGCGCGCGCCAGCGTTCTGGCACAACGGACCCAGCTTTTGCGAGAGAGCGTTCCGCATCGCTACAACGCTGCTGACCGGCAAGACTATCTCTCACGGAAGCTTGTGGCGATTTCGGGGAAAACGGGCATCGATTATTTTCTGCGTAACCGCTTCGGTGAGGCGCTCTATGCCGTATTCGGCATCTGTGCCGCCCTGCTGCTGATCGCCTGTGTGAACTTGGTCAGTTTGCTGCTGGCTCGGACCTTGAATCGGAAGCGCGAGACCTCCGTCCGGCTAGCGCTCGGCGCGAAACCACGCAACATCGCCGGATTGTTCATGTTGGAAAGCGCAATATTAGTGCTCGCTGGCGCTGGGTCGGGCGTCCTCGCGGGCCTGTGGACTGCCCGAGCAATCCTTGCAAAGGGCCGCGCGATATTCGGCAATTTCAGCCTGGACATCGGCTTCGACAAGCGCGTCGTACTTTTCCTTTCTGGCGTCGTCGCGCTTGTTCTTGCCACATTTGCGGCCGCTTCGGTCTGGCAAGCCGCCCGCCTCTCTAAATCGGACGCCTTGAAGGGGAGCGGGCGCGGCGTAACCGGCACGAACAACCTCACTCAGAAGGCGCTGCTTGGAATTCAGATCGCCCTCACGCTCGCCTTCGTGAGTGTCGGCGCCCTCCTTGGTGCGTCGGTGAAGAACATGTACAAGATCAGTTTCGGAATAGACCCACACAATGTCTGGGAGGCAGCGCTTGGCGAGCGCCCCAACAACTCCGACCTGGGAGCCTACTATCGCCGTCTCCTGCGGCAAATAGAATCGCTGCCGGATGTGAATTCGGCCGCCGTCACAAATTTCATCCCATTCCTCACGTATGACGTTCGGGATCCCGTTGCAATGGTAGAAACCTCCCGTGTTGGCGGGCAGGTCCAAGCCCGGGCCGTTGGCGCCTCGGACAACCTCTTGGCCACGCTCGGGGCAAAAATCATTACCGGCGAGGATTTCCAGCGCAACGACTCGAAATCCGGCGAGCCAACCGCCATTCTCAGCGAGTCCCTGGCCCGGCACTTCGGGAATCCGCGCGATCTCATCGGCCATCATGTCCGGGTGGGAAACGAAAGCGACTATCAGCATTTGAAAGTAATCGGCATTGCCTCCGATACCGACATGAATTTGGCGAATCTAGACGATACCAAGCCTTACACTCTATACATCAATTTCTGGCAGCATCGCGACGTTCAGGGCTACTCGGTGCTGCTCATCAAGACGCGCGGCGACACGCTTCCCGCTGATCAGATCCGGCGCATTGTCAGGCAAAACGGAAATCAGTACGTCGACCGCCTGACCACCATCGGCAATGAGATAGACAACGCGCTGGTCGAAAACCGGCTCGTTGCCTATCTTTCCGGCGTATTCGGCGTACTGGCCCTGGCAATGGCTGCCATCGGCCTGTTTGGACTGCTTAGTTATCAGGTAGCGAATCGCACTGCTGAAATCGGAATCCGCATGGCGCTTGGAGCTAAGCGCGGGCAAATTCAGTGGCTGGTCGTGCGGCAGATCGTGCGCTTAGTGCTGGTCGGAAGCCTCGCCGGAGTCGCGTTGACACTGGCTCTCGACAGAGTGATGGCGGGTCTTCTGTACGGCATCAACGCTTACGACGCTCCACCGCTATTATTTGCAATCGCGACTCTGGGAACCACCGCCTTGTTGGCCGCCTGGATTCCGGTTCGCCGGGCTTGTAGCATCGATCCAATCGAAGCTCTCCGGCACGAATAGTTCGCGCTCCTATCTGTTATTGTTCCAGCCGTGGGCGATGCGCCGCCCTTTGGGCCTGCGATGGTCGCATGCCAACGCTTTCACGCTCACCGATCTTCTTCATCCAACCGGCGAAAAATCTCTTTCTCGACGATCTGTACCGGCAGGCTATGGAAGCGGTAACTGTCCTTGATCCGCTTTAGATCGCCGGTAAGTGAGTCCCAGCACCAACCCTCCCGACCCACCGGATCGAACACCAAAATGTCTGAAATGCCCCACTCCGCGTATTTGCGACACTTCTGGATAATCCGCGTGAACCGGTCATCGGGCGACAGCACTTCGATCGCGACCGCAACAGCACGTGCAGTTCCCAAAATTCCGCAAACATCCGGGGTCGGCTCCCACGATTGGTCGATCGCCAGCGTCAGCTCCGGACGCGCTTTAAAGCCGAGTTCCTTCAACATTACGGAAAGAACAAACTGCAGAATGGAATGAAGCTTTGTGGGCAACGCCTTTTGAACCGCCTCACCGTCTAAAAGCTCAAAATAGGGCTTTCTCTGCGCATACATCTCCCGAAAGCGCTCTGGCGTCAGTTTTTCCGCGACGGTATTCATGAGCCTTCGGTTCAATTATCTGCTAACCAGCCTGGGCCTTAAAATATTTTGAGTTCTCCGGAACAACCTGCCCGAAACCCTCGTTAAGGTATGTGTTAGTCCCTTATATAAGGGAGACTCACATATGCAGCGTATATCACTCGTCCGGGAAGCGAAAGAACGTAAGCGCTGGCATCGAGTCGTAGGAACCCAGCATGCCTGATTGGAACGCTATTGTTCGTGATCGCATCGCCTCTTTGCGCCTGAATCCTGTGGCGGAGTCGGCTCTCGCCGAAGAGCTTGCCCAGCACCTCGAGGACCGTTATCGCGAGTTGCGCAGTGGCGGTGCCAGTGAAGAAGAAGCCTATCGAGGAGCCGTGGCAGAGCTGGATGATCTGTATCCAATTCAAACCGAGTTAAGGAGGGTACGGATGCCCATACACGATCCTGTGCCGGCTGGGGATCCACAGCCAGACAACGTTATAAATGAACGCGGCACAACCGGGGCACGGCGTGCGCGATTTTTCGAGACTCTCTGGCGAGATCTTCGCTACACCGGTCGCACGATGCGGAAGAGCCCTTCGTTCGTTCTGTTCGTAGTTCTCACGTTGGCTCTCGGCATCGGCGCGAACACTACCGTGTTCACTCTGATCAACACGTTAATCCTGAATCCGCTGCCGGTAAAGAACTCTTCCGGCTTGACCGTGCTGGCCGGGGCCGAGGCGAAGACTACCTCGAAATCGAAAACGCTGTTGCCTATTTCATATGCGGACCTGAAGGATTTCCGAGATCGGAACGACGTCTTCAGTTCCCTGGCTGGCTACACATCGCCCCAGATCGTTACATTCCAAGCGGGCACGTCCTCGCAACGAATGTTCAGCGAACTGGTAACTGGAAATTATTTCTCCACCCTAGGTCTCGAGCCCGCCTTGGGCCGCTTCTTCTTGCCGGAAGAGGACAGCACTCCGGGTGGCCACGCCGTCGCGGTCATGAACTATGCAACCTGGCAGGCTCGGTTCGGTGGCGCGAAAGACATTATCGGCAAAACGCTCCGCCTGAATAATGTGGTGTTCACCGTTATCGCTATCGCCCCACCCAAATTCATCGGAGTGAATCTCATCTTCGGCCCTGATCTGTGGATCCCGGCGGCTATGTCTGAGCTTTTGCATCCTAATCAGATGCAGGGTGCGCTGAGCGATCGAGGCAAAGCGTTCTTCCTCGGCCTCGGCCGCCTGAAGTTCGGAATCAGCCGCGCGGAGGCGCAGGCTGACCTCACTAACATCGCCTCGGAACTGGCACGCGAATATCCCAACGCGGACCAAGGGCGCACGGCGACGGCCACGCCCATGCGCGACGCCATTTCGAGTCCACCCGTTATCTTTGGCAGTTTCGGGCTGCTGTTGGTTGTTGGCATTGTTCTCCTGATCGCCTGTTCGAATGTGGCGAATCTTCTCATGGCGCGTTCTGCGGCCCGTCAACAGGAAGTGGCCGTCCGTTTGGCGATGGGTGCGAGCCGAGCCAGACTGGTGCGGCAGCTTCTCACCGAAAGCGTCTCTCTGGGATTACTCAGCGGCCTCGTGGGTCTCGCCATCGGTTACGGAGCTTTGCAGCTCTTATGGTCGTTTCTGCCTGCCGAAGTCCTTTCAAATCTTATGAAGCCGAACATGAACGCGATGGTGTTTCTCTTCGCGCTGATCGTTTCGCTGCTGACCGGCTTCGTATTCGGTACGGTGCCCGCTCTCCAAGCGTCGCGCACCAGCGTGGCCGAAACTCTCAAGGAGGAGACCCGCACAACAGGGAAGAGCCGGAGAAAAATCACTTTCGCCAATGCTCTGCTCGCGGGTCAGGTGGCGTTCTCATTCCTGTTGCTAGTTACGGCTGGTCATTTCTTGCGAAGCCTCGGACGCGCCTACGATATCAATCCAGGTTTCGAGATCAGGCATCTCGCTGTCGTCCTGACAAACCCGGGAGAGGCCGGATACGGGATCCCGCAAACTAAGGCTTTTTATAAGGAGGTCCGTGGCCGTGTAGCGACTCTTCCGGGCGTGCAGTCCGTGTCCTGGGCCTCTAACATGCCGTTCTGGGAATCCGTCCAGAGTGGGTTCCAGGTGGAAGGGCGCGAGCAGCGATCAAAATCAGACCTGATCAGCGCTGTACGGAACACAGTTGATATCAACTACTTTGAAACCGCCGGTATCGCCATCGACAAAGGGCGCGAATTTACTGCCACCGATCAGGCAAATACGGCTCCCGTTGCCATCATCAACGAGAAAATGGCTCACGATTACTGGCCGAATGGCGAAGCGTTGGGAAAGCGCATCCAATTACCAGGTGAAAAGCAGCTCCGGCAAATCGTGGGCATCGCTAAAACGGTAAATTACTCCACTCTGGGCGAGCCACCGCAATACGGCGTCTATGAGCCCCTGACCCAGAACTATTCCGATGCGATGACCTTGTATGTGCGAAGTAACGGAGATCCTCGTGAAATCCTACTTTCTGTTCAGCGCGAAGTGCGCGCCATCGCGCCACAAGTAAGCTCCAATGATGCGCGAACGGGCCATACTCTCATGGACAATGTCTTGTTTCAGGGCAAGATGGGTGTGGCTTTGCTTAGTGTGTTTGGCCTGCTCGCATTAGGACTCGCCAGCATCGGACTGTACGGGATCATGGCTTACTCCGTAAGCCAGCGCAAACGGGAAATCGGAGTACGGATGGCCTTGGGTGCGGCTCGGCAAACTGTGGTGCGCCTCATCTTGAAGCAAGGCATGTCGGTTGTACTCAGCGGCGTGCTGATCGGCTTGGTAGCCGCGCTACTGGTGGGGCGCCTTCTCGGCAGGATGTTATACGGCGTCAGCCCCGGTGATCCGATTAGTGTAGTAGGCGCGGCGCTGGTTCTTCTCGCTGTTGCGCTCTTGGCCTGTTATCTGCCCGCTCGCTGGGCCAGCCGCGTCGATCCTTTAGTCGCGCTTCGCGAAGGCTAGTCCGCGAAGCCCCGAAAGAATCCCTGGCGCCCTTGCCGTGGCGTCCCTCGGTTTCAAAGCGGCGCACGTAAACTGAGACGTCACGTTCGGCGAATGCGCGGGAATCAGGCGCGTGGCCAGCAATGCCCAGGGTGAATCGAAGCCGCCCTTGCTGTCGCTGACCACCGCTTTGGCTGCTTTTTCTAACGCCGCCCCTCCCGCCAACTTCGCGGCGAAATCGCTCATCGCCTCCGTCCAGGCATTCAAAGCGAAGAAATCCGTGGCGGCCTCCTCCGGAATTCCGTTCTCCGTCAGCAGCTGAACGACGTTGCCGGCTGCGCCGGCCTCCTTCAGTTCGCCCCAGAACTCCATCGACGACGTAAACAGAGATCGTCTCTTCTCGCTGGCCTTATCGCCGTTCAAAATAGCCGCCATCACGCCGCGCGCAAGCCGGATATATAACGATTCCTCGCGTGGCGTGCCATTGTCAACGAATAGAGCCCTGCTGGTTTGAACATCTAGATCCAAGCTCAGATAAAGGGCTGTATCGCCGAACTTGTCCGACCCTCCGGCGAGCAGGTTCTGCGCAGCCCCGCCCGCACCCCCATTGACCAGGCTGAGGATATTCGCGAACTGTTGCATATCTGAGCGATCGGCGTTCGCTTTCCGCAGAAAGTATACGAACTTAAACCGGAAATCCGTCGCGGTCATCGTGTTGGCAGCAGCGGCCGCCGTTATCGAGGCGCTCTTTACCAGCACTTTACGAAGCTTCTCCGGTTCTACGTTGTTGTCCGTAACTTCGATGTCTTCAGATGTAAGGACTATCTCTCCAGTGTCCTTGTTAATCCCGGATTTTGCCTTACGCGTAAACGTACCCACATCGCTGAAGTTGAGTACGCCGATCAAATGTGCGGTAAGAGTATGCGTGTGGGTCGAAGTTAGGGTGTGAACGGAATCGAGTGGCGTAATCCCGGGCAGAGTGACGCTCTTCTCGGTCACCTTCGTAAAATCCCCCGTTAGAGCAGCTCTCAACGCATCGCTGCTGCTTGCATCTCCTAACGCGTTTTGAAGGTCCACTTCATAGGCGAATAGTACGTTTGTCCCTTCCTTCTCCTCGAAGGCTTCCTTGAGCGCCGCCTTCACGCTGTTATCCACTGCGCCGTCGATCACCTTCTTAATCTGCTCGCTGAGGCCCCGCGCTTCTTGCTCGGGCATTTCCTTCTTTAGCTTTTCGATTTCTTCTTCGGAATTCACGCTGATCTTGCTTAATAGGAACTGCAGCGCGTCCTTGTTGCCGATGTTGGCCGTGATTCCTGTCGAGACTTGAATACTCGTCTCTAAGTCATCAGTATTGGTGAGGCTGACAGTCAAGTGAAGCTTGCCGCCAGGCAGAGCCGCGATCGTCAGCTCGTGACTCGTTGTGTGTGTGACGGTAGCTTCAATTTCGCCTTCTACCTGAGCCTTCACGCCGATCGTCACCGGTATAACCGAGAGCGCTTCAGTTGCGAGGGAGTTTGTCAGGAAATTATGTTTGAAATCAATTTTGAACTGGAGCTTGCCCGTACCCTTCACGCCGGAAATAGTGCCTCCCGGCAAATTCTTCAAATCATCCAGATCGTGCGGTATGGAAATTCCGGAGATCGTTCTTTCGGCCGCGCTGAAGAACCGTTCATCTTTGCCGACTTCGCAATACGTCTTCAGCGTGACGGCTGCCCCGGAAACGATTCCGAACGTAAATTCGCCGGTCGTGAGAGTCGGTCCGCTATCGAGCGTACCTGTAACTGCGAACGACAGTAGCTCCGGAGCCGGTGATCCGTCATTCTTGTCGCGCAGTTGCAGCGATTCGAGAAGATCGCTTGCGCGACCCTCCCGCAATAAATCGAGCTCCGCCGCGGCTCCCGGTTTTACATCCAGCTTGGTCGTCTCAACCGCAAATTTTCCGTCCGTTTGGGCGGATGCTTTAAGCGGAAAGAGATGATCATCAAGCTGCCCCACCGTTACATTCGCCGCGTTCGCAAGCTCCTGCTTGGGCGCGGTGAAGATCAGTGGGTCCTTCAAGTACTTCTTAAGCGTTGCTCCGATGTTGCCAGTGGATCCGGTAAGGTTCAGTGAAGCATTGTCGGTGAGTTGAATCGTAGGCATACGAAGTAGCTTGTTGGGCAAGTATACTTCACTTTGAAGGCGTCAAGTAGAGCGCTTGGTCACAAAATGGAACCATGCCAGTCGCTCTCATAACCGGCGCTTCCACCGGGATCGGCCGCGAGTTTGCCCGAATCTGCGCTCGGGACGGATATGATCTCGTTCTCACCGCGCGCTCCCTCCCACAGCTCGAATCCCTAGCCTCTGAAATTCGCGGGAGTGCAGGGCACACGGTTCATGTGTTCGCAAAAGATCTCTCGAATCCTGCCGCTTCAGCCGAGCTTCACGATGAACTGTCTCGCGCCGGACTTTCAATTGACCTTCTGATCAACAATGCTGGCTTTGGTCTTGTGGGCAAGTTTTGGGAACTGGACGAAGCGGCCCAAATGGAAATGATCCGCCTCAACATTGGCGCGCTCACACATCTCAGCCGCCTTTTTCTGCCCGGATTCATTCAGCGCCGGAGCGGCGGAATCCTCAACGTCGCCTCCACGGCCGCATTTCAGCCCGGTCCCCTGATGGCGGTCTATTACGCGACCAAAGCCTACGTCGTCTCCTTTTCGGAAGCCCTCCACAATGAGGCTCGCGACTATGGCGTTACTGTGACGACTCTTTGCCCCGGTCCCACCCGCACTGAGTTCGACAAGCGCGCAGGCGCCAGTGCTACAAGACTGTTCAAGAGCGGAAGGACGATGGACGCCCGTTCAGTTGCCCAAATCGGCTGGGACGCTTTCAAACGTGGCAAGTCGCTTGTTGTCGCCGGCCGTCTAAACGCCGCTATGGGGTTCCTAACGCGCTTTGCCTCTCGGCAGCTCGCGGCCTCAATGGCGCGCCGTTTCTCCCAGCCCGAATAGCGGAGGCGTGAACCACTTCTAAACTGCTAACGCGCGGGCTAACCTAACAAATTGAGGCAATCCCCCCTTCTGAACGCCGCTTTCCGGCATTTCCGTTCAAAACGAATGCGGCTGTTCGAAAGGACCTTTGAGATCACGAACCGCACCCGGGTCTTGGACGTTGGCGGTTCACCGGATATCTGGGAGACCGCCTCCGTTGCCCCTCAAGTCACTATCCTGAACCTGCCATCGGCGCTTGGCCCTCAACGGCCTGGCCTGCTCGCCGTCGCCGGAGATGGTCGAATGTTGCCGTTTGCTGACAAATCCTTCGATATCGTGTTCAGTAACTCGGTAATCGAGCACGTGGGCACTCTGGCCGATCAGCGCCGCTTCTCTGACGAGATAGCCCGGGTAGGTCGCCAGTATTGGGTCCAAACTCCGAACCGCCGCTTTCCCGTCGAGCTGCACGTGATGCTTCCGCTCATCCATTTTTTTCCTAAGCCTGTCCAGCGTTCCGTCGTAAGCCGCTTCACTCTCTGGCAATACGCCACTCATCCCACGCCGGACGTGCGCCGCGATTACATCCATCACTTCTTGAATGAGCTGAATCTCTTGGACACGCCCGCTCTTCAAGCCCTTTTTCCTGGCGCGCGTATCATTTCCGAGCGCGTGCTCGGAATGCCAAAATCCCTCATCGCTGTCCAGACGCAGTCGTAAGCGCGCTTTCAGACGGGAATTGGTCGACAGCGGGCTGGATTGTAGTTGCCGCCCAGGTTAGTTCGTCACAGCCGGTTGATCAAACTCGCCACGTAAGCTGCACCAAACCCGTTATCAATATTCACTACCGTCACGTTGCTGGCGCAGCTATTCAGCATTCCGAGGAGCGCGGCCAGTCCATTGAAACTCGCGCCATAACCCACGCTTGTCGGAACCGCAATCACAGGACACGAAACCATGCCGCCTACCACAGAGGGCAGGGCCCCTTCCATGCCGGCACAGACGATTGCAACCCGCGCTTCGAGCAGTCGCTTGCGCTGGTGAAGCAGACGATGAATGCCCGCGACCCCTACATCGCAGATTGTCTCGACTTCATTTCCCAGCACTTCAGCCGTGAGGTGAGCCTCCTCGAGAACAGGCAGGTCGCTCGTGCCCGCGCAGATCGCAGCAATTTTTCCTTTCCCGTAACGCGTCCGGTCGCGCCAGACCCGCACAACTCCAGAAGTAGGAAAGAATTCGCTCTCCGGCGCCAGCGAGGCGATGCGTTCTGCCATTTCTTCGGTAGCGCGTGTGACCAGCAGATTGTGCGGCTTCGCCAGAAGCGCAGCGGCGATGCGTTCCACCTGATCCGCACTCTTGCCTTTTCCTAGAATCACCTCCGGCGTGCCGTGTCGCAACGCCCGGTGATGATCCACTTTCGCAAAACCGAGATCTTCGAACGGCAGATCCCGCAATGCATTCACCGCAGTTTCAATGTCTGTGCGGCCATCGCGCACCTGCTCCAAAAGTCCCTCAAGCTGTTCAATGGTCATATTCTGCTCCGCAGGCAACCCGGAGTTATCCCCTAAAATGGTAGCGTTGATCCGCTTCTGGACACGTCTGTGCCTGACGCTCGAGATGATCAAGTTCGAGCATTCGGTATTCGCTTTGCCCTTTGCGCTCACTGGCGCGCTGCTGGCCTGGCGCACCAGCGGATTTCCGATAACCGGCCTCGGCTGGCGTGTGCTCTGGATTATTGTAGCGATGGTTTCGGCGCGCTCGGCGGCAATGGCCTTCAATCGGATTCTAGATGCCGATCTCGATTCGCGCAATCGCCGGACTGCGAACCGCCACCTGCCCACAGGCCTGCTGTCGTTGCGCTTTGCCTGGGGTTTCACTGCCATTTCATCGGTCGTGTTCATCTGGGCCGCGCGGCAGCTCGGATCTCTGTGCTTTGCGCTTGCGCCGGTGGCGCTCGGCATTTTGTTCTTCTATTCTTTCTCGAAGCGCTTCACGCTGTTCTCCCACTTGATCCTGGGCCTCTGTCTCGGAATAGCGCCTGCCGCAGCCTGGATAGCGATGCGTGGCAGCCTGGAGCTTCGAATTCTGTGGCTCACTGCGGCCGTCATGTTCTGGACCGCTGGATTCGATGTGATCTATGCGTGCCAGGACTTTGAATTCGACTGCAACGAGGGATTGTGCAGCATTCCGCGCCGGTTCGGAGTTGCGCGTGCCCTGGCCATCTCGCGGTTACTGCACGGATGCATGATCGGCTGCCTGGCAGCGCTGATTATCTCGTTCCACCTCGGGCTGCTGAGCTGGATCGGAGTAGCCGCGGTAGTTGCCTTACTGATTTATGAACACGGTTTGGTAAAGCCGTACGATCTCTCGCGTGTCAACGCTGCCTTCTTCACTGTCAACGGTTACGTGAGCCTCTTGTTCTTCGCCTTTTGGGCGGCTGATATTCTAATCCAGCGCCAGTACCTTTGGAAACCATGAACAACCTTTCCGCAGTCGCAACGTCCGGCCCCGCTATTGAGGATCGCCGCCTGAAACCGATCCTCGCGAAAATCGAAGCCGGCGAGCGCCTCTCCTATGAAGACGGCGTAACTCTTTTTCGAAGTTCCGATATCCTGGCGCTTGGGTACATGGCGAACCTTGTTCGCGAGCGGCTCCACGGTAGCGTGACCTATTTCAATGTCAACCGCCACATCAACCCGACCGATGTCTGCGTGGCAAGCTGCCGCCTGTGCGCTTTCGGCAAGCGTGTCAAGGATCCGACCGCATACACGATGTCCCTCGAACAGGTATGGGAGGTTGCGGGAAAGGGCTACGCTGAGGCAGTCACCGAATTCCACATTGTCGGTGGGCTGCACCCCGAGCTGACTCTCGATTGGTTCTGCCAGATGATCTCAGGCCTGAAGGAGCGCTATCCCGGAGTGCATCTCAAAGCCTTCACTATGGTTGAGATCGCATACCTGGCTAAGCGTGCGCGGCTGCCAATCCCCGACACGCTCGAGCGGCTAAAAACTGCCGGAGTCGATTCTCTGCCTGGAGGCGGAGCCGAAATCTTCTCCGAGCGCGTACGCCGGATCATCTGCGATCACAAAATTGACGGCGAGCAATGGCTCGAAACGGCGCGCATCGCCCATCGAATCGGATTAAAGAGCAACTGCACCCTGCTGTACGGGCATCTGGAGACCGCCGAGGATCTTTCCGATCATCTCGTGAAGCTTCGCGCCCTCCAGGATGAAACGCATGGGTTCGTCACCTTTATTCCGCTGGCTTTTCACCCCGACAACACCGCGTTGTCACACCTGCCGAAAACGACCGGCTTTAACGACCTGAGGCAGATCGCAATTTCCCGCCTGATGCTGGACAACATTCCGCATATTAAGGCGTACTGGATCATGATGACTCCGAGCGTCGCGCAAATCGCGCAGCGGTTCGGCGCGAACGACATTGACGGAACCGTTGTGGAAGAGAAAATCTATCACGATGCGGGAGCCACCACGGCCCAGCACCTACGGCGGCAAGACCTGCTTCGGCTGATTCGCGAAGCGGGCAGAGAGCCTGTCGAACGCGACACTGCCTATCGCCCTGTGTCGCGGACGGAATCAGCGTTTACGGTTCTTGTTTGATCAAGCTCCCGCCGAGTAGGGCGACGATCCTTCCAAACAAGCCGGGGCTCCTGCGTTCTGGTGCTGGTGAGTGATCGGCGAGAGATGTTCGCAGGAAATCCTCTGGAACATAAATCGCGCCTTCCTGGGACATGGAAGCGAGCCACTGTTTCCCGGCGTCGTCAACTGCTCTGAGCCCGGTCAGATCCAGGATGAGCTTGCGATTCCCAACGATTGTCCGTGCGGTTTGCCAACACCCACTCAATTCAGGTAGGTTGGCCTCGCTGAGTTGACCGATCAACTGCAACCGGCAGCTCGTTGTTCCGTCGTGAATGTAATACTTAAAGAAAGGCGGTCGTAGCCGGTCCGCCGAATGCTGAGGTAGCGGTCTCGATTCCTCAGGTCTCGATTGAGCTCTTGAATCGTCAGAATTGGCTTTCATCGCTCGTGTTTTTGGATTCCGTGATCGCAAGCTCAGTTCCAGAAAATTGTTGCCCCATTCTCTCGGCAAGTCCAGTGTTTTCTTTTCTTGTCGATAAGCGAACGAAAAATCAAGTACCTCTCGATACGTTTGAGTCGTCAATGAAGTCTTAGGATAGACCAGTTGCTTACTCTTATCCAAACTGTTAGCAGACCCATTTTTACGGTTTCGTTTCTTGTTTTCTTAGCCCTTTCCACTGCAAGCCTGGCCCAGACGATTCAGCCCGAAACCCAGCCGCACCAGGCGATTCCGCCTGCGCCTGGCCAGTTGCCTCCGAAGGACCAACCCGGTGTTGTTGCTCCCGGAAAAACCGAAGCGGGAGAAGATAAGCGGGTTCTGGGTGTTTTACCGAACTACCGTACCGCCGAAATGAACGCCGTCGGCCAGCCCCTGACGCCTGGTCAGAAATTCAAAATAGCTGCGAAGGATTCCTTCGATTATCCACTGATACTCCTCGGGGCTGCGTACGCCGGTCTTTATCAACTAGAGGATAGCCATTCGGAATTCGGCCAAGGCTTCGAGGGTTACATGAAGCGCTTTGGCACGTCTTACTGCGATCAGGTTACGGGGAATATGTTTACGGAGGCCTTCCTACCCATCCTGTTGCACCAAGATCCCCGGTATTTCCGCATGTCTGAAGGTAGCTTTGGCCGGCGGACCTGGTATGCCGTTTCCCGCATATTCGTCGCGCACACCGATTCGGGCAAGACGGTCTTTAACTACTCGGAGATTGCTGGAAACGGTATCGCTTCGGCAATCGGACTCTCGTACTACCCGGATAATCGCAATGTCCCCGATTACATGATGAATTGGGGAATACAATTAGGCACCGACGCCACCTCACAGGTGCTGAAAGAATTCTGGCCCGACATCAAGCGCTGGTGGTACGTCCGCCGCCACAAGGAAGCGCCATCAAACCCTTGATTGGGCTTCTCAGGACTCCGCTGAACTGGTGGCCGCCTCTCCCGAATTTCCATTGAACCGCGAGAGAAAGCTCGTATCGAAGCAGCCGGAAACGAAATCCTGGTCGAGCAGAATCTTCTCGTGCAAGGGAATCGTCGTCTGAATGCCTTCCACCACAAACATAGCCAGCGCTCGCTTCATCCGATCGATCGCCTCACAGCGGTTATTCCCGTAAGTGATGAGTTTTGCTACCAGCGAATCGTAATAGGGCGGAATCACTCCGTCCGTATAGGCTGCGGTATCTACGCGAACCCCGATCCCGCCGGGAATGTTCAATCCGGTGATGCGGCCGGGCGAGGGCGCAAAGGTCTGTGGATTTTCCGCATTGATCCGGCATTCGATGGCGTGTCCCCGTAGACGAACAGGGCCATTCAGGACACGGCTGAGCTCCTCGCCGGCGGCGATGCGAATCTGCGCCTTGACCAAATCAATTCCGGTAACGAATTCAGTCACCGGGTGTTCTACCTGGATGCGTGCATTCACTTCAATAAAGTAGAGATTCCCCTTCTCATCCATCAGGAACTCGACCGTGCCCGCGTTCGTGTAGCCGATGGTGCGCATCGCAGCGCGCAGACGTTTGGACATTGCCTGGCGA
>JAFATG010000029.1 GCA_019244055.1 Acidobacteriaceae bacterium | reverse complement strand
TTCATCTTCGATCACCAATATGCGCAATGAGATCTTGACCAACATGCTAGCTGATAAGCGGCCGCAAGCGCTTCAGCAATTTTTCAGGATCATTGGTGAAATTAGTCTTGCGGAGACTAATAAGCACGTCAAATTGGGGATCCGCCTCTAGGTGCCATGAGGAAACGGTATTTGCCGACCGATGAGATCGATCAGAAAATCCGGATCGCTTATCAGCGGCAGCGCCAGGGTGATCGGTCGGCCTTGGCGCTGGTTCGCGCCGAAATCGGCTGGTCAAAATCCGCGGTTGTTCGGCGGGGCGCGGCGCTGTGTCTCACTAGGGTCAAAGAGCGATGCTGGTCAGCGGAAGAAGAGCGCATACTCGAACATTGGGGGCATTTAACAGCCGCGGCAATCCAGCGGCGTTTAGCTCTTGCCGGTTATCGCAGGTCATGCGGTGCCATCCAGGCCAAAACAGGGCGGCTCCGCATTAAGCGCAACCTGGACGGTTATTCGGCCTGCGCGCTTGCTCGCGCTTTCGGAGTGGACGTTCACAAAGTCTGCTATTGGATTCGGCGGGGCTTACTCCACGCTGAGCGGCGAGGTACCGCCCGCACTTTTGGCCAGGGCGGTGATATGTGGTGGATTTCGCTTCCTGCCGTTCGCCGGTTCATTCTCCGAGCTCCCGAAGAAATAGATTTGGCTCGGGTTGAGAAGTTTTGGTTCCTCGACCTTCTGACCGGCGGCAAGATCTGCCGCTAGCCCAGGGCGTCCTCTTTTCAGCGATTCTTCAGAATGGAAGACTAAAGTTAATGTGGCTTGTGCCCCTACTATGCGTAAACTGTCCTTGGCTTTCTCAAGCGTTTTGATGGCTACTGCTGCGCTTCTAGCGCCGGCACAGAGTTACAAAGTAACCGGCTCGATCGCCATCGGAGGCACGGGCGGCTGGGATTATCTCACCGCCGATGCCCAAAACAGGCGCTTGTACGTTTCGCACGGTAATGAGGTCGTTGTCATCGATCCCGATTCCCAAAAGATCGTGGGTCACATCACGGGCCTTAACCGGATTCACGGCATCGCCATTGCGAGTGATTTGGGCCTGGGCTTTATAAGCGATGGCGGCAGCAATGAGGTGGTTGCCTTCCAGCTTGAGGATCTATCGGTGAAACAGAAAATCAAAGCTGGAACGAATCCCGACGGTATCGTGTACGATTCCGCCTCGAAACGCGTGTTTGCCTTCAATGGCCGGAGCGGAGATGCGACCGCGATAGATGGCGCAACGGGTAATGTCGCCGGAACCGTCAAACTCGGAGGGAAGCCCGAGTTTCCGGTGAGCGATGGCCAGGGCAGCGTTTACGCCAACATCGAAGACAAGAGCGAGATTGTTCGAATCGATTCCAAAGCGTTAACCGTTTCATCGCGCTGGTCCGTAGCGCCCTGCGAATCGCCTTCCGGCTTAGCGATCGACGGCGAAAATCGACGGTTATTTTCCGTTTGCGACAACAAAATGATGGCAATCGTAGATGCCGATACAGGCAAAGTGATAGCGACTCCGGCCATTGGCGAGGGGCCCGATGCTGCCGCCTTTGATCCCGGAACCAAGCTGGCTTTTTCGTCGAATGGCGAAAGTGGAACGCTGACGGTGATCAAGGAGTCGGGGAAGGACCAGTACTCGGAAGCCGGAACCGTCCAGACGGCGCAGGGAGCGCGAACCATGGCGCTCGACGAGAAGACGCACAAGATCTACCTGGCGACGGCCAGTTTCGGCCCGCCCGCACCATCGACGTCGGGCAACGCCCGCCGGCGGCCTACAATTCTCCCCGGGACGTTCAAGCTTCTGGTGGTGTCGGAGCAGTAACTCACGGGACGCGGTAGAAGGGATCCGGTAATAAGAACTTCTTCTCCGCAAGGCCGCCCAGAAGATCAAGGCTGGTCGCCCATATTGGCAATGATTGTAACCGGCTTGCTCGATCCTTGCTCGAATCGGTGCTTTGAACTCAGCCGCAGAGGTGAAATGGGCACCTTCTGGCACCATGTACAGAGTCGCGTACCCTCGATACCCGGCCGCATCGAAATTGCGCTCCGTTGCGGCGCGTTGAGATTCGGGGCAGTCGGTGATAAAGAAGACTCTGACGTTCAGGGTGCGTGCTTGTTTGAATACCTCGAGACTCGGCCTATCGCCGGATCGCGCCCAAGCTGATCCCACGCCGCCGCTTGGAGCATCGAGTGCTGGAGCGCAACCGCCCTCGAGGGGCCGGCCGAAATCATCGAGCTTGAGAATCTCCCAGTTCGAGAGGGCCGTTTCATCAATATCGAGCACCAGCGCCGGTTCGCAATCTTCCCCACCAGCGCTCAGCTTGCCCGCCACGACCCGTAAATCACAGTCATAACCCGGATATCTCACGAAATCAGTGGCACAGAGCCGCCGAATTTGGGATAAACATTTGTGCAACCAGATGTTTAGAAGACCAGAGGAGACGCCTCTTGCTATGACAGAGTGTACCCAATCGAGTTTCGAGTTTGTAGGGGCGTGGTCGCGAGCGGTGATGGCGCGCTTCGATGGAGGAAAGATCACTTCGCATGCCGGCGGTCTGCTGTGGCGCGAGGTGGAGCGGCGCATCGGGCTGTTAAATCGCCTGAGCG
>JAFATG010000007.1 GCA_019244055.1 Acidobacteriaceae bacterium | reverse complement strand
GCGGCTGCTTGGGCCGCTTGGCGCTGCGCGTATAAATGCGAACCGTCGACAGCCAAACCCACTGCGCCGAGCAAAAAGATACTCATGGACGCGACTACCAAAAGCACCGCCTGGCCTGCTTCTTTTTTCCTTCGAACGTCCAACTTCACCATGTAATTACCCCTTCACTTGAGCTGGTAAAGGTGATACTACCCAGCGGGAAATAATGTGTTAGCAGATCGTATTGATAGGTCACCTTTACCGTCACGAGGCATCCCGGATCCGTGCATCCCGAGCTGGTGCCATCCGGCTTGCCAGGATAATTGGGCGATACGGTCGCCTTTGCTGTATTGATGGTGCCCGCCTTCAAGTAACCATTCACCGCGGTTTTAATTTGCGTTGTTGTCGCCGAGTTATCCGAACCGTGGACAATTGCATAGCGTGCGCCTATCCGCGCGCCATTCGCGATCGTGGTGTAAACCAGCATCATTCTGCCGAATTCAAGGACCGCAAAAATAAGCGCCACCAACAGGACAGTGCAAAGCGCAAACTCAACCAGCGACTGTCCGCGGCAATCGCGTAATCCGGCGCGAGATCTCATTGAATCATCCTCATCACCGTGCGCCGGTGAATCGTGCTTGGCAGGACCGTCATCGGAAGCCCCAGAACTTTGGAGCCGGTAAAGAACGACGTATACGTGTATGTGATATCTACTGCAACACTGACGTACGAGGTAGGCTCGGGATCCGCCGGCGGATTTGAATAACTCGCACACGCGCCGCTTGGCATTTGCATCAACGTGGTGTAGGTTCCGTTAAAGTTCTGGCGGATACATGCTTTGGGGTTCGAACTGCTCGTATTTGGTAAATACGTCAACTCGGTGTTGATGAGCGACTGTAAGGTACTCGAAGTGGCGGCCGTGGGCAGCGTTGCGTATGCTCCGCCCATAATCGCGTAGTCCCCTGCTGCCCGTGCCGCATTCCCAATCGCAACCCAGCCGTAGAGCCAAGTTCCAAAATTGAAGGCGAGCGCGGTCAGCAGAAACAGTATCGGAACGGCCACTGCCAGCTCAACCAGCGCCTGGCCCCGATTGCCTCCTGCCCCGCCGAACCCGTTTCGCCCTGGCGATTCGTTTAGCCCTGCAGTGTACAGAAACTTTCTTAATGCTCTCCGCTCTTCCTCTCTAGACAACATAAACTGAATTCCGGCTCCGTCCGGTGTATAGCGAACTATCCTTCCCCTCATCACGACGAACGGCACCGGGGAACCTTGCTCTAGGTGGGCGGCGTCCATCTGCAGCGTGAGCGTAATGATCGTTCCGATACACCATAGTTCCTTCGCATACACGTACGCGCCCGTCGAACTAATGTCCTTGAGTGCATGCGCCTTTGGCGCGCCACCGTCCCAGTAATAGGCCACCATCCCGGGGTTGTAATACCTCGCGGCACGGTCATCACGCCCCAAGAGCGTTTCCCTTAACCAATCGGCAATCCGATGCATGGGCCACCTGCCCCGTCAGTCAGGTGCATCTTGTTTCAGCCCGATGCGGCTTTGGACTCAGTCTTAGTCTGGTTCTCCTTTAAATATCGTTCCATCTCCTCCGGCGAGCAGATAAGCAATTCATCGCCCACCTGCGTCTGCGATGAGTAAATCGTTCGTGTTGGTAGTTCTAGAACGCTCGCACAATTCGTGCGAATCGGCCCTATCCGGAACGTGCCGAAAGACTCAATCAGATGGATTACCCGATGCGCGGAATCAAGATAGATCAAATCGATTGAGAAAAGCACACCGATCGTGTGAATGCCCTGGGAGGGCATGACCCAGATTCCTTCGTCGGATTTCAATCGGAACTTTCCAGCCAATCCCTTCAGGCGCGCGAGATGGGAATCGGCCGGAGTTACGTTCAAGCTCAAGAACGACTCCCGCGTCTTATTAAAGACGCAGTAGCGCCGTTCCGAATTTTTCTTACTGCCTGTCAATGGTTACATCCTTTTGCAAAGCCACTATGCCCTTAGCCATGCCTAAAACAAAGCGGTATGCACTTCCTCTTACACGTTACACGCGCCGCGCACCTCCCGGCGCGGCAGCCAAGAACGGCCGCAGCATCTGGCACGGCCTGACTCTCCGCCTTACTTACCGAACCTTGCTGCGTCGACGCTGGATCAAAAAGATCAGCACGATCACAAACAACACTCCGCAGATAACCCGTATCAGAGTTACGTTGTCCATTCCTGTCTCCTTTCTTACAAACTACTAATAAAAATACTTCTCGAACTGCTGCTCGATGACGAGGATGGTTGGTCCGAGCGCCACAATGAAGAGCGTTGGGAAAATGAAGAATACGAGTGGAAACACCAATTTCACCGGCGTCTTTGCCGCCAGTTCCTCGACTTGTTGGCGGCGTCGCGTCCGCAGGCCATCGGAATATACCCGCAGATTCTTCGCGATACTGGTACCGAACTGATCCGCCTGTACGATGGAAGCGACCAACGTCCGCACGATCTCCAGATCGAGGCGCTCGGCTAAGTTTCTCCACGCATCCAAACGCGGGCGACCGGCGCGTTGTTCGAGCATCACCAATCCCATCTCATCGCATAGTTCAGGCAGCGCTTCCTGCATTTCCCCGGAAGTGCGGGAGAGAGCCTGATCCAGGCTTAATCCCGCTTCGATACAAACTACCATGAGGTCGAGAAAATCTGGCAGCCC
>JAFATG010000006.1 GCA_019244055.1 Acidobacteriaceae bacterium | reverse complement strand
GTGCAGTTCCACGTCAGGTAGAGCGCACATCGGCTTCTCACGATTACGCGTTCGCGAATTTTTGAATCGAACCGGGGGCGCACAGAATCCCGGTCACCAGATGGCGTAGCGAAAGCACGCATCACAGGTTGCGGAAACCGAGCGGGCTCCGAGCCGTTCGGTACCCGCAGCCCGGGTGTTTCGGCGATTGAGCCCTCCGGCTGCTTTATGGGCTTGCCTGTCCTTTCGATACTGTTTCACCAGCTCCAGTTCGATTCGAACCTGCGACATAGCTAATACCAGATCCTAACCTTTGGTGTCGCCCCCGCTGCACCGAGCTTTGAAGTAATGAGTCTGAAGTATTAGATCCTCATCATCCAAGCAGCGGTTCCACTACGCCGAAGCAGACGGGATGGCTGGTTCCGCACAAAACAACACGTGGAGGAACCAATGAAGGTTCGCGTTTCTCTTCTAGGACTGATCTTCTTTATTTCTGTAACAGGCTCTGCTCAAACCTTCCATGACTCAGAATCGAGACAGCAGCAGAACGTCGGGTACTCTGATCCTTTCGACACCATGGACATACAAATCGAGCATCCGGCTGCCAATTGGCCGAACAACAACAGTCCCGTGCGCCGGAGCAATGAGAGCGCGGCAACCGTTTCGTTTCAGCAGCTTCAGCACAAGGTTCCGAAACAGGCATTGAAGGAATACAAAAAGGGCAGGGCGGCTTCCGCCAAGGGCGACAAGGAATCGGCGTTGGATCATTTCCAAAACGCGGTGCAGATAGATGCGGATTTCGCGAACGCGCATAACGATCTCGGCGTTGTCCTTGCGAAGCTTGGGAATACCGACGAAGCTGCCGAGGAGTTTCAGAAGGCGGTAGAGCTGGCCCCGAACCACGCTGCCGCGCTGGGAAATTTGAGTCTTACCCTCTACATGCTGACACGCTATCACGACGCGTTACCACTGGCACGGCGAGCGCTGAAGCTTGATCCTAACCTTATATACGTTCGATACGTGCTCGCGTTGAGCCTCATCGCCGAGCACGGAGACAGCAAGGAGGCTCTGGAGAACCTGGAGCTTGCCGCTCCTCAGTTCCCCGAGGCGCGTGTTATTGCCTCGAACATTCTTGTTCAGATTGGCCGGCGCGATGATGCGGCATCGGAATTGGAAGCGTACTTACGCTCCGCGCCTAAAGCCGAAAGTAGCCGGCAAGAGATCGAGATACGGCTGGCCCAGCTCCGGCAGTAAATCTTTTCGTATGTTGGGTGACTGAAATCGGGTCTCCGAGAAAATTTTCAGAAATACACCCGAAGGATTCGTGATATTGAATACTGTTGACATGCGCTTCGGAGCGCCAGAAAATGAACGAGCGGCCGGCATTGCGCTGGGAACAAGGAAAACTCGACCGAATACTAACGTGGAGAACGCGCGAATACTGATTGCAGAGGACGAGGATATCGTTCGCCATGTTATGGAGTCAGTACTCCGAAAACAGGGATATGAAACTACATCTGTTTCCAATGCGGAGCAGGCAATTGAGGTCCTGCAAAGGTCGCCTGTCGATCTCATCATTACTGATTTGCATCTACCAGGTGCGTCCGGTATCGAGCTGTTAAAGAAGGCCCGCGGCATTTATTCCGATACGGCCGTGATAGTGATGACCGCATTCGGAACCATCCAGAGCGCGGTAGAAGCGATGAAGGCGGGGGCGTACGATTACCTGACCAAACCCGTCCACCCATACGAGCTTACGGCGTTGGTAAGTCGCGTCCTGAGCCATCGCAAGCTCAGTGAAGAAGTGGACCTCCTGCGCAGTTGCCTGGAACAAAAATACGGATTCGAGAGCATCATCGGTTCATCGGCGTGCCTGATGCGCACATTGGATATCGCCGCGCGTGTCGCCGCAGCCGATGTCACCGTATTGCTTCACGGCGAAACGGGGACGGGGAAGGAGCTGGTCGCCAAGGCAATTCATTTCCGCAGCCCACGGCGGGATCGGCCATTCGTAACCGTTAATTGTGGCTCCATACCCCGTGATTTGCTCGAATCGGAGCTCTTTGGCCACACCAAAGGCTCCTTCACCGGCGCCGTGGTTCACAAGAAAGGAAAGGCCGAAGTGGCCGACGGCGGCACCATTCTTCTGGACGAAATTGGCGAGATGCCCCTGGAATTGCAGGTAAGGGTCCTTCGGTTAATCCAGGAGCGGGAAATTGAAAAAATCGGCGCGACGAGCCCGATCAAGCTGGACGTGCGTATAATCGCGGCTACCCACAGGGATCTTGGCGCGATGGTCAAGGCTGGATCTTTTCGTGAGGACTTGTATTACAGGCTGATCGTGGTCCCGATTGAACTGCCGCCCCTTCGCGACCGCGCCGAAGATATCCCGGAACTTGTGGAGCACTTCTTTGTCAGGTGCAAGATCAAGCATGCACGCGAGGACTTGACACTGCCGCACGACGTGCTTCACCGGTTATGCAATTACCCGTGGCCAGGGAACGTACGGCAACTGGAGAACGCTATCGAACGGACTGTTCTCCTCGCAAGGGGCCCTGAAATAGGCGTGCGCGATCTTCCTGATTTCTTACAGTACGATGACACGCCGAGCGAGGTCCTGCCAAGCGTTCTGCCTGAAGCAGGAATGAATCTTAGCGAGATGGAAAAAGAAGTTATAGTGCGAGCGTTGCGAAAGTTTGGTGGCAACCAATCGCGCGCTGCCAGTTTCCTGCAGATGAGCCGCAGAACCCTGGCATATCGACTGGAGAAATACAGCATTTCACCAGCCGAGTTCATTCACATCGCAAAGGAACCCATCAGTTAGAAACGGTCTGTGCAGACATTGCGCAGTGCCATGAGATAGTGCACGAAAACGTGCGCACCCTGCGGGCTGCGCTGCACCAAAACGTGCACTCGGACGGACCTTGATCAAGGAGCTTCGCTCTAAGTAACTGATTTTTCAGATACGACACCTCGCAGAACTGCTGGCCTGAGAAGTGCCCTGGTGTTGCCATGTCATCGCTGTCATGCGAACTGCCCAGCCGCCAAGCACAGGCGGAGATTAGACGGCCACTTGGGCCCGGTTTCTCCAACGAGCATTTAGACGAATGTGAACGTGCGGAACGCTCCGCGCGCGACATCGCCAATGCGAGTGATGAGGAACTCGTGCTGCTAGCTCAGGGAGGTGATACTCGTGCCTTCACGGAACTGATCCAGCGGCACTTCGCCACGTGTCTCAAGCGCGCTCGCCAAATGCTTCGTAACCCGAGTGACGCCGAGGATGAGGTGCAGAATGCCTTTACCAAAGCGTTTCAGAGTCTGCAGCGCTTTCGCTTCGAAGGACCCTTTGCGGCATGGCTGTGCCGCATCGTGCAGAACCAATGCCTGATGCTAATGCGCGAACATCGCCAGGCGGGCTTCGTTTATGTCGATGCAACCACGGATTCGAAGGCGAGGCTCGAACTGATCGACCAGGTGCCGGACCAGGAAGACGTGATTGGCAGTTCGCAAGTGGACAAACTTCTTCGGCGAGAAATATCGCGCGTTCCACCGCTCATGCGCAACGTCATGCGGCTACGGGATATCGAGGGCTTACCAATGCCCGAAGTAGCGGCGCGATTAGGACTATCCGTGCCGGCCGCAAAATCCCGGCTAATGCGAGCTAGGAGAGAAATGCGCACCCGGCTTGCAAAGCACTGCGGGTCCTGCGGGCTACGAAATCTGATGTTTAGACCGGTTCACAACAAAGCTGAGTACACATACGTGAGTTAGTCCCAAAGCCGGCAGTTTTGCGAACACAGCCAAGCACTGCATTTCGGGACGAAGAACCTATCGAACTCACAAAAGCCGGCTCATTGATTCGAGATCTTCGCTTCATTTTCGCTTCAAATGATGGTCATTTCTTTGGGAAAACCCTAGCGTGACCGGAGGCTAAGGAGTACACTAGGAATCTCCGGTAGGCCAGTTTTTGCTTTCCCCCGACGGCACTTTGGGCCGGATGTTCGAGCTTTTACGGCGAAAGCGGGACATGTGCATTAAGATCGAACCCGGTCTCGTTCGGCTCGCGAATCTCCAATCGGCACCGGTGAGAAGGGGAATGTAACATGGTGGGAGCCCTCGACATAGCCGTTTGCTGCCGTTGGGATGGGATCGTGACCGAAGTGCTGCGGAAGCCGCGCTCGCTCGAGGATCGCCTGTTAGTAGGGGTATCTCTCGCTAGCATTGCCGGAGCAAGCAGCCGCCCGAAAGTGTTCAGCCTTCTCCGGCAGCTTGTGGACTACGGAGCTGCGCTCGATTGGGAAGTGGAGATTGCATTCGAAAACGGGGTCCTTCCACTGTTTTTTTCCGGTTGCAACACCAGTAGCGGCGTTCTCATAATCGGGTCCGCAAAATCCCGCTCTGTGGCAGAGCTGAATGAGGAATTGGTGAGAATGACTGGTGACAAGACCGGTGGGATTCAGACTACACTAGCCAAATCGCTCGCTGACGAAAACGGCGAGACGACTTTTAGCACCTTCGGCACCGATCAGCTTGCGCAGCTTCATAATGAGCTCCTCCGTACTCAGCTAGAACTGGTCGAAAAAAATCTCGCTTTGGAGGAACAGAAAGCTGAGAAATTCCGAGATCTGGGAATGGCCGTGCACGGTCTGCGAAATCCTGCCAGCAGTATTCTGGCGGCAACTGAGTATCTGATTGACGACGCCAGAGAAGGATTAAAGGACGAACAGATGACGCTACTTCGGGGCATCATGGAGTCAAGTTTGTTCATTCTCGAGATGATCGATGAAGTTCTCCAGATTTCTACAATCGAATGCGGCCGGCTGAAAGTGGATCTCGCGCCGACTGACCTGATCTTGCTGATCAACCGGGCCTTACTCGTGAACCAGCATCACGCGGACCGCAAGGAAATACGCTTTGATGCCGGTTTGGACAGCTCGACACTGATCGTCGATTTAGATCCCGTTAAGATTACTCAGGTGATCGATAACCTTGTCAGCAATGCGATAAACTTTTCACACTCGGGTGGCAAGATCGAAATCCGGCTCACCGCCACAGAAAACATGGTTTCAGTTTCCGTTCGGGATGAAGGGTTGGGAATTCCGTCCGACCAATTAGGAACCATATTTGATTCGTTTCAGAGTAGCGGAAACGGAAAGCAATTTAGCAGGGCCGGAACCGGCTTCGGATTGGCGATTTCAAGGCGAATCATAGAAGGGCACGGCGGGACAATCCAAGTAAAGAGCCAGTCGGGCAAGGGGTCGACATTCACAGTGAACTTGCCCATGAGGTCGGGCGCGCTTTGTACGCCACCCGTGAAGGCCGTGATGTCTGAGCGTAGATTAGCTATGGGCGCCTGAACTGAGAAACCGGCGATTGCTCTTCGGGCAACCGCCGGCGGGGGGGCCACGTGATAGTTTGTTTAGCGTTCCAAACCTATCACTGGGCGGGGAATTTGCTGCGCGAGGGCAGTAGCAGTTAAGCAAAACGCGAGAAGTATAAGGCCCGACTTAGGCAGCCTGTCTAATTAACGGCTGGATAAGTCGGACCTCCGTCCTGCGCGGGACTATTGAGCGCCGCCGAACGTGAAGTTAAAACCAGTGCTGTACAAAAAGTTGTACTGACTCTTGTTAGGCTGTGGATACCGGAGTTGCTGCAGGCGCGAATACTGCAAATCAGTCTCTATTGGTCGGAAAGACAGGTGCTTGCTCATTTTTATGTCTAGACCGCCTCCTAACTTATACGCGAAGGCAGTTTGGGCCGTGCTCGCGCGGACATAGACATTTTTGGCACTAGCCGAACCGCCATTAACGACAAGAGTTCCACCCGGTACGTTAACGACAAGCGACTGGCCCGGCGGAAGACCCAGCGGCACGCTGGCTCTAACCGTGTCCATACCCCATAGCATTTCGACGAAAGGCGTGACGCGCGACCACTTGCGAACATAAACTCGGGGACCAAATTGACTGAAAACGGAGGTGTTATCCAGCTTGCCCCCTGGATACGTGACCCCGTTGACAGTGACACTGCCAAAGACGTTGCCATTGTGAGCTGCGTAGATATCGGCGCCCACGCCGAGCCACGAATTGAAGTTATAAAAGAATTGCCCACCCGCGCCATTTGCGGTAAAGGCTGGAATGTTTGTGGCTGAGTTGTACCGCAGCATGTCATAACCCAGGTAGGTTTCTATTTTGGGTGCGCTGTTTTGGGCAGCCGCCACTCCGGCGAATACCAACAACGTCCCAATAACCGTTAAGTTCTTCCTCATAGTGAATATCTCCTTTCCTGAAGTTTCACGCGCCCGCAGGATCGGACATCCTCCTCGCGCTGAGACCCAAGGCCCGTTGTGAACCTTTCACCGGGACTGATTAACTTACGCCGAAATAGCGTTAATTTATTTAGAAACTGGCTGGGGAGGGAACTCAGCCTTCAAGAGCCGTCACAATCTCAAATGGACCATCGCTCACGAATTTTGATCTCCGTCCTTAAAGCGCTATCGCGTGATTCGTAAAGGCATGGGGCTCATCGCTTGGTGCACACCCTGACCGACCGCATCATTTTTTTTTGAACCCGGTAGCCATTGCTCGCATCAAAACATCCCGTTAAGAGCAACCGCGGCTCCTTGTGGGTTCTGGGAGTGAACGTATCCTCACTGAGTTAGTTGGGAAAATCCAGCGCACTTTTCGGCTGCGGGGAGCTCTCGGGTCGCTATTTCGTGTGGAAGTGCCCGTAGAGGAAGCCGACACAGTTGACGTGATCAGAGCAGAACTCCGCCAACGTCGCATTATCGGTCTCGCTCCCGGGCAGCTTGAATACCGCATCCTCATCATGGAAGACGAGCGCCCAATCGTCTCCTACTACAGCGCCTGCTCGAAAACGCCGGATTCGTGGTACGTTGGCCGAGAATGAGCTGGAGGGCATTGAGATGTTTCGCGCCTGGCGGCCGCACTTTGTTTGGATGGACCGGCGAATGCCCGTTATGGACGGCAGCGACGCGGCGCCGCGGATCCGCAAGATGGAGGGAGGGTAGGATGTGAAGATCGTTGCTGTGAGCGCGTCAGTTCTCCCCGGCGAGCGCGAGGAAATTCTCTGGGCCGGATTCGACGACTTCTCTGTTCGGATATCGGGCGTATCACCGGCCTTGGCCAACGCGTTTCTGAAATCGCACCCGCAGTTGGCGGCGTTTTGGCGCAGCACGCCGAGAAATTTGCGTTCACGCCGATGCTGCGCGGATTGCAAGCGCACAGCAAGAGCTTTGTGAGGAAATGATGACAGACGCGGGCACGATCCTGGTGGTGGACGACGAGCCGGAGTCGTTGCGATTGCTGACGAATATTCTGCATGCGCACGGCTATCAAGTACGTCCGGCGGACACGGGAGAACTGGCGCTGGAATCCGCGCGAGAGAAGGCGCCGGACTTGATCCTGCTTGATATCCGAATGCCTGGCCTCGACGGATTTGAAGTTTGCCGCCGTCTTAAGGCGGACTTGAAAACTCGTGACATTCCGGTCATGTTTCTCAGTGCATCCCAGGAGGTGGAAGGGCGGGTGGAAGGACTACAGTTAGGCGCTGTAGACTTTGTTACCAAGCCGTTCCGGAGAGAGGAGCTGCTGGCCCGCGTCCGAACACACCTTGAACTCGGACGCTTACGTACGGAACTGGAGAAGCGCGTAGCTGAACGGACAGCCGAGTTGACGATCGCGAACCGCCAATTGCAACTGGAACTTATCGAGCGCAGGCTGGCCGAACAGGCGTTACGCGAGACGGAAGAGCGCTTCCGAACAATGGCAGACACCGCACCCGTGATGATCTGGGTTGCGGGCCCAGACAAGCTCTGTACATTCGTTAATAAGCGCTGGCTGGACTTCACGGGCCGCAGCATAGAACAGGAACTAGGCGATGGCTGGACCCATGCCGTCCATCCCGAGGACCTAGACCGCTGCTACGATACGTATTCTTCGTCTTGCGACGCACGCCGGAGGTTCGAAATGGAGTACCGGCTGCGCCGTTCAGACGGCGAGTATCGATGGGTAATAGATATAGGCGTTCCACGGCTCGAGCCGAGTGGAACATTTGCCGGCTATATCGGATCGTGTATCGATATCACGGATCTTAAGTTGAATCAGGAACAGATGCTCGCCGCGCAGAAGCTGGAAAGTCTGGGAGTGCTCGCAGCCGGAATAGCTCACGATTTTAACAACATGCTGGGCAGCATCTTCGCGGAAGCAGATCTCGCATTTGGAGACCTTCCTGCCAATTCACCCGCCCGCGACAATCTAGACCGGATCTGTGCCGTCACCATTCGCGCCTCGGAAGTCCTGAACTTGTTGATGGCTTATGCCGGAGGCAAGGGCGATGAAGTTGCGTTCGAGCCGGTCGATCTCTCGATGCTAGTGCAGGAAATGCTCGAGCTCCTGAAGATGTCGATTTCCAAAAAGGCTATCTTCAGTACCAACTTCGATGAAGATTGTCCTCCAGTTCACGGGAATCCCACTCAGATCCGGCGCGTTGTGATGAACCTGGTGACGAATGCTTCGGAAGCGCTCGGTGATAAGGAAGGATCAATCCGCGCGGGCACACGCTGCATTCATGTAGGTCCGGAGCCCAGGTTGGAAGGCACGGCGAATTTGCCTGAAGGGGCCTACGTGCTTCTGGAGGTCTCCGATACCGGTTGCGGAATGAGCGCTGAATCCCAAGCGAAGGCATTCGATCCCTTTTACACGACCAAGTCCGCGGGCCGAGGTCTCGGGCTCGCGGCGGTTCAGGGAATTGTGCGTTCACATGGTGGCACGATTCACGTCGTAAGCGCGCCCGGCAAAGGATCAACGTTTCGAGTTTTTATCCCATGCGAGCGCAGGCTGGCTGAAGGAAAAAAACCCGTCATTCCGGCCATCACGGAGCTACCCCCGCCTAAACGTCACACTATTCTGCTGGTCGAGGATGAAGAGACGCTTCGGCATGCCGTATCGATGTCGCTCCAGAAGAATGGCTTTTCTGTGCTGACCGCTGGAGATGGACGGGCTGCCCTCAATCTTTTTCGCGAACGTTCGAAAGAAATTGATTTAATTCTGCTGGATTTGACCCTTCCCGGGATGTCCGGCGCCGAGGTCTGTCGAGAAGTCAGACGTGTTAGTCCTGATGTGAAGATCACTTTCACCAGCGCCTATAACAAGGAGCAAATGAGTGCGGGCTTTCCGGCCAGTGAAGAGGCGCCCTATAGCTTTATTCGCAAGCCTTATCGAATCAGTGAACTCGTGCACACGCTTCGAGGAGCACTTGGGCAAGCCCAGCCCGTAGCTGGCTCTATACATACTTGATTAAGAGAACGCTATTGCCCTGTTCGTTATAAATCAGCTCATCGACACTATTGCGAGCAAGCAGGACACCGAAGCCGCCCGGCCGCAAGCTTTCCGCTTCGCGATAGTGGACATGCCGAAGCGGGTCTTCGGGCGGGTTCATTACAGCAGAATGAAAGATTTCGTTCAAAGAGAAGCCCTCCCCGGGATCCTTGAGACGGCAAGCAACCGCTCTTTTCGTGCGAAGGTACGACATTTCAACATACTGCTCGGGATCGAAGTTGCCACCGTATTCGATTGCATTCATCAGCAATTCCCGTAATGCCGCGGCTACGGTATCCTTCTCGTCATCAGGCAGATCGATCATCACGTGGATAAATTGCACCAGCCGTTCCGCTGTCTTCACATCGCATCTGGCGGCTAGGCGTAACCAGGCTGGTGTACCTGATAGGACTTCGATTCCATCATCCCAGCACGGCCCCTCTGTCGCGTTCTTCACCATCTCAACTAACGCCTGAAAGGAAATTGGCTGTAAGAAATAGCTGAAAGCCCCTTCGCGCATAGCGTCGATTACATCGGCCGGGGTGGTCTCGTCCGCCAGTATGATCATCCGGGTATGTGAATGGAGCCCCCTTATTTTGCGGAGCAGCTCAACGTCGTCACGGCCCGAGGTTGTTTCACTTGTCAGAATGAAATCGAATTTGAAAGCTTGGACCAGCGAGAGCGCGGCCGCATTATCAGCCGCCTCGTGCACGGTCCATTCCGGAGGCTTCAGTATGTAGGAGAGCTCTACGCTGAGCTGATGGCTGGGGTCAATGAGAAGCGCTGTTTTTTCTTCCATGCTCGAAATCTACTCAATCGAATAACCGGTCCGCGCTCTCACCTTCAGCGGCTCCGGCGCGTTTTTGACAACGACTTGAAGGTCATGCCAGGATTTGCCCTTTGCTTCGGTGGGAGCTTGGAAGGCGAGCAGGTATCCATTCTGGAGATAGCGGCCGACGGCCTGGAACACTGTTCCAATTTGCTTCGAATGATTCGCCTTGTACATACGGCCGCCGGTGGCTTCGGCGAGATCACGAAGCAGATCGGCAGCAGTGTCATCGTGTAGAGCTTCCCCTTCAGCGACTGCAAATATAGGTACGCCAGCTTTTCTCGCGCTTGCCACTGCCGCTTCCCGGTTCAAGACGCTGGCGTTGTCACCGCCGTCAGTCAAGACGACAATGGCTTTTTTACCCGGTCTCTTCTCCAGATCAACTGCGAGCTCGGCAATGGAATCGAACAAAGCGGTCCGGCCTTCCACGCGTAATTGCGTGAGAACCGCGGCCGACGCCTCCCGGTCTGTGGACATTTCCTGCAGTTGTTCCAAATGATCGGTGAAGGCATAGAGACCGACTGAATCACCCGGGCGCAAGGCGCTGATAAAGTCGCGTGCGCCATTGATCAGGGCCGGCATGGCGAACTTCATGCTGCCGGTCGTATCTAAAAGAAGAGCGCACGACAGCGCTCGGTAAGTTGGTTCGAAAGCTCGGATTTGGCGCGCTTTACCGTTGTCGAGAATCGCAAACTGGTCCTTACTAAGGCCCGCGACGGTCTGGCCGTCATGGTCGAATACAGTCGCATACACCTCGACAAGGTTGACTTCTCCTTCGAAGGTGATGTCCTGGCCAAATTCCGGAACGGCCGCGAATATCACGACCAGAATGAGCAGGGATCGTAGGAACAAGTTCATTGTCGGTTTTGCAACGACCCGAGCGTTTGAGGACTCAAGCTCCGAAACGCATCGAGCACTGCACTCCAATCCCACATATCTCGCATAATTAGCTTTCTAGAGACGGTGTCCGCGCTGAGGGAAGCTGCAGCCGGCAAATTGGCGGGCTGCCAAGCTGAGGAATCGGCCAACCACGCCAAATAGAGCTTCAATTCGGCGACACGCTGGGCGATGGGCTGCCGCATTGAATAAAGTCCATATTCTTCGTAAGCCTGGTAATCCTGGAGCCGTGGCAGGGCGCACCCGCTCAGATCTGGAGCAACCGGCCCCAGCAGATCCAATGCATCTGGTTGCGTTGCGACTTGCTTCATCGTTAAGAGAGCGGACGTTTTCCACAGGCCCGCAGGCGCTTGGTGAAGTGATCTGCCCAAGAAGTAAAGGTCGCTGACGCTGGCAGGTTCCCACACTGCGGTCCAATCGTGGCTCACGATTCCAGCCAGGAGAGCCTTGCGGCGAACGAACGAGAGCAATCCCATTGATTGTTCTTCTAACTGCTGGCGCATAGGTTCAGAGAGAGTGGATTCGACAATCCATTCGCGCGCCAGCCGTACATTTGCGCCAAACGTCTGCAAGCCGGATTCTGTAAGCGGGTGCCAGTCCGTTGCCCGTACACTTGCGAAGAGGGTGCCAGCAACAGCCGATCCGCGTGGCGCGCCCAAATGGTTACCTTCCGCACGCGCTTGCCCCGCGGCTAAACTGAACTGGGCGAAGCCGCCGCTGAAGTGACTGCCTTCTCCGAAACTTGAGGCCCTGAAGTCGGCGGGGGCAGCTGACCTCTCATTAGCTGGAAGCATCCCTGAAGCGGCAAACACATGTTTCCGCAGGAGCAGCGGATCGGAGGATACCACGAGATCAGAGGGGTCGAGATATCGAGCATAGATCTGCCCAGCCATCGCCAATTCGACCCACGGTTCGAGCTCAGCAAGAAATTTACGTGAAAGCTGCTCAATTTCGGCCGGATTGCCCTTTGCACGTGCGATTTGTTGGCTCAGCTTGGAAAGAGTATTTTCTAAGTTGGCGGTTTGATAACGTTTCAAGCCCTCCTTCTTCTGAACCTCCAGTCTCCAGGTAGATGGCGGAGCGATAGTCAGGAATGTAGAGATCCGCTCTCGAATACGGTCGAATGCCCCGGGATTAGCCGATAATTGACCGAGAGAGTCGCAGATCGCAAAGAGCGCGTCGATTGAAGGCATTCTCTGTAACGACAGGACTTGCCGGTACGCTTTATTGCGATCAGCTTGGTAACCCGTGAGCCGTTCTCCGAGAGCCAGGCTGTTTGCGGGGATGCTGCCGGTTAAGAGTGCCCGGATTGCGGCATCGCGCCCGCTGGCCGGGTTCGGAGAAACGAGCTTTGTCAGATCATCGATGGCGGCAAGCGAAGCGCCTGTCCAGGCGGCAGCATCTCGCGCCTGCAAGTATTCCTTTATTCCCTGTCGATACAGTTGCTGAAGTTCTTCCCTGCTCTGACTGCCGCTTTGTCCGACAAGGCAACGCATCGCCAGATAACTGTGGAACTCACCGAGTCGAATGTTCGCCGTTACGAAATCTAGTCCTTCCAATTTTGCAGCCAGCATAAAGAGATTCTGGAAATCGGAGGCAGTGAGATCGCCCAATGCGGAGAAGTAGGGGAAAAGGGCTCCGAATTTCGGGAAGCTCTGCGCCAGCAGCAACGCCGAATCCTGAGTGAGACGCTCGGCACGCCCGCGGTCGACTCGGCTCACGGCGATAAAATTCGAGAGTTCCGATCCTTCTAGCACACCGGTTTTGTAATCTGTGGTGGCCAAGCGTATCAGGACGGCATCATCGTTAGGTGGCGCTGTAGGGCGTTTGAGATCGTGGTCCAGTTTGATTCCGGAGGTGGTCCATTTACTGCCTCCTTTGGCGACCATCCATACTTGCGGGGAACCAGGAAAAACGACAGCGCCGGAATCGCTTAGAGGAATCTCGCGGAGAAGATCAACCAAGGTGCTCGACTGGAGGCGCTGCACTCCTCCCTGCTGCCGCACCTCCGGAGAGTCTCGGAATAGCTCGTAATAGCATTTCGTCCGGCCGGGCGAGCGTGTGAAAAACCGTTGCCGGCGAAGATCCAGATGTGAGAGCGCATCAAAGAACGCCACCAAGCGCCCTTCGTCACGAGTCAACAGCAATAGAAAAAACGCCGCTGGGTTGGAGGGGCTCGCGCCCACTAATTGCTGCCACGCCAAATCGGCTGTCGGGCCTCCGGGAACCTCGGCTCGATTATTGTTCAAGGCCAACGAGTCTGAGAAGAGCGAGAGTGGCTGGCTGTATATTGCGACCAGATTCTGAAACGGAACAGCTTTGAGCAGGATTTCAGCCGCGTCGTGATCCATCGAGTTCAGGCCGAGGTAGAGGCGGGGCAGAGCGGGATTATCGAGAAAAAACTCCGTCAACCCGCCTGCATAATGCTGACCCTCGACAGATGCAAGCTGCCAGACGTGTTCAGCCGGATAAACAGGAACAGAATCCAGCGGGATTTCCAGGAAATACGGCTTCCCGGCCGAAAGAGCCTGCTGAATTGCGCGATCATTGATGGCTAAAGCCGCTTGCGTCTCTTGCCGCTTGGCTTCCGACTTCCCTTCAGCCAGTTGTACACCAATACCGGCCTCGTTTCCGGTAAGCCTGAGTCCCAAAATGTTGAGCGCCGTCTCGGTGCGCTGCTTGCCTTCTTCGTCATTTAGCGTCAGAACAATCTCAATGTGTCCGGCTTTGCGACTACCGAGCGCAGCGAGCTGTGATACCTGCTGAAAATATTCGTGGATAGTGCGCGCCAGAGTCCGAAGTGCATTGTCATCGGGATTAACGGACATCGAGCTCAGCACCCGGCTGTAATCGAGAAGAAAGCGGTCCACGTTCGGTTTTCCTTTACCCAGAACGAGAAAGTGAAGCGCAGCAACACCACCGGGGATTTCGACCCGGTCCCCGCCTATGGAGTGATTTGACGGAATCAGCTTGAGGCCACTGGAGTCGCCCAAGTCCGCCAATTCCCCGGCGAACCGGCGAGCAACATCGAACCGCTCCTCTCGCAAGCAAACCAGCAACCCACGATGACAGATCTCCATGATTTCTTCTTTCGGCGCCTTTTCGCGAAGAAGAGTATCCAGGAGACGGGAATACGCCTCGGGCGCCTCGGAGCCGTACCAATCCTCGAGGCGAGCCCAGCGGCTAAGCATCTCACGGCTATTTGAGGTCGGGGCGTGCTGATAAAGAAAGCGGCGCGCTGCATAGAGGTCGCGTTGAGTTTCGAGCGCGTTCTCTGTCGACGGTGACGCCACGGACCGTGAGATTACATCAACTCCTTTCACCGCAAATTGAGGCGCCGGCATGCAGAGAGCAGGCAGAAACATTGTGAACATCAGCCAGGAAACGAGGCAGAGTAGCTTCGTTCCCAAACGACCGTACTGCGACCACATGCACCAGGACAGATGAGGGAAGCCGGGACGTGAAGTTAGAAAAATTTCTGGCGCAGGAAAGCCGTGGCGGACCCTCATATCTGTCGTCGGACTTGTTCGTGCTCTACGTCGGAGTGAAGTTGATACGTAAGATAGTGCCGCCAGCGTTTCTGAATCAGCATTGCCGTCAAACGGAGCGAGTAGCCTACGATGAGCAGGGGCTTTGAGCTAGTCGAACGCACTGTAGTGGAGGCTAATCACTGGCTTCGATTGGTGATCGAGGGCGCCGGCGGGTCATCGTCGCTCGGCTAAATCCAAAAATATTGCGTCCGGAGCGATTGCGATGGATCAGAACAAATTATCGTGGGGCTTACGTGATGACAGACTTATTCACGCGGACCTGGGACATGCTTGTTGGCCGCGTGGACGGACCGATGGCGTTCCGCATCATTCAGCTGCCCTATGTAGTTGATCCCGGATCCTGTGTGCCGCATCAGAAGGCAGCACCATCCGCCCTGAACATCAAGGCCTGGAAAGAATGGTAGAGCTCGATGTAAGCACACATCTTGCTTTTGAGCGCACGCGGGCTGCATACGACCGAACCATGATGGCCTGGATCAGGACCGGGACTTCACTGATCAGCTTTGGCTTTGGAATATACAAATTCTTCCAACTCGATCTGGGACGTGTCAGGCCTCCGAATAGCCTCATCGGGCCGCGCGAATTCGCGCTATTGATGGTAGGACTGGGCGTCCTGTCTTTGGTCCTGGGTACGCTGGAGCATTGGAAGAATATGCGATCAATGGGGAAGAAGCGTTCGGATATTCCCCGCTCCTGGGCGGCTCTAATCGCAATGTTGCTCTCGGCCCTTGGGGTTTTCACATTTATTCTGGTCATCTTCCGGGAATAGCCAGATTAGCGGCACTTCAGTCACTTCTGGGGAACGGCCTGTCCGCCGCTCACTTGGGTTGACCTCTCATTTCGGTCGAATTTCATAGTTTATGGTTACGGAAGTGAAAATGACAAGATTGTTCTGCTTCGCCATGCTGTAAGATCGCGCACTGCCAGGCTTGGCTAACGTAAAGGCGAGTAATATCCGCGCCTCCAGGCCATGTGCAGCGGTGGACTGCCCGCAGGCGGAAGGAGTTTAACGGCCACCTTGTGGTATTTGCCATCATTCCGTGCTGTAGCGGGCAAATAACCCAGAATGTAGTGGCTATGGATTTCCCTACTGAGGCTGCTCGCCATGTCAGGTAGCTCGTCCAGTTTGTGGACTCGGTAAGCCCGGCCGCCGCTCTCGTCCGAGATTCGTTCAAGCACCGGCGAGTGATCCAAAATCGAAATTGAGAAGATGCGGACGTCGGCCTCTCGCACAATGTTCCTTATTTCGCGCTCTGTGTAGCGGCTGTTATTATCCCCGCCATCCGACAGAACAAAGAGCGCTTTGCTTCCGTGCGAAGCGCGCTTCATTTGGCTTAATGCGAGATACAGCGCGTCGAACAAAGATGTCCAGCCCCCTGATTGAATCGACCACAGGTCATCTTCAATCTGAGTGGCATTCGTTGTGAAAGGAGAAACGGCCTCCGGGCGGTCACTAAACTTCCACAGCGAGAACTCATCTCCCGGCGTGCTCATCCGCAGGAATTCGGTTAGCGCCTGCCGGGATTCGGCTATCTTGTTCCGCATGCTGTTGCTGGCATCAAAGACCATCCCCACCGAAACTGGGGATTCCTCTAGGAAGAATTCGGAGATTTTCTGTTCGATGCCATCCTCGAAGACGCGGAAGTTCCGTTTACTCAAATCCAGAACCGGGCGCTGGAGCGGATCGGTGACCGTGACCGGAATCAGCACCAGCTTGACGTCCGTGCGGAGCCTCCCGGACCGTTTCCGAGCTTCATCAAGCTGCTGTTGGTTGGGCCGAGGAAGGGCGACGTCCTCCTGGGCGCTTAGATTGGCCACCATCGCACCCGATGCGATAGCTACCGTACACAACAAGACGCGATGCCGCCAAGCCCAGCCGCAAGGACGACAGCACATGTTCTCTGTAATGATGGACCGCCTAAGCCGAGTATCCTACCATCCGCAAATCCACGAGACTTGAAGTTACGAGTGGCTGCGTTCGCGTGGCGCTACGGCGCCGCGCAGTGGCCCTGTGTGTAACGAAAAATCTGGATCTCAGGAGCCATCTTTCCATCGAATTTCGCATGGGACACGCTGAACTCGAGCAATTCAGGGCAACACTCGAAGGAATGCTCGCAAAACTTGGAATGCCTCTTCTCAGGCGAGATGAGATTGCCATAGAAAGTAGCGCAGATGCATTGGATCAGGTCGGAAATTTGGCCGATCGTGAGCTCGCGGTCAGCCAGCTTGAGCTCGTTTCCAATCGTTACAACGAATTGAGAAGCGCTCTCCGCCGAGTTGCAGACGGTACGTATGGTATTTGCCTGGAATGCGAATCGGATATCAGCGCCAAGCGCCTGAAGGCCGTTCCATGGACTCCTTACTGCATTTCCTGTCAAGAGCTGATAGACCACGACTGCAGTCGGGCAGGTATTGATTGGAAGCCGATAGCGGCCTTGTGTCGCCGTTGACGCTGCTCGACCGTCTCCGCTCCGGGCACCGTGATTGACAACTGCAACCACGTCTACTACCGGCCCTTCTATCAGGGAATGAGCTTGGTATATCAAGTCGTTACCTATCCATAGTGCGGTTAAGGTAACGTTTCTTTATGATTTCGCGCTTGTTATTTGCTACCGCTATGTGCGCTGCTGCGGCATGCGCTCAAGTCAAAACAAAGCAATATACGAACCCGCCGGGCTGTTTCAAAACCTACCATCTCGACCCAGGCCGCGTCTTAACGTCGCGCGGCCTGATCGAAGATCCCACGGTAAACGCGATCATGAAGGACGCCGTCGCGGCACAGATGAACAAGCTCAAGATAACGGAAGCCACCAAGAATAACGCCCAGCTGGCGGTTCACTTCATGGGCGGCAACAGCGCGGGGCTTCAGGTGGACGATCTCACGGTGGGTGACGTCGCGATGTGGAACGTCGGCGGACCCATGGCCGTCTCCAGCAGAACATACAAGAAGAGTAGCCTCGTTATCGCCGTCGTAGACAACAAATCGAACCAAACCGTGTGGGCGGCCCGGTGCATGGACAAGTTTGGCGACCCGAATCAACTTCGGGAACGCATCGAAAAAGCCGTTGCCAAGGCATTCGAAAAGTTCCCGAAGAAGCTAAGTTGCGAGTAGTCGATTCAAAACACTCGCCCGATTTGAAAGAACCATTTGCGGTGGCCCTCGTTTCCGATGCTCCCTCCCACAAGAACAGGACCGACAATAGTTTCCATGATCACGCCAACAACGCCGTCGTTCGGCAAAGTGGGCGCATTTGGCAGGCCGTATGGCTTTCCGACTTCGTAGTGCGCGTCGAGAAATAGCCCACTTCCGATAAAGGCCGGCATCTCTGCTACACGGTGGAGATATCCACCCCGGAAGTAGAAGTATTGGTCGGTCAGAAATTGATTCAACCCATATGCTGCCAAGCGCGCGGGACCTCCGAGTGAGAAGAGCGGCAGACCGCCTGAGTGCTGTCCGAATATAGTGCCTCCTGCCGCCACGAAATACAGAGAGGCAGGGTTGTTCAGGCGGTGAAATGCCTCCAAGTTCATTTCGGAGGAGGGGAATCCGCTCTTCGCTCCGGGGTCGGCATCCAGCCAGCCTCCGTCGAAGAGCAGCGCCATACCGCTTCTCGGAACGACGGGGTTATCCAAGCGGTCGATGGCATACCTCACATGGCTGAGTCCTGTTCTGCCAGACACCGACGGTAGCAGCGGGCTCCCAACCCAGCGGCTTGCTTCCAAGTACCCTCCCTGATAGCCAAACCGTAGTTCGCTGAAGCGGTTAAAGGCGTATCCGAGATCGACTTCGCCGTACACGCGATTCAACTTGTACTCAGCTAAAAACGTGTTGTTGAAATAAAGATTCAGAGGAGATCTGCTGGCCTGCACTTGAGGTGCGATAAACCAGCGGCTGGTAGTGGTCAAAGGATGGTAATACTCTGTGCCAATCAAATAGGTCGAGCCGATTGAGAAGTCCGTTCGCACCTCAGAACGATAGCCGCCGACATCGAGAGCTGTCAAACGGCCGCCGAACGTGAATTGGACATTGTCGGGATCCGATCCATCAATTGTGAAACCCAGGTTGAGCCAAGGTGGCGAGTAGTCTTTCTCCTCAGCCCTTATCAACAGGCCCGCTTTATTACCCTGCTCCTTCAAACTGTAACTCAAGCTGTTGAAGCGCCCCAACCCGACCTGTTGGAGGAGCTTCTTTTGTATATGCTCCGTGTTGATCGGTTCATTTACAAACGAAGACATTTGCTCCTGAATGTCCTCGGCTAAATTTGTGCTCGTACCCTTAACCTCGACGAACTGCGGCGCAGGCACGGCGTTTACAACACGGGATTCGCGCTGCGCCAGGTATTGTTTCCACTCTTCGTCGCTCACGCTCAGACGCTGAAGGATGCCGGCGCGTTCCCGCGCGGCGCTATAGCCTTTGGGAATGATCTCCTGCACGCGCGAAAAATCCAAGGTCGTGTAGCCGGCCAAATTGACCGTGATTAAAATGTCAGCCTTTTCCATGCCACGTAGCTCGTTGGCGTCGATCATCACATCAGTCGATCCTGCGGCAACCTGGAACATAGAGCTCATATTCTTGGGAGCAACTGGTCCGGTGGTTAAATGAACGCCGATGACAATGTCCGCTCCCATTTGTCTCGCAATTTCGGTAGGGAGATTGTCAAGCAAACCTCCGTCGGCAAGGACTTTGCCATCCTGCCTGACGGGCGAAAAAACTCCCGGAATTGACATGGTAGCTCGAAGCGCATCCGCGAGTGACCCGTCCTTAAAAACCACCGATTTCCCGGAGATCATGTCCGTCGCAACACAGCGGAACGGGGTTGGCAACTTATCGAAGCTTCCGACATCCGAGTAGGGCAATATATTGCGGTCGATGATGAATCGCACTGCCTGCCCCGAATTTAAACCGCCGGGCGGCTGCACGCCATTTTTCAGCCCTAACACCAAGCCGTTGGGAAACGCGCGCAGGTCTTCCTTTCGCCGGAACGCCAAATTCGGATAGGGGATTGCGCCCGAGAGCACGCTGTTCCAATCGACTTCTTCCACGATACGTTGGATTTCAGCTGGACTGTGTCCGGTTGCGTACAACCCGCCCACTAAGCCCCCCATGCTGGTGCCGGCGACATAGTCGACAGGTATGTGATGTTCTTCGAACCATCGCAGGACGCCAATATGGGCTAAGCCTTTGGCCCCGCCACCCTGCAGCGCGACAGCGATCTTCGGACGCTTGGACTGCTGAGCCCAGATAGCACTACACGAAATCAACACGGAAAGGAAAAAACAAGGAAGCCTCATCGCTTGTGCCTGTAAGGGAGCCGCTCACTGGCTCAACTTCTTGTAATCCGAGTTCGTTACTCTGGCCTCGAGCTGCTTGGCCGTCGGGTCCAACACGCTCTGTTGGGCATAGTTCGTTCCGTCAGGCAGTCGGGCGAAGTTCACCGCCAGTTTCACCGCGTCTTTCGGGTCGTCCAGATAGGAATCGACGTTGTAGCTGGCGATCGCCTTCGCCTCAGCATCGTGCGCGAGCGCCACCCCGAAACACAAGGCCGCCCAAGTTGTCGCTGTAGTCTGAAAACGCATATCAATCACCTTTCGCTGGGTCATCGCCTGAGTTTCAATGCTGTTGTCCGGGCAAGCGGTTCATTTTATAAAACCGCAGTCGTCCCCGGACATTGAACACCCCTGGGATGGCGCGTGAACAAACTCCAAACTTACCCTTTTTTGGAATCTGCGTTCTCGCCTTTTCGAGCTTGCCGCTCAAGGCGCAGTATATTAGGTGATCAACTTCCGGGGCTTGCCGGTCTGAAAGCCGGCAGCCCTGGCATCTACCTCACGCTTCCGCTTTACCATCGGGACAGCAACGTCTCCATTTACGATCCGCACGGGAATGAGGTGCTGAAGGATTTTAGGGCCGCCATCGGCGCGAGGCCTAGGCCTCCTCCTTATATACCTTGACACGCATATGCCCTCTAGAGTATGTATTGAGGGAGTGGAATCTGTGTTCGAAATCATTGCGGAGCCGAACCGCCGCGCGATATTGAGCCTCCTGGTCTCCTCCCAACAGTCGGTGGGAGAGATCGAGCGTCGACTTCGTATGCCGCAGCCGACCGTGTCAAAGCACCTGCGAGTGCTGCGAGAGGCCGGTTTCGTAGAATCCACGGTGGACGCACAGCGCCGTCTCTATCGGCTGAAACCTGAACCATTTCAGGAGGTAGACGCCTGGCTGGCTCCGTTCCGCCGGTTCTGGTCCGCTCACGTAGATGCTCTCGAACGCCACCTCGACCGCATAGATCAATCAACACGAACGAAAAGGAAGACAAAGGAGAAGACGACGCGGCCCAAACCGCGAAAGTGACATAGGAGAAAGAAATGAAAATCAAAGTGACCAGCCTATATGTGGACGACCAGGACAAGGCCCTGCGCTTCTATACGGAGGTACTGGGCTTTGCCAAGAAGGCCGATTTCAGTCAGGGCCCATTTCGCTGGCTGACCGTGGCCTCGCCCGAGGACCCGGACGGCACTCAATTGCAGCTCGCGCTGAA
>JAFATG010000354.1 GCA_019244055.1 Acidobacteriaceae bacterium | reverse complement strand
TTTCGATGTTGGGCAGTCCGGTTCTTTCAACGATCAGGTAAAGCGCTGTGATTTCTTCCACATCTGACTAAGCTCGGAATCGTTGAAAACATCCGGCGCTTCGGGTGCATTCGCGCCGTATTCCAGATTATTGACCCGGCAGTTGTGCAGAGACTTCTCAAAGTACTTGATTCCATCCAGGTGCGGTGTGACCCAATCACCGGCCTTCAACATGGTATGGGCGATGCTCGCCTGAACGGAATCCAGTCGTCCATCAACGCGGGCGGGCTGACTACACTCCCTATGAAAAGATGGCGGCGATCAGGACAACGACCAGCTCGTAGCGGCGGAACGACGAGTCCTGGTTCATCTATTCGTAGCGGAGCGCCTCCGCCGGTGCGATCCGAGCCGCATTTCGCGACGGATGCAGGGTAGCGAAAAAACTGGTCAGGAGCGCAAGACCCGCTACCCAAATGCCGTCGACCCAGTGACTCTGAAAAGGAACATAGCTGATCGAATAAATCTGCTCGTCCAGCTTGAGCCAACGGAAATGGTTGAACAAGGCGGTCACGGTGTATCCCAGCGTCAGGCCGATTGCCGATCCCAACGCGCCGATAATGAGCCCTTGCAACACAAACACACGCTGAATCTGCCGCCGTCGCGCTCCCATCGACATCAGTATCGCGATGTCCCCGTGCTTCTCCATAACGAGCATAACCAGCACCACTAATATGTTCAGCGCGGCTACGAGTTCAATCAGGCTCACGGTGATGAGACTCACCGTCTTCTCGAGCTTCAGCGCATCGAGTAGCGACCGGTTCTGATCCATCCAGGTCAAGGCGATTAATTTGGGTCCGATAATTGTCTCGGCCTGCTTGGCCACTTTCGGCGCTTCAAAGATGTTATCCAGCCGGAGCTCGATGGTGTTTACCACGTCTTCCAGATCCAGAACGTGCTGGGCGGCTGGAAGCGAAGTGAACGCCCAGGTCGAGTCCAGATCATAAAGCCCCGTTTCGAAGATACCCGCGACGCGGAAATGGAACAGGCTTGGTACAACGCCGATCGGAGTGAGCTGGCCCTGATAACTGATGACCGTAACCGGACTGTAAAGGACCACTCCTGTCTGCTCGGCGAGCCGGGACCCGAGCACGATCCCGTACACGCCATGCGGCGACTCGAAGCTCTCCAGAGATCCTGCCTTGAGATGTTGCAGCATCGGCTGCATCGGCGCGCGATGTCCTAACGGTATTCCCTTCAAGACCGCCCCCGCGCCCACCAAGGGCCCTTTCAGCGCGATCTGCCCGTACAGCCCTGGGGTCGCCGCCACCACATGCGGCAGGCGCCGCAGCTTCGGCAGAAGCCGCTCCCAGTTATCGATGCCGAACACCGGGTTCCGTTCGAGAATGCTGACATGGGCAGTAGCGCTAAGCAGGCTCGATTGCAGTGTGCTCTGAAAGCCGTTGTTGATCGCCACTGCAATGATGAGCGCCCCCGTCCCAGCCGCCACTCCCAAAATTGAGATGACCGTTATGACGGAGATCACCGTTTGCTTGCGCTTGGCGCGCAGGTAACGCACCGCAACCATCCATTCAAAACGTGACATGCGAATCCCGTCTATGGCGCGAGCGATCGTAGCTTTTCAACCAAGCCAATCTCCCCTTCGGGCCGGAGAAGCGGAAATAAAATGACGTCCCGGATGGATTTGGAGTTTGTGAGTATCATCGTGAGCCGGTCGATGCCAATGCCCTCGCCGCCCGCGGGCGGCATACCATAGCAGAGAGCTCGGATGTAATCCTCGTCCATCACGTGCGCCTCTTCGTCGCCACCTGCTTTGCGAGCAAGCTGCTCCTCGAATCTGCGCCGCTGTTCTTGCGGGTCGTTCAATTCTGTAAATGCGTTTGCAATCTCCATGCCGGCCGCATAGATTTCGAATCGGTCCACAAAGTCGGAGTCGTCCGCGTTGTTCTTCGACAGGGGTGAAATCTCGGCCGGAAACTCGTAAATGATTGTTGGCTCTATCAGATGTTCTTCGGCATAACGTTCGAACAAGTCAGCCAGCGCCAGACCGGGTGACTTCTCCTGGGAATGACGCAGCAACCAATCCGGGTCTTTGAGATCCGCGAGACTCGGCTTATCTGCTCCTCGCCAGAACTCCAGCACGGCTTCCCGCATCGTGAGTTGGCGAAAGTTGCCGAAGTTGAGCTTCCGGCCCTCATAGGTCACCTCGGAGGATCCGGTTGCGTCGATTGCAGTCTGGCGCAACAGATCCTTCGAAAGTTCGATCATGCCTCGATAGTCGGTATACGCTTGATAGAACTCCAGCATCGTGAACTCGGGATTATGCTGCGTCGATATACCCTCATTGCGAAAATTGCGGTTAATCTCGTAGACGCGTTCCAGGCCGCCTACCACGAGCCTCTTTAGATACAACTCCGGCGCGATGCGCAAATAAAGGTCCGTATCGAGGGTATTGTGATGCGTTACAAACGGGCGCGCCGCGGCGCCGCCATACAGTAACTGCATCATCGGCGTTTCGACCTCCAGAAAACCCCGTGCGTCTAACTGCCGTCGCAAGGACGCGATGATCTTCGACCGCGTAACAAAAACATTTCGAACGTCCTGGTTTGCGATCAGGTCCAGGTATCTCTGCCGGTAGCGCGTTTCAATGTCTTCGAGGCCATGCCACTTCTCCGGCAAGGCCAGCATGATTTTAGAGAGAAAAACAATCTCTTCGGCATGCACCGTCAATTCGCCCGTTTTTGTGCGGAACAGATATCCTGTAACACCTATGATGTCGCCGTTGTCGAGCAGTTCGTAAAGCTTATAGTTCGATTCCCTGACCGCGTCTTTCTTGATATAGACCTGCAGTTTCTCGCCATTCTGGAGTAAATGCAGGAATCCTGCCTTCCCCATCCGGCGAATTGTCGCGATGCGTCCTGCGACGCGCACTTCGATTCGGTTCGCTAACTCTTCGGCGCTCTTCTGCCCGTATTCGGCCCAAATATCCGGAACTGCGTGTGTATATTCGAATGCGTGCCCGTACGGCTCGAACCCGAGCTCGCGAATTTGCGCGAGGCGCTCGTGGCGTTGCCGCAACATTTCATCTTCTAAGGCCAACCGGCAGTCTCCTTGAAGTCTTCATTGTAGAGGGGCATGTCATTCCTCTCGCCCCGCGAACGGATGAGGTCCTCCCGTGTTAATATGGCTTCATGCGACATGTCGTATCACAACCTGACGCCAGCAGTAGTAAGCCATTGACCGAGCCGGTCCTGCTGATTCTGACGAGTCTCGCCAACCAACCGCGCCACGGCTACGCGCTCCTGAAAGATATCGAAAATCTCAGCCAAGGCCGCGTACGGCTGAGCACAGGCACGCTTTACGGAGCTCTTCGCCGGCTGCTCGAAGCCGGCTGGATCGAGCGCTTCGAGCAGGAGGACGCTTCGAGAGACAAACAAGCGTACCGCCTGACGCCTGCCGGACGCCGCCAGCTCCAAGGGGAATTGGATCGGATGAAGCAGTTGGCGCGCACCGCGGCTGGCCGCCTCAGAACCCGCGAAAGTTGAGCTGAATATGAAAAAAATCTACCAACGTTTTCTTCGGCTCTACCCCACGGATTACGCCACGTTCTTCGCGACCGAGATGCTGAGTGCGTTCGAGCAACTCGCCGAAAAGCGTCGTGCTCGAGGAAAAGCCGCCCTGCTCCGGTTCGCCCTTAGGGAGTTTGCCAGTGTCGCAGTGGGAGCTGGAACCGAGTGGATCTCCAAGCTCACCACGGACCGTGCGATTCGCGGCCGCTGCCTGCCCGACATACGCATGATGCGGCCTGTCGGTGTTCCGCGTGAGGTCTGGTTCCGCGCGCCCTCATCGCGGAAATGACGAATGCTGGTCGGTCACCTGGCTGTTGGGCTTGCGGCAAAACGTGTCGAACCGAGGATTTCTCTTGGTACCTTGATCCTCGCGGCGATGACTGCTGACATTCTCTGGTGCCTTTTCTTGCTGCTGGGTATCGAACAGGTGCAATTCGGGCCAGGCATGGGCGCCGGGAATTATTTCGAAGCCACCAATATCGCCATGAGCCACAGCCTCTTAATGAACGCTATCTGGGCCGCTCTATTCGCCGGGATCTATTTTGTGAGCCGGCGTTACCCGCGAGGCGCACTGATCCTTTTCTTTGCAGTTCTCAGCCATTGGGTACTGGATTGGGTGAGCCACAGGCCAGACATGCCGGTCGCACCCGGCTTTCACAGATACTTCGGACTGGGGCTTTGGACGTCCGTTCCGGCCACCCTCATCGTGGAGGGTGGTTTCTGGGTGCTCGCGATTATTCTTTACGCCCGCTTCGCTCGTTCCCGCAGCCGCGTAGGTACTTATGCCTTCTGGATTGGAATTGTGTTGATTACGCTAGCCTGGTACAACAACGTTGCTGGACCGCCCCCTCCCAGCGCTCGTACCGCTCCCATCGCGAGTTTCGTTTTCTTCTCGCTAATTGTCGCCTGGGCTTATTGGATGAATCTACTTCGGCCCACGAATATTCCACCGTCAGCTATCAATTGAGCCGGTGCGAATCGCGGGCTTGTTAACTCGAGCGACATAGGACGCTGGATTCCATCTGGCGGCCGAAGAAGGGCGAGATAAGGGCTAAAGTTACACCACCGCTAAGGCAGAGCCATCCCACGGGTGAAATCCTTGCGACCGTCTACAAACGTAGAGCAATCCTCACGAACTCTACAGGAGCCCGGAGAGATTCGCGGAGAGGACTGCGATACTCGCAGCGATCTCTATTCGCTCGGGATCGTTTTGTTCGAACTGCTGACGGGCCGAAAGCCGTTTAAAGGCGATTCGTACCGCGCCGTGGAGCTCGCGCATGTTCAGACTCGCCTCCCGCGACGCCAAATAGCTGGCTTGCATCTAGCAATTAGGCCTGGAAGATAGATCGGACCTCACGGGCCACCTGCTCAACGCTGAAAGGCGATGCGAACTCGGATTGCTGACCTGAATTGCCCCATTTAGAGGCGCCAGTTGCTAACGTGAGTACTTGCGCGTGCGGGCACAGGCAACGCCAAGCAGGCGAATATTCTGGTTTTGTATCGGAGATAACTAAATCAATGGCCGCTCCTTGCTGATAACAGAAGCTGGCGGCGTGCTGCGAGTTGATTGCCTCCAGCACCCGGTAGCCATGGAGCAGTAAATGGCGGCATATCTGAGTGCGGCGTTGGACGTCAGAGTCCTGCACTAAAATGAGCTTGGAATTCATCACGGAATGAAACGGTGGGGAGTTGGGAAGAGCGGCTCAAGAGCGCAGCTATTGCAGGCGTTGAGGGGCCATGCTTCTCAGCCACGCTCCCGGGACGCTATTCCAACTCAAAATCCAGGGTATAGTTTCTTGAAAGGAGATCGGAGTGAGCCGAGGGTCAGCTGAGGGTTAGCGGGCTAGTTGGAGGAGCATGATCGCCGATCAGCAGCGGGCCGCGAACATCTCCGAGTCAGAGATTCTTGCGCACGTCGAACGCATAACTAAGAGCAGAATCTTCGCGGGCTCTCCCCGGCTCTGTCGCTTTCTCACCTGGACGGTGCAAGAAACCATGCGCAGCGGGGGGGAAAACATCAAGCAGTACGTAATCGGCCGCGAAGTGTTTGACCGCCGCGAAGAATTCGATCCGAGGGCCGATTCCATCGTGCGGACAGAAGCTCGGCGCCTTCGCCGCAAGCTTCGCGAGTATTACGAACTTGAGGGTCGTTCCGATGCTGTACAGATTTCCTTTAAGCCAGGCAGCTATGTTGCCCACTTCAAGACGCGTGACGAAGGCCCGAAGCTGCAACAGAAGCAGGCCATTGCGGTCTTGCCATTCGAGAACCTGACAGCGAGTCCGGATTTAGAGTACTTCTGCCGTGGAATGACCGAAAGTATTCAGGCTCGTCTCGCAAGTTCAGCTGGCCTAAAGGTAATTTCGAGTTTGTCAGCATTTCGATTTGAGGCTGATAGTGATCCTGCAACGATCGCGAGCGAACTGGGAGTGACGTTGATCGTGCAGGGGGGCATCCGGCAGGCGAGTGATCGTATTCGCGTTCATGCCAAGGCGGTGGAAACCGCGTCTGGAAGCTACCTGTGGGCGGGAGTATTTGATCGAAAAATGTCGGACATTTTCGCGGTGGAGGATGAGATCGCCTCTTCCGTAGCCGAGGCCGTGGTGGGTCGCCTCTCTCCGCACCAGAGGCTGCGCAGCATTGTGGTGCCTTCTCTGGAGGCCTACGAGTTGTATTTGCAAGGTCGTCAGCATTGGAGTAAATTGAGCCCGGAAGGCTGCCAACAAGCGCTTGAGTACTTCACCAGGGCCATTTTGCTTTCTCCTGGCTATGCCGCCGCTTACGCCGCTGTCGCCGACGCCTATAACTGGCTAATCTTCTTTTCCACTCGCGAGCCGCTGGATGTGATCGAGCCGATTAAGCAATCCGCTCTTAGAGCGATCGATTTGGACCCCAACTGCGCCGAAGCTTACGTTGCGCTCGGAAGCGTCGCCGCAGTCTTCGAAAGCCGATGGGACGAAGCTGAGCGCCTCTTTCGTCAAGGCCTTGAGCTCCGTCCAAGCAGCGTCCCGGCATTCATTCAGCGCTCCTTTGCCCGACTGCAAACAGGCGATCTGGAAGGAGCCCGCCTCGACCATGAAGCGGCCACGGAGCTCGATCCATTGTCGCCGCGTTGTTACCGCGCTACCGGTTTTAGGTTGTACTTAGAGCGCGATTACGATGCCGCGCTTGCTGCCTTCGGACGAGCTTTGAAACTGGGACCGGAGGTCAAACATACTCATTATTTTCGCGGTCTTGCACTGCTGCACGCAGGACGGCACAACCAGGCTGTTGAGGCTCTTCTCCGGTCTTTAAACGATTCAGAATGCGGGCTCTATATGGGGGCGCTCGTTGCTGCATATGCAGGAAGCGGACGGAAGCGGAAAGCAATACAGATCCTCCGGGACCTTGAAGAACTTGCAAGAAATGCCTTCGTCTCACCAATTGCATTCGTTCACGCCTATGCAGGTATCGGCGACTTGGATAGAGCTTTGGACTCGCTCAACCGTGCAGCGGAGCGGCGGTTCCTTGGGTTGATGCAACTCAAGCTGGAGCCTCTCCTCGATCCATTACGGAATGAAGGCCAGTTTATTGCGGCGCTGGAAAAATTGAATCTCCCCCGGCAAGCGGCATCAGCACAAGGCCGTTAACATATAATTCCTTTCCGGAGGTGTTGGATGAACGAACAGGAGAATATCGCTCTCGTGAGGAAGCTCTACGAAGCATTTTCAAGAGGAGATATCAAGACCATCCTCGACCATGTGACGGACGACATTGAGTGGAGCAACCCAGGTCCCTCTACCATTCCCTACTCGGGCGAGAGAATGGGTCCAGCGCAAGTCCGCGAATTCTTCGATCGCCTGGTTGGCACACAGGAAAATGTCAATCTCGCCATCGATGAGTTCATCGCGCAGGGCGATAAGGTGGCTACGCTGGGACGCTACACCGGCAACGTGAAGGGAACGGGAAGGGCGTTCGATTCGCTCGTTGGCCATTTCTTCACTATTCGGGACGGTAAAGTGGCGCGGTGGATCGGCTTGGGCGATACAGCGAATGCTGTCGCGGCTTACTCTACCGCTTCAGCAGCGAGCCGGTGAACAACGCGACTTCGGCTCAGAGAAGACAAGAAGAAATGATAACCCGGCGCCATCTTCTCGGTACCGCGGCTGGCGCGAGTATTCTGCTCGCCCAGGCAAAATCAGATCAAGCAACAAACCCCAAGAAAGTAGTTGTGGCAGGGGGCGGAATCGCTGGCCTTTGCTGCGCCTACGAACTAAACCGAAAAGGTCATGACGTAACAGTGCTCGAAGCCTCGGACCGCGTGGGCGGCCATGTAAAAACCGTTCGAACTGGCTTGCCAGATGGCTTGTACGTAGACGCCGGTGCCGAGCAGTTCACGAAACCAGGCTACGATTTGTACTGGTCCTACGTAAAGGAATTCAACCTCCCATATTTGCAGGATCACCGGCGTGAGCATATGCTGCGCTGGGTCAATGGCCGCATGTATTCCGAAGAGGAATTGGCGAGTCCGCGCGTGCTTGCCGCTTTCGGCTTCAACCAGCGCGAGATTGATTTCTTCAAGAGCCATCCGTGGTGGGATGCGGAATGTCTCTACCTCGATAAGTACGCCGAGCGCATCACCGACGAATATCAGCCCTTCGCCGCGGGATTGAATGAGCTGGACAAGATTAGCGTAAACGATTTGCTGAAACGGGAAGGAGCATCCGATGCGTTCGTGCAGCATGCAGGGGGTAACGGATCAGCGCTCCAGGCTGTTTGGCATGTCGCTATTTTGGAGCGGCGTGGGGTTCCCCTCTGGCCCACCCAGGTGTTTCGTTTAATCGGCGGAAACAGCTTGCTACCGGAGACATTCGCAAAGCATCTGGGGGACCGGGTCAAGCTGAATTGTCCTGTGAGGAGCATTCGCCACAGCAAGAAAGGTGTATGGGTGGACTACGGTGAGCCTGGCTCGCCTCAGACCATCGAAGCGGAATACTTGGCCTGTTGCATGTCCGCGGTCATGCTTCGGCAGATTCCAATTGATCCGGTGTTCGACGAGCGCAAGCAATGGGCGATAGCGAACATGCCCTATTACTCAGCGGTGCGCCCAATCTTTCTCTCACGTACGAAGTTCTGGCGTGAGCAGGGACTCAGTATCAATGTAGAGTTTAGCCAGCCCGCGCTGGAACATATCTGGTCCATGCCGGCCGACGTCAAGACGGAGCGCGGACTGATCACTGGAACCGCTTCGCCCGGGGTAACGGCCGAAAGAGCCCTAGAGACATTCCGGACCCATTACCCGTCGAAGAGCGACACCATTGAGAAAGCGATGGCCGTCGACTGGTCGCGCGACCCATGGTGTCTTGCCTGCGAGACGACTGCTTACCACCCCGGTGAGCTCTCAAAATTTTGGCCGGCGATTATCGAGCCGTACGGACGAATCCATTTCGCCGGCGCTTATTGCGACAACCTGAATTGGGGACAGGAAGCCGCCACGCGATCAGCTAATCGCGTTGCGAAAGCCATTGACGCGGCCTAGGCGGTTGGGTCCAGGCAAGATTCCGCTGAACCCACCGCGATCAGGTATCGGTTCGGTTCAGGACATAGCTGAGACCACCTGCGCGATACCAGCGATAGCCATAGGGCTCTAACAGAACGCAGTGGGTACCCGATTCGTCTGCAACGCTGTGATCTGCTGAGAGGATATTCGCTAGCTGAAAACGCTCCTTCTGCAAACCGGTATTTAGCCGGATCTCGCACGGGTTTGCGCTCAAGTTATGAACTACCACGACAGAGTTCCCGCGCCAATCGTAGCGAATCGCAAGAACTTCAGGTTTGCTCGTGCGAAGCACTTCGAAATCGCCCCACCCGATCTCTGGAACTTCCTTCCGCATTCGAATCATGCGCTCCATCCAGTTCAGCAACGAATTCGGATCCCGGCGCTGCTCAGCGACGTTCGCATGTTCGTAGCCGTAGGCTCCTCCGCGGATGACTTTCATCACCGGCTTGTGATTGGTTGAAAAGCCTCCTTGCGGCTCCGAGGACCACTGCATCGGCGTTCTTGCGCACTGACGTTCCGGAAGGGACAGATCATCTCCCATCCCAATTTCGTCGCCATACCGAATGACTGGCGTTCCGGGCAAAGTCATCATCAAACTATAGGCGAGCTCAATCCTTCTTCTGTCGCCCTGCAACATGGGAGCGAGCCGGCGCCGAATGCCCCGTTGGTAAAGCTGCATATCGGGCTCAGGAGCGAAGGCGGCGAATACTTCTTCCCGCTGCTTGGCGCTTAATCGTCCGAGATCCAGTTCGTCGTGATTTCGAAGAAACTGACCCCACTGCGCTGTCGCAGGACGAGGTTTCGTCGCCTTCAGCGCCTTCACCAGCGGACGATTATCTGTTGTGGCGAGCGCGTAGAACAGAGTTTGATTCACCTGAAAGTTGAACATCATCTGCAGTCGCTCGCCATTAGCTCCGAAGTACTCCAGATCGGTCTCTGGTAACACGTTGGCCTCGGCCAGAACGATCGCGTCACCTTCGCGCCAGCTTAGGAACTCTCGGAAGTCCCAGAGCATTTCATATTGCTCCACAGGTTGAAGGACATCCGGACCCTTTGTGCCAATCACGAAAGGGACGGCATCCATGCGGAATCCCGACACCCCGAGCTGAAGCCAGAAACCCATGATCTTCAGAATTTCAGCCCGCACTTCGGGATGGCTCGTGTTCAAGTCGGGTTGGAATTGGTAAAAGCGATGGAAGTACCAGCATTTCGCGACATCATCCCGCGTCCATGTTGACTTCTGGACACCGGGGAAAACGACGCCTTCCTTACTGTGCTTTGGTCTTTTCTTTGACCACACATACCAGTCTCGGTATTTAGAATGCGGATTGCGCCGTGCATCGCGAAACCAGGGATGTTCATTCGACGTGTGATTCACTACCAAATCGATCAGCACACGTATGCCGCGTTGTTCGCAAGCATGTGTGAATTCGACGAAGTCACCGAGAGTGCCATATTTGGGATCTACGTTGTAGTAATCGGTGATATCGTACCCACCATCACGTCCGGGAGATGGCTGAAAGGGCATCAGCCAGAGCGCGGTCGCTCCCAGGCCCTGCAAGTAATCAAGTCTTCGCATCAGACCCTTGAAGTCGCCAACTCCATCGCCATCCGCGTCCATAAAAGTTGCGACCGAAAGACAATACACAATCGCGTTCTTGTACCAGAGGTCGTTGATCATCCTGTTCCCACAACTAGTATTGTTTGTACAGTTGCGGCCCCGCTCGTTTTCCGCTCGGCTGCACGTCTTCCCAAACGTGGCGTTGGCAGCCATGCTAGACTCTAGCCCAGAAGCCTTGTCTGCGCTTCGAATATTCTGAACGCCGGACCCGCCGCGGTGCGAGCCTCCGGCGTTTTTTCATTTCGGCTGCGGCTGCCCGGGCCGCCATTGAACTGCATGACAAACATAAGACGAAACTCCAGGAAAAAGCAGCTTAGGTCGATGCTACGGGTGCTAAATGCTGTTTAATAGGTATTCGGGAGTATTACAAAAGGTAAGCGCTTGCCGCAGCAAACGGACACCCCGAATCTGAGCGTCTCAGCCGCTCCCGTAGCGACTTCAACCAAGACTAAAGTCGTCGTCGCAACGACAGTGATGCTGTCGTTCATTTCTTTCTGGCGGGCGGCGGCCATCGTTCTAAGCGACCTCGCCTCTTCTGCTTACTATGCCGGCGGCATTGCCGAATCGGCCATCGGTAAGTCGGCCCCCTGGTTCATCCTCGGCATCATGCTGTTCGGCTTCGCCATTCGCGCCATTTACATCGAAAGCTCGAGCATGTTCGTTCGTGGCGGTGTGTATAGGGTTGTGCATGAAGCCATGGGCGCCACGCTGGCGAAGTTTTCGGTATCGGCGCTCATGTTTGATTACGTGCTGACAGGGCCCATCAGCGCTGTCAGCGCCGGACTGTATCTCGCTGGTCTCATCAATGAACTTGCCGATCGCGCCAAGGCGACGTGGCATGTGCACCCGGACGTGTTCGCAGCCGGCTTTGCCCTTGTGGTAACGGTTTACTTCTGGCGGCAGAACATTATCGGGATTCACGAGTCGAGCGACAAGGCTCTCCGCATTATGCAGGTCACCACCGCGATGGTGGTCATTCTCATTGCCTGGTGCTTGATCACCATGGCGACCAAAGGCTTTCAACCTGTACCTCTGCCCACCCGCGAAAATCTGCATTACGGCCCGGATGCTCTCGGTTGGCTGCGTGGTACGGTCGCGCCCACCATCACCGCGGTAGCGATCCTCATCGGGTTGGGCCACTCGCTTCTTGCGATGAGCGGTTTTGAAACTCTCGCCCAGGTCTATCGCGAGATCGAAGCGCCCAAACTCAAGAACCTGAAGAAGACCGGCATGATCGTGATCATCTATAGCCTGATCTTCACCTCCCTGGTCTCGTTCTTCGCCGTGATGTTGATCCCTGACGTACAACGAGCGAAGTACCTGAACAACCTGATCGGCGGACTCTCGATCTTTCTCGTTGGACCCACCGTTTTAAAGCTTTTATTCCACGGGTTCGTCGTGCTGGTCGGCGTTCTGATCCTGTCCGGTGCCGTCAATACCGCGATTATCGGCTCGAACGGTGTTCTTAATCGTGTGGCGGAAGATGGCGTTCTGCCTGATTGGTTCCGGGTCCCGAACCGTAAGTACGGTACTACCAGCCGCCTCATCAATCTGATCGTCATCCTCCAGCTCATTACGATCGTCTTGAGCCGCGGCAATGTCGATACCCTCGGCGAAGCCTATGCATTCGGCGTGATCTGGAGTTTCGCCATGAAGGCGCTCTCCGTTCTGGTTCTGCGCTACAAGCGTCCCGAAGCGCGTGAATGGAAGGTGCCGCTCAATTTCCGTATTGGGAAGACGGAAATTCCCTTCGGCCTGATAGTGATCACTGTAGCCTTGTTTGTGCTAGCTCTGGTCAACGTCGTCACGAAAGAGACCGCCACGATCTCGGGATCGATCTTCACCATTGGCTTTTTTGCCGCCTTCACTTTCTCTGAGCGCCGGAACCACCGCAAACGTCAGCAGGAAGCAGCCGAGCAGGAGAAGTTTCGTCTCGAAGAGCATGTCGAAGTGAACGTCGAGGGCGTGAAGGTTCGTCCAGGTAACATCCTCGTACAGGCTAGCGACCCTTATCATCTGGAACATCTGGCTGCGGTTCTGCACGATGTCAAACCCGATAAGCAGGACGTCGTTGTCGTTGTCGTCCATCACATCGGTTTTCTCGGTTCCGGCGAGTTCCGTCTCACCCCTGACCAGATCTGCGGTAATCGCGAGATCGAGCTCTTCAGCAAAATCGTGAGCGTGGCCGAGAAGGCCGGCAAGCACGTTGAGCTGCTCACTGTGCCTGGCCGCGATGAAGCGTCTGCTTTGATTGCTGCCGCCCAGCAGCTCAACTCCTCCCGCATCGTAACGACCCTCTCGCCGAATCTTTCAATCGACGAACAGGCGCGGTTCGTCGGACTCGCCTGGGAACAGCTTCCAACTCCGCGGCCCGCTATCATGCTCGAAATCTTTCCTGATGGTGGGGAGCCCGTCTTTTACTCGCTCGGGCCACACCAGCCTCGCCTCTGGCCCAGCGACATCGATCTGGTTCACCGGCTGTGGACGGAGCTCTCGGACCGCCCGGGTGTCGGTGGCCGGTTGCATCACCGCGACGTAGTCGGTCTCGCTGTGCGCCGCCTGGATGAGCAGCTTCATTCCCGTCAGCACAATGAGGTGATTGCCGATCTCGGTCGTGAGCTAAGCCGGGAGCGTGGCACGCCGCCGCCTGCGGTGAACGGTGCCGAAGCGGCAGTAGGTGAACACCACGAAGGCGCCGGTCTAGCCTGACCAACGAAGTCGCCCGATTCGTACATCGACATTTTGTGAGTAATGAACGATCGGCTCGCCGCTCGGCTTCGGCACGCCCGAGTGTTCGACCAGGCTCTGCTCGATTCGCATGACGCGGCCTCGCTGCAAAGGCCACGGTGCGTGTTCGATGTCTGCAGATCCAAGCCGCCCACCCGCCACTGTGTAGAGCCGGTACCGCGCCGTCAGGAAATTATCGAAGTCGCCGGCCTGAATCGTTTCCGCGGGTTCAACCAGGATATCTGTCCGTCCGTTTCCCATACCGCGATGCCTCTGGCTACAATATTCGATTCTGCCGTCCATCGTACTCACGCTCATTCGTGCCCATCGATACGGCAACCGAAATGTCGCACGGGCGCCCAGCACCGCTGCGAGACGGGCGCATTCCAATGTGAAGAACCACACGCCCGGTTCACCGTCCGGTCCCCGAACATACGTCCTGACATTTGTTTCCGGGAATCGCGACAACCAGGGAAGCGCCGGTGTGAATGGCGAGCGCAAATTTGTCACTCGAAAAGGGGTGAGCCCCACCCAGGCCGCGCCATCGAAAGTATCCAGACTCACTTGCGGCGGCAGCAGCTTCAATATCTGATCCACCTCGTAGCGCCAGTGCAGGAACGTCAGCCCTTCCCAACTCTGGAACATCACGGGCCGCCTTACCGGCCTCGGTGCAAACGGACTAATTTGAGTCACACCGGTCCGCCGCTTCCTGTTTCACTTTGGGTCGAGAGTCCGTTGTGCGACGATATTCCTCAAAAGCATGCAGATCATCTCTTCGCGCGAAGTCTTCAAGAACAAGCTCTTCACTATTGTCGACGAAGTCGCGCATGATCCGGACGGCTTTGAGATCCATCGCTCCATCGTGCGGCATCCCGGCTCCGCAGTCATGATGGCGGTCGATCGCGATCATCGCATCCTCCTCGTCAAGCAGTTCCGTCTTCCCGCTGAACAGTACCTTTGGGAACTCCCTGCCGGCCGCCTTGACCCCGGCGAATCTCCGCTCGAAGCCGCCAAACGCGAGTTGCGTGAAGAGACTGGTTATCAAGCGAAAACCTGGACCGACATAGCTGCGTTCTGGGCCAGCCCCGGATATGTCGCCGAAAAAATGAACATCTTTCTGGCCGAAGATCTGACCGAGGGCGTTCAGGAGCCCATGGAAGACGAGCGAATCGAGATCCGCTGGTTTCCCCAGGCCGAAGTCGGTGAGATGATTCGCGATGGCAGGATAGTCGATGCAAAGACAATGATCGGCTATTTCATGTACCTCGAGCGCAAACCGTCTACTCGCTCGTGAGCGGACGGTCCATCAAGTCGCGAATCGCTTTCCGAGGGTCTTTTTCCTTATAGAGAACTTCGTACATCTGATCGATGATCGGCAGCGCAATGTCTCGCTCCCGCCCGAGTTGATGTGCGGCCCTGCACGTCGAGACTCCTTCGGCTACCATCGTCATCTCTGCCAAAATCTGCGCCAGTTTGCGGCCCTGTCCGAGTTCGATGCCCACGCGCCTGTTCCGCGAAAGATCACCCGTTGCAGTCAGCACCAAGTCGCCTAGGCCCGCCAGCCCGCTCAAGGTTCGCAGTTGCCCGCCTAGAGCGACCGAAAGCCGCGTGATTTCGGCGAGTCCACGCGTGATCAGGGCCGCGACGCTGTTGCTTCCCAAGCCCAGACCGCCACAAATGCCAGCCCCAATCGCGATCACATTCTTCAACGCGGCTCCCATTTCCACGCCGACTACATCGGCGCTGGCGTACAGGCGGAACGCCGGTGTCGCGAACGCATGCTGAATGTGTTCCGCGATTTCCATATGTTCGGCTGCGATGACTACCGCGGCTGGTTCACCGGCCGCTATTTCTCTAGCGAAAGTGGGGCCTGAAATTACCGCGATGCGCGGACTCCCGACCGCGTCAGCCCCGAGTGTCTCCGCAAGGATCTGCGACATGCGCCGAAGCGTGCCTTGCTCCACGCCTTTCGTGGCGCTGACTATCGTCGCCCGCGCCGGCACGTGCAGCTTCGCTCTTTCGAACACCGCTCTCAGATAGCAGGAAGGAATCGCGCAGATCACGATGTCCGCGCCCACTAGGGCGTCTGCTAAATCGGCCGAAACAAAGCAGCGCTCAGGCAGCCGAAAACCGGGAAGATATCTTCGGTTCTCGCGCAGCTCACCAATTTCTTTGGCGCGCTCTACCGTTCGCACCCACAGACGAATCCGCTCAAAGCGGGACGCGAGCGCAATGACAAGTGCAGTGCCCCAGCTTCCTGCCCCCACCACGGCGAGGGTAGCTTCGCCACTGTTCAATCGAAAGCCGGACGGCGGCTTCACGCCGCTTTGCCTTTGACGGAAAAAATATGTTCATTTCCCGCTCGCAGGCGCGCAATATTCGCTCTATGACGATAAATGATCAACAGCGCGGCGAACACCGCAGCGCCGAGCAGAGGAGAAGGGGGATGATAAACCAACCAGTAAACGAAAGGAAACATCAAAGCGCCAAGAATCGACCCGAGAGAAATGTATTTGCTCAGAAACACGATCAGCGCAAAGAGCGCGGCCACGGCCAATAAGGCCAGCGGCGCAACGAATAAGAATGCGCCGATGAAACAGGCCACCGCTTTGCCGCCCTTAAATCGCAGAAACACCGGATAACAATGTCCGAGCATGACCGCCGCTATCGAGAGCGCCACCGCGATCACATTCCAGTGCGTGGCGGCGGCTGCCAGCCAGACCGCGAGGAACCCTTTGCAGATGTCGAGTAGAAGAACAACCAGTCCGGCCTTTCTCCCCATCGTCCGATGAACGTTCGTGGCCCCGATGTTGCCGCTACCCATCTCGCGAATATCCTTGCCGGACGTCATCCGCACACACCAGTATCCGAACGGTAGGCCGCCGATCAGAAACGCCAAGAGCGTTGGAACTGCTAGTGAAAGGAATTGAGGCGCGACCACGATGGAATGCTAAGAAGCCGCCATGGCCGAGGCTAAACGATACTCCCGCAGGCGATGGTAGATACTTGCGTTCGATCCCGGGTCGCTCCGGTACAGCGTAAAGCGTGTTACCTGAAACGTGCCCAGAGCAGCCGGCTGCATGTCCCGAACTCTCTGCTTCAGGCGTCCGAGCGGAACCGGACTCTTGATTCGCGCCAGCGTCAGATGAGGAGAAAACGCCCGCTCTTCGCGCGGAATCCCGAGCGGGACCAGCCGTTCCTCAGTCGCTCGCGCCAGCTCCTCTAACCACTGACCGCCGTGTACGCCGGCCCACAATACTCGTGGGGAGCGCTCATTCGGGAACCATCCCAGGTCTTTTAGCTCCAGTGAAAATGGTTCGCGCGGCCCGACGCCCGCCAGCGCCGCATCCAATTCGTCCAGCCGCCGTTCCTGCCACTCGCCAATGAATTTTGTCGTGATGTGCAAGTTGTCGAGCGGACTCCATTTGATCAGAGCCTCCGAACGAAGGGCTGCCAACAGGCGTTCCAACCGGAGCAATACCTCCGCTGGTAGATCGATAGCTGTGAAGAGTCGCATGAGGAAACTCCGTGCTAATGTTCTAGCTTATTCTGCCTGAAAACGAGAAGCTGCCGCTACGCCGGTTGATGCGTGCAACCGAGCCGCTGGCGCTCGATTTCTTCGCGCGTCCTGCCACCGAACTCGCGCCCGCGCTCCTGAGCTGCGTGATCGTCCACCGCGAAACGGCCGGAATGATCGTCGAGACCGAAGCCTATCTCGGCCTCCACGACTTGGCTGCTCATGCCTCGCGCGGAAAAACGGAGCGCACTAGGGTTCTGTTTGGCCCTGCGGGACGCGCTTACGTCTACTTCATCTACGGTATGCACGAGTGCCTCAACGTCGTTGCCGACCGCGAAGATGAGCCGGGGTGCGTTCTTATTCGCGCGCTCGAACCGCTTTCCGGTCTCGATCTTATGTATCAACGCCGGCATTGGCATGGACCGACAACCGGTCTCGCCAACGGGCCCGGCAAGCTGACCCAAGCTCTTGCCATTACTCGTGAGCAGTATGGTCAACGCCTCGACAAAGGCGATTTTACGATTCGCGCGTGGAAAACCAAACCGCCATTTCAAATCGCGGTTACCTCCCGCATCGGCATTACTCATTGCGCGGATTGGCCCCTGCGCTTCATCTGGGCCGGACACCCTTGTCTAAGCGTTCGTGGCCGGAAGGGTTCCGTCAGTGCTGCGGGTTCTTCGGTAGGCTGAGCATGTTCGCGAAAATCCGGTATGCTCCGGGCACGCCTTCCGGCAGCTCGCGATAGAACGCCCACGCGTTGTAGATATAGATGCCTTTCCCGAACTTTGCGTAAAGCAGGCCGCCCTTCTGCGGAGCTTGTCCTTCGTCATGGGCTTCGAGCAGCGCCTGATAATGCGGATCCCACGATTTCATCCATTTCGAGCCGCGCTCTTCCACCCACCCGGCGAAATCGGCTTCCGAGATCTTGTTCGGCCAATTGAAAATCGGATTCGACGGTTCGAGAATCTGCACCTTCGACGCCTCGTCCGTCACCTCTTCTGGATCTTCGGTCATCGTATAAGGATATGGTCCGTAGTTTTTATCGAATTCCGGCGTGTTGTACTGCACGATCATGACGCCTCCGTTCTTCACGTAATCGAGAAGCCGAGCGTTGTACGTTCGCAGGTCTTCGCGAACCGCGTAGGTGCGAACACCCAAGAGGATGACGTCGAATTTAGCGAGATTTCCTGTGGCAATGTCCGCCGGCCCAAGAAACGTCACGTGTATGCCGAGATGTTCGAGTGATGCGGGCACATCGTCCCCGCTACCCCTCACGTATCCGACGTTCAGATCAGGCGCGATCTTGACGTCGACGCCCGTTAACTTATACGTCGCTGGCCTGTAAAGAAAATAGGGCCTGAGAGTGGGATACCCGGTCGTAACGTATCCTTCCGTGTATTCGTGGCCCGCATAACTGGCCACCGCGGTGATGTTGTACGGTTTCTGTGCCAACTTCGTGGGCGTGACCTGAAACGCTAGAGATTGATCCTGCCCATCGTCAGCAGTCGAAAACGGAGCCGTTTCAGGCTGAGCCTTCCAGCCCCTCGGAAGGTCCAATCTGACCGTTCCTTTTGCCGGTCCTTTCACGTTGCTGTGAACCAGTGCCGTCACCGGGAATGACTGGTCCTTTAGGGGCACGATCCCCGCTTGCGGCGTGATCGCCACACCGATCGCAGGTCCTACGGCCAGCGGAAAGTAAACGCTTCCTTCACCGTTTATGCGCTGGATTGTCTGCACGTACTGCCCAATCTTGATCGGTGCGCCATCATATACGAACTCGGACCAGGCCGCGAGCGGATAAGGTGCCAACGGCTGACTGAGAAAACGCGGATCCCGAATATCGTAATAGGACTGTTCGATATCTGGCCGCGTAAAATATGGTCGCGTAAAGGATGCATCCTCAGGAACTGTGACAGAAAATTTCAATTCGATTGGCTTATTTGCGGCCAGCTTATTCGGTTTCTCCGTCGCATTCGATGACACGGGCCAGGCATCCTTCTGTATGTAAGCCGCCATGCTCGCCCTTTCCAATTCCACCGGAGCTGAGCTCTGACTCACTACGCGTACTCTCACCTTGAATTTCTGGCCCGGTATCGCCATCCGAAAGGTTTCCGCATCGCCCATAAACATTTCCATCAGCGGATTCTGCTCGGTGGCGGGCGTAACGGTCGCGCTAAGTGACAACCCGAGCGCTTCAGCCAAAGCGTTGTTGAATTGAACACGCTTGATCTCTAACTCGTGCTGAAGATTGTATTTTGAGTCTTCCGAGAGATTGCTCTTACCAACCTGCTCGAGCAATGCGATCGTTCCGTTTAGCCCGTTCGCCAATGCGGGAGCCGTCTTCTCCGGGTGGGGAGCTTCGAAGTTCCTCATCGCCTCCTCGACCGAGGCATTAATTCGCTCGAGCCCTTCTTTCACGAACCTGGCATCCCCGCCTTGCGCAAGCGAAGCAATTCCCATCAAGGATGTATCGATCCCGTCGAAGAAGCTCGATTCCTTCTCCGGCACTTCGACATTCGATCCGAAGCGATGGTAAGGGCTGAAGCGCTCGCCCGCTTTCGGTATAGACCCGCCACCGTTCTGCGACTTTTGAAAACCCAGCCCTTCGCGGGAAATCTGCACATAAGACATGCCCAGCACGGGATCGTAATCTCCCTCCGGAATATCTACATTCGTCGATCGCTTCGCCTCATCGCCATTCATCTGGAACGGGACGCGCGCATAATCTTTCAGCGGAGTCCAAGGCTTCACGCCGTCCTTGATCTGATCAGGAAACACGTTAGGATCGCCCGCGGCTTTGAAGACCTCCTGCGCCATCGCTCCTGCCGTCTGGTGATTGCCGTGCCCATCACTGGGACCGCCGACAAACACGGAGGTGACTACCAGCGGGCGTTCCATCCGCACGACACGAACGACGTCGTATAGAACGCGATCGTGTGTCCATTTGCTGATCGACTCAGCCTTGGTCTTGGAGAAGCCGTAATCCACCACTCGCGTCCAGTACTGCTTTACACCGTAGTATTCATCCGCCTTCAACAACTCCATCGTGCGGACAAGTCCAAGGGCGTCGAAATAGTCGGGCGACATCACATTGGCGCCGCCCTCTCCGCGGTTCAGGGTTAGCAATGCTACGCGCACACCTTGCCCGCGCGATTCGTACGTTAGCACCCCCCCGTCTTCATCGTCGGGATGCGCAGTGATCATGATCAGGCTGGCGCGCGTGTGAAGTTTTTTCAGGCTCTGCCAGAGAGCGACCGAGCCGCGATTGATAGAGATCTCCTGCGCTCTTGGCGTAGGCTCAATCGACGTGGAGTAGGGAAGTTGCGCAAATGCACAGGTGGCGCTTGCGGCGATTAAAACAAGCCAGTACTTCATGAGAACTGTTCAAAAACCAAACTTTCGACGATAGCTGAAGCCTCGCTGCTCAGGCACCCATCATTCATCCTATTTCGACACGGAATCTGCTCGTTATGCGCTTTGTGTCTCCTGAACGAATCTCAGGAACACTGAACCCGTTCTCCGCTCTTCGCGTCCTCACACGTAACTGGTTGCCCGTTTCCGGGATCTCATTTTTTGGGTAAATCAAGGATGGTTCACTATGAATCAAACATTGAATAAAACGATGAAGGCTGTAGCGATCGATCGATTTGGGGGCATTGAAACACTAAAAACGCGCGAGCTTCAAATCCCGGATGTCGGCGCTGATGAAGTGCGGGTTCGAGTGGAAGCCGCGGGAGTGGGCGTTTGGGATCCGTTCGAACGTGAAGGCGGATTTGCGAAAGAGTTCAATGTGAAGCCCCGGTTCCCGCTCGTGCTGGGGTCGGATGGCGCTGGGACTGTCGATGCTGTGGGAGACAACGTACGGCACTTCAAAAAAGGGGATCGCGTCTACGGAATCGCTTTTCTGAATCCGAAGGGCGGATTTTATTCGCAGTATGCCGTAGTGAAAGAAAATAGTGTCTCGCGCATCCCGGGAAAACTGAGCATGCCGCAGGCCGCCGCCATGGCGGTTGACGCGATCACCGCCCTTGCGGGTCTGGATAAAACGCTCGGCTTGAAAAACGGCGAGTCGGTGCTCATCCTTGGT
>JAFATG010000211.1 GCA_019244055.1 Acidobacteriaceae bacterium | reverse complement strand
ATTTCGAGTTCGAGCTGGGTGAGCGAGCGGTCGGAGCTCTTTCGGCGAGGCATCTGCGCTGTCCTAAACAATTAGGAGTCTACAGCGAAGGAGAGGCGTCTGTCAACTAAAAGTTTAGGAGTGAGGATGGGTTCTCTGAAAGTTGTGCGAGAGATTGGAAGAAAAAGTCCTTACTGCGTCCCGCCAACGATTGCTGCTGCGCTGCGCCGACTTTAGGAGTGGCGCCTGAAACCGCTGATTGCTCTGCACTGCGAGGTTGCACCTGCTGGCCATTCCAGAACGTGATTAGCCGATCTCCCGCGAGTAGCGCGTAACTGGCCTGCCAGACAGGCCAGGGAGGAACGAAAAGCGAGATGATAGATGCCCGGGTGAGCCGCAGTTACAGCCCGCTGCGACATTGGTGCGTTAGCAAGCCCGTCGAGTAGCGTGGGTCTGGGGCCGCGTACAGGTTAGTGATGACGTTCGCCGCCGGCGACGATCTCGTTCAGGAGTTTGCATTCATCCGCACCTCGGGCGGCTCACCCGATCTAGCAGGAGGTGTTCATGTCCAAGAAGAATCAGAAACGACGGAGCGAAATGCTACCTGTGTTGCATCCGGATGCGGCAGGGGTCGATATCGGCGCGGAAGAGGTATTCGTCGCCGTGTCATCCGATCGCGACTGCGAACCCGTAAGAAGGTTTTCGACGTTCACGCGGGATTTGCTTGAATTGGCGGAGTGGCTGAAACGGTGCGGTATCGGCACAGTAGCGATGGAGTCGACCAGCGTGTATTGGATACCGCTTTACCAGATTCTGGAAACTCAGGGTTTCAAAGTGTTTCTGGTAAATGCACACTACGTCAGGAACGTCCCCGGCCGGAAGACCGATGTTTCGGATTGCCAGTGGATTCAATATCTGCACTCGGTTGGTCTGCTGCGCGGCAGCTTTCGGCCACCGGATGTCATTTGTGCAATCCGGTCTCTCTGGCGACATCGCGACAGCCTCATTCAAATGGCGGCTCAGCATGTGATGCACATGCAGAAATCACTCGACCAGATGAATCTGCAGCTTCACCATGTGCTGAGCGAGATCACTGGTTTGAGTGGGCAACGCATTTTGGATGCAATCCTGGCAGGTGAACGCGACCCGATGAAACTCGCCGAGCTATGCCACGCGCGGGTGAAGAGCAGTCAGGACACAGTGGCGCGGGCACTGGAAGGTGATTACCGATCCGAACATCTGTTCACGCTGAAGCAGTCACTTGCCGGCTATCGTTATTACCAGCAGCAGATTCAAGACGTCGACCGAGAAATTCATAAGCAAATGTTGAATCTGCCGGTTGCCCACAATGCTCAGGCGGAGCTACCGCGGCGAACGAAGAAGCATCCTTACGCGACCAAGCACAACGAACCCACCTCATTCAGCTTGCGGTCCGAGCTCTATCGCACATTCGGGATTGATCTGACCAATGTCCCCGGAATCAGTGCGGTGACGGCCCAGACCATCTTGTGCGAAGTTGGCCCGGACCTCTCGCGTTTTCGAAATGCCTCGGCCTTCGCATCCTGGTTGGGCCTTTGTCCAGAGAAACAAATCAGCGGAGGTAAAGTTCTGTACACGCGTACACGTCAGGTGCGGAACCGTGTCTCGATTGCACTTCGTCTCGGTGCTCATGCGCTACACCATGCCGACAACTATCTAGGTGAATTCTTCCGCCGTTTGAAGCGGAAGCTTGGGAAACCGGAAGCGGTCACGGCTACCGCACACAAACTAACCCGTATCGTGTTCCATCTATTGACAACCAAGGAGGAATACAACGAAAGCGTGTTCATCAAGCAGGAGAAAGGGGCCGCTGCCCGTGCGGAAGCTAGGCTCCGAAAGCAGGCCGCTAAGCTTGGATTCCAAATGATTCCAGCCGTAAACGAATAAGTTCCTCAGGAGTCGCGAAGGTTGAGTAACGTCCCGCGGCAAAGATCCGGACTGCATTCGTAAATGCTTGCGCGCCACTGCGGATTTGTCGGGAAACAGCGCCCTCAGGTCTGCACGCCCTCTGACGATCGAAGCGCCTGTAGAATC
>JAFATG010000176.1 GCA_019244055.1 Acidobacteriaceae bacterium | reverse complement strand
TTGTGGGATCTCGCTCACCCGGAGGATCCAGATTGGAAGCGTTGACGGAAGTAGGGGCTGTGGCGGGCCCCATCGAAAAGACAAAGCTGTGCGTGGGGCTCTTTATCGCCTCGGAGTCCACGTTCTTCGGGTATCTGATGCTGGCGTATGTCTTTTTCCATGGATTTATTTCGAGCGGCCCCACCGCGGCAAATAGCCTTCATCCGGCAAGCACTGGAGTGTACACGGCATTTTTGATCGCGAGCAGTGGGACTATCTGGCTCGCCGGGCGTAACTTGAGAAAGCAAAACCGGCGCGGATTTCTCCTGTGGCTCTCGATCACCATTGCGATGGGTTTGGTTTTCCTCTACGGAGAAACCCGCGAATATCTGCACTTACTCAGCCAGCAAGTAACCATTAGCAGAAATCTGTTCGGGACAACGTATTTTGGCCTCACCGGGATGCACGGAATTCACGTCATCGTCGGACTGACACTGCTGAGTATCGTTTTGGGAATCGACTTGACGAGAGATCGCGGTCCGCGCTATCAGGTCGCGGTTGAGTCGGTCTCGATGTACTGGCACTTTGTGGACTGTGTTTGGATTGCCGTCTTTAGCATCGTTTATCTGTGGAGCACGCGATGAATATCTGGGCTTGGTTCGCAAATTTATTTCACACGTACCCGTTCAGCATGCAGATGACCGGCCACATGATTCTGGCGCAAGTAGTAGCGCCTTTCTTGCTGCTAGCTGTTCCTCGCAAAATCGCGAGCCGGACGGAGGAGTCGCCCGCAACGGAAAAGTTGAAGGGGTTCTTGTCGCATCGCTCCGTCACATGGCTGGTGGGAATGGGAGCGATGTGGGCATGGCATCTGCCTGCGGCGTGTCGAGCGGTCGCAAGCCATCCTGGCCTGGAGCCCTTGGAGGACATTTCTTTCTTGTTGAACGGAATCGTATTTTGGTGGCCTATTTTTTCGCCCCTCCCGCGCGAACGAATGACTCCGGTTCCTTGGGCGGCGCTCTACCTGGTCTCGGGCTGCGTAGGTTGTACGCTGCTGGGCATTCTGCTTGCGTTCGCGCCAGCGGGCGCAGCAGGGATGCAGGACATGACGGCTGCCGACCAGCACACCGGCGGCTTGATTATGTGGGTGCCGGGCTGCTTGGTTTATCTCTCCGCGGTGATTGCCATGTTTGCGCGCTGGTACAGCACGCCTGAAGAGATTGTGACCGAATATAGGATTCCTTCCGGGTCGGAGTTGACGAGATGAACGATAAAACCAAACCTCCTCGAAGCGGTCTCACTGGAATCGCCGGCGTGCTCGGCGGCTTTTTAGGCGCTCTGTCCCGCTTCCGCCTCATCGGCCGTGAAGTGCGCGGGGTAGGGGAAGATTTGATCCGCGCCGGCCATCAAATGCATGAGGCTGTGGAGCCGAAAGCAGATTCACGACAACAGCGCCATCGCGAGGCGCCAGAATCCGGCGATGTCATCGATCGCAAGTTAGAAAAGATCAAACCGGACCAGCCATACGAAGCAGAACTCCCAGCGGGCTGGAATCTGGCGCGCCCTCATAAACTGCCGAGGCCCACCTACTGGCCTGCGGTTTTGGCCGGTGGCGTGGTGGTATTTGCCTGGGGCCCTCCGACAAGCTGGACTGTTTCCCTTGTCGGAGCGGTGGTCTCGATTATCGCCATAAGAGGCTGGATAGGAGAACTTCGGCATGAGTCTAAATCCGAATGAGACAAGACCCACCGAACTGAGGCGCGATTTCCTGACAGCGCTGTGTGTTGGGGTCGGCGGCCTCTCAGCGGTGATCGTGGCCGTGCCGGTGGTGGGTTTTCTTCTCGGTCCACTGCTGCGCGACACCGAGCGAAAGTGGCGTGCCGTGGGACCTTTGGACAAATTCAAAACCGGCGATACCGTCGAAGTGAGATTTGAAGATGCATCGCCGCTGCCGTGGGCAGGTGTTACCGCCGAAACAGGTGCGTGGCTGCGGCGCAAAAATCAAAACGACTTTGTAGCCTTTTCTGTGAACTGTTCCCATCTGGGCTGCCCTGTGCGTTGGGAGCCAACGGCAAAACTCTTCATGTGCCCGTGCCATGGAGGCGTCTACTACAGCGATGGATCGGTGGCGGGTGGACCTCCGCCGCGCGGGCTGACGCAATATCCGGTCCGCGTTCGCAACGGCAACGTGGAAATTTTGACTTCTCCGATTCCCATTACCTGAGAAACGATTCGGAAGAACTCTAGTATGTGGCTTTTCAAACTGATCTGGAACACTCTGTCAATTCCATGGAAGATTTGGCAGTGGTTTGACGATCGAAGTGAGATCTCGAAAACTCTTGGCCCTCTAATACGCCATCCGATACCGCCGGGAACGGGATGGAAATACGTCTTCGGCAGCGCTACTTTAATTGTGTTTCTCATACAGGTGGCAACGGGGATCGCTCTCGCCACTGCCTACGTATCGTCGGCTGGCGGCGCTTACAAGAGTCTCGAGTTCATCAGTCATCAGGCAACTTGGGGCTGGTGGGTGCGCGGAATGCACTACTTCGGCGCGAGCGCCATGATTCTGCTGGTGGGCTTGCACATGGGCCGCGTCTTTCTCACCGGATCTTATAAGTTCCCGCGCGAATTGAACTGGTTTACCGGAGTCATTCTGCTGTTTTTGACTTTGGCCATGGGCTTTACCGGCCAGTTACTGCGCTGGGATCAAACCGGAGTCTGGTCGACGACGATTGCGGCGGAACAGGCTGGCCGCGTGCCGCTCATCGGGCATTGGATCGCGCGCTTGATTTTCGGCGGCAATACCGTGGGCGGCTCGACGCTCAGCCGCTTCTTTGCCGTGCATGTTTTCTGGATTCCGGCGGTCATCTTTGCGGTGGTGGGCTTCCATCTCTATCTGGTAATTCGCAATGGCATTTCAGAACCTGCAAA
>JAFATG010000158.1 GCA_019244055.1 Acidobacteriaceae bacterium | reverse complement strand
CTACTGCCTCCCATGATGATCGATAATAGCGAGACATAAACACCAGATCCGTGATGGTTCGAGCGCATTCGGACCGTCTTCCCCGCACAGCTGGCCATCCGGACAGAATTCGTTGGTCCAGATAACCCGCGTGTAGTCGCGAAGGTTGAGTAACGTCCCGCGGCAAAGATCCGGACTGCATTCGTAAATGCTTGCGCGCCACTGCGGATTTGTCGGGAAACAGCGCCCTCAGGTCTGCACGCCCTCTGACGATCGAAGCGCCTGTAGAATCGACGAGAACGCATACGTTTGCGCATACTGCGAGAGCGTACTACCCAATGTAGGATTCTCTTTTGAAATGCGCGCGATGATTCTTCCTATGCGCTCGATGTCCAACGAAATTAGGCCGTCCGTCAGCTCCTTTTGGAGTTCGGCTGGCAAACTCGCTAGCTCTTCGAGCCCAACTGCGACGGCCGCTTTTTCGGTTGCGGCCCCCGATAGGTGTAGCGCACGCCCAGATGCCGCGTGAAGCAATCGAAAATTTCTTCGGCCCGGAATGGCTTGCTGAGAAAGTCATCTACCCCGGCCGCCAGAGCCTCGATATTCAATGAAAGCGAACGCAGAGAGGATGGCGATCTTAACACTCTTACCGTCATCGAGCGCCCGGATGCGGCGTGTCACTTCCAGGCCGTCCATGTCGGGCAGCCGCCAGTCCATCCAGATGAAGTGTGGCCGCCAGCTTTGAAACATGTCGACACCACTTGCGCCATTCTCCGCCACCTGAACCGGGAGGCCCGCATTTTCAAGGAGCCGCTGCAGCAGCAGCCAGTTTTCCTCCTGGTCCTCCACGATCAGCACCCGATACTCTGGCTGGCCAGGCTCGAGCCCGGTGATGCGTCCGCGCTGCGTACTGGAGACTGGCATTTCGGATCTCTCGACCTTCCGCACACGAAATTCGACCCGAAACAAGGATCCTTTGCCTGGCGTGCTCTCGAGCTGGATAGCCCCTCCCATCAACTCAATGAATCGCTTTGTAATGGCCAGCCCTAGCCCCGTGCCTTTCTGGGTATGCAGCTTCCCCGCTTGGACAAAGGGGTTAAAAATGCGGGCCTGCTCCTCCTTGGTGATGCCGACTCCTGTATCTTGCACTTCTATCACTAAGCGGCAGTGCTGAGAGTCCTCGGCCGGTTGACTCCCCACGCGCAGGATCACACTTCCGCGTTCCGTAAATTTCACGGCGTTACCGATCAGGTTGATGAGCACCTGGCGCAGTTTCTCGCCATCTGTCTCCACAAACCGACAAAACCCGGACGCCTCCGCGATGGACAACGCGATGCCCTTTTCCTGCGCTCGCAAGCACATCAGTTCGATAACGCCGTTCGCAAGCTCGCTCAGATCGAGCGGAGCGTTTTCGATCACAATGCGGCCAGCATCGATCTTTGACATATCCAGCACATTGTTAATGAGGGTGAGCAGATGTTCACCACTGCGATTAATGATGTCCAAATCTTTGCGCTCGTTCTCAGGAACGCGGCCATTCTCGCGCAGCATATTGGAGAAGCCAAGAACGGCGTTCAAGGGTGTACGAAGCTCATGGCTCATGTTGGCGAGGAATACGGTCTTAGCCTGATTGGCCTGCTCCGCTGCATCTTGGCCTCCTCTGCCGAGTTCTTGGCATTCTGGAGTTCACGGGTTCGCTGTGCCACCTGAGCTTCGAGTCTGGCAGTTTGTGTTTGCAGACTTTTCACACGAGATCGGTACGTTTTCCAAATGATCGCGACAGTGAGCAGGCCAACAATGCTGCGAAACCACCAGGTCGCCCACCACGGCGGCAGAACGGTAATCGCTAATGCAACCCCTTTGTTGTTCCAGACTCCGTCATTGTTCGATCCCTGTACTCTGAATGTGTACTTCCCGGCCGGAAGGTTCGTGTAAGTGGCCGTCCGCCGGCTGCTGTCCATCTCATTCCACTGCGTCTCCAACCCCTCCAGCCGGTACCGGTATTGGTTTCTGTCAGAATCCACGTAACTCAGAGCCGCGAACGCCAACGTGAAGATGCTCTGGTCATTGTTCAGGGTGAGAGTGTCCGTCGACCAAATGTGCTTCTGTAGCGGCGATTTCCCGCCAGGACGTACTGGTTTGTTAAACAGCAGGAAGTCTGTGAAGACCACGGGAGGGACGTAGGAACTCGGGCAACCCGATCGGCGTCGAACACCGTCAGTCCGTCCAAAGAACCAAACACTAGCTCGCCGCTTGGAGTATGGCAGCCTCGTTTCCAAGGAGGTTGAGGTTGTTACTCGGCAATCCGTCAGATTCGAAGTAGTTGCGAAACTGCCCGGTCTGCGGAGAGAAGTGGGACAAGCCGTTATCCGTCGCGAGCCACAGATCTCCGTGGCGATCCTCGAGTATTGACTTGACCAAGGGATCCGGGAGCCCGTCCTTCACTGTGAATTTCGTGAAAGTTCCGTTAGGGTTCAGTCGATCCAGACCATCCCGTGTACCGATCCACAGCGTTCCCCGGCTGTCCCGATAAATCGAGTCCACAATCCCGTTGCTCAGACTGCCGGAATCCTTCGGATCGTAGTGGTAGCTTGTGAACTGATCCGATTTGAAATCAAAACGATCCAGCCACGTTCCAGCTCCAACCCACAATGTCCCTGCGCGATCCTCAAATAAGGCGCTGATCTCGTCGTAGGACAGGCTATGAGGATCGTTTGGATCGTGACGATAGTTCTTGAATTTCCCAGTGCCCGGATTGTAACGGTCAAGTCCGCCGCCTTCGGTCCCCACCCAGATCGTCCCTTCGTGATCCACAAGCAGGCAAATTACACTATCATTGCTTAAACTGGCAGAATTTTTTGGGTCGTGCCGGTACGCGAAGAATCGTCCTGTCGAGCGGTCGAACGAGTCGAGTCCTCCGCCGTAGGTACCGATCCAGAGCTTGCCTGTGCCGCTTTCGGCAAACGTACAAACCGGGCCGGTTGAGATACTGTCGGGGTCCTTGGCATCGTGCTGATACAGCGCAGATCGGCTGCTCTTTCGGTCGAGCATCTGAAGGCCGCTCGCGGTTCCAATCCACAAATATCCTAGGCTGTCGCTCCACACGGACTGGATCTCAGTGCTGCGTTGTCCCGGAATCTGGTGGACTTTCTGCTGATAGTTGACGAACCTGGAAGAGTTCGGTGCAAACCGGCTAACGCAGTTCCTGGTGCCTAACCAGGCCGATCCTTCTGCATCTTGGAAAATCGCCTGAACGCCGTTGCCGCAAAGGCTGAAGGTGTCGGCAGGATTGTTGATGTACCGGGTAAATTCCCTCCGGGCTGGATCTAGCCTAAGTAAGCCGCTGTTTACGGTTCCTAGCCACAAAGACCCATCCGCGTCTTCATGAATACTGGCGACGCCAGAAACGCTATCGCTGGCCGGCTGTTCCTGAAGAAACGAATACGTGGTGAATTCTTGGGCTCCCAAATCCAAAGCGCTCAACCCGTTTCCAATTACGGAACCTAGCCAGAGAATGCCGGACCGGTCTTCGAGAATGCTTCCTACATAGTCGGCCCCTATGCTGTGAGGATTTTTCGGGTCGTGGAGAAAATGTAAACTCCGCCCCGTGACGCGATCCAGCTTGTTAAGGCCCTGGTCGGTGCCCACCCACAGATTCGCGTGGCGATCCTCGTAAATGGCACGGACGCTGTCGTTGGTCAGACTTGTCGGATCCCGCGGATTGTGCCGGTAGTGAAGGAACACTCCCCTCGATGAATCGAGGCGATCCAGTCCGTTGGCGGTCCCAAACCAAAGCGTCTCGCCGCGGTCCTGGTAAATACAGCGGACCGAATTGTCGCCCAAGCTCGACTCGATGCCAGGCTGATGGCGATAGTGCGTGATCGTATCGCGCGCCGGGTCCAGTCTATCGAGGCCTTCTCCGACAGTTCCGATCCATAGGATGCCACTCCGGTCTTTGTAGACGGTGTAGAGATTGCGACTGCTGATACTATTCGCGATGCTCGGATCGTGGAGGTACGGCCTCAGAGTATAGCCGTCGTACTTATACAAAGCCGTCATCGGTAGCAAACCAAATGAACCCCTGACCATCTTGGGCAATGCCATGGACCCATTTTTTTAGCTTCTCCTCGCCGACAGAAAGCGAGATGAATCGGATGTCGTGTTTGTCGATGACCGGAGGTTTTACTAAACCCTCTGTGCTGGTCTTTTGTGCATCGGCGCGATAAACGCAGGGAAGAAACAGCCCCAACATCGGGAGCAGCGAAAGCAGCGCATTTCGGAGGCAGGCCAAGTGGGCTCGTGCCTCGCCACAACTCCGCACCATTTGCGATTACAGCCCAGCATACCTTTTTCGACTGCGCGCGGAATCGGCGATAAAGCGTATTTAATAAGCCGTGGTCGCCACTCGAACTGCCTTGCGCCCGGTCGCCATGGGTTTACAAATCCAAGCAGGTAAAGTTCTCGGAACATCCTCAACAATACGCACACGAACGCAACCTCTGGGCGCCCACCACGGGAGGGCCGAGCGGTTTCTCCTGCCAACTGTCCTCCGAAAGCGCGTTTTTCTGTGCACCGGACATTAAGCTTTTTTCCCGCTTTGTAAACCTAAACTCGTCTTCACTCGTTTGCGTAGATGGATAGCTATGATAGGCGCGATGGCGGACCAACTGGAACGAAGTGTCCAGATCGGTGCCGGTCTTCGCGATTTCGGCAGTTGGATGACCTCCGAGCAGAAGCGCGTCTTTCTGCTGTGCCGCCGGATGCTGCAGGACCCCGACGAAGCCGATTCCGCCACGCAGGATGTTTTTCTCAAAGCCTATCGTGCCGTCAGCTCAAACAGTGAGTTGCAGGAACTGGATAACCCTGGCAAGTGGGTGACACGCATCGCTGTGAATACCTGTCTCGACCGGCTTAGATCTCGGGCGTGGAAGCTGTGGCGCCGGCGACCTCTGCCAGAGGATGAAGAGTTCATCCTGCAATCCGCAACGGATCACGAACCTGACGCGGAAAGCCAGATGTTCGCTAAACAGATCCAGCGCAGACTGGAATCGGCGCTCACCAAGTTGTCCGACCGGCAGCGCGCGGTTTTTTCATTGCGTCACTATGATGCAATGCCATTGGAGGAAATCGCCGAAGTCCTTAACCTAGATGTAGGAACGATAAAAGCGCACTTGTTTCGGGCGATTGCAAAGATGCGCGAGGAACTCAAAGATTTATACGGGCCACGCAAATGAGGCATTTAAGAGGGAGATATGCAGATCGAGCCCAAACTGTCAGGGCATTGGACAGATGATCAGCTAATTGCGCATCTGTACAGTGTGGGGCCCGGCGATGAACACATTAATTTCTGCGGCGAATGCCAGGCTCGCTTGAGTGCCATGCAGCAGAGACGCGCGACAATCGACCGGCGCTCATCTGCGGGCGAGGATGTGACATTCGAATTTCTCGCTGCCCAGCGGCGATCGACCTATGCGAAGACGGCTGCGCCTGTCCGCTGGTGGTCGCTGTTGCCGGCGCGGCGATGGGTCTCGGTCGCGGCCATGGCAGCTCTGCTCGCCGGAAGTGTTTTTCTTTACGAAGCGAACGAGCATCATTATAGGAATCAGCAGCTCACTGACGCGCAACTGGCGCAAGAGGTGAGTCAAATGGCCGCGGATTCCGAACCGCAGGCGACAGCGCCCCTGCAAGCGCTCTTCGAAGAATGAAATACCCGTTACTGGCTCTTGTCCTGTTAATAAGCGCGGGACCCGGAATGAACGCGCAGGAGCACGCGAATTTCCCTTGGTGGAACAGCCCCATTCGCAGCGACCTCGGTCTGACCCCAACACAGACCGAGAGGATACGCCAGATCGTTCACTCTTACCGCGATCGCTTGCTGGATGCCCGCAACGAAGTGCAGAAAGCTCAGGGAGACCTGGAAGAGATCCTCAACGACCCCAACGTAAACTTCGACACTGCGAAACCTGTGATCGACCGTCTCGCGAATGCTCGCGCGAATTCAAGCCGCGTTTTCCTCGAAATGAGCGTGCGGTTACGAAGTGTTCTGACTCTGGATCAATGGCGCATACTCGTTCGCCGGTGGGATGAGCAGCAGAAGCGAAAGCCCTCTCAAATGGAGACTCCCCCCGAGTAGCCCTACGCCGTAGCCTCGATCTCTTGGGTTACTTCTTCCCATTGGGCCATGATCTGATCCAGTTCCCTGCGGCGGCTCTCAAGCAAATTGGAACTGCGGATGGCTTCGTCAGCGCCAATGAAATCCGATAACGCCAGCTCCGATTCCTGGATCTGTGCCTCGAGTTCCGCAATGCGGTTTTCAAGCTGTTGCGCCTGGTCCTGCATCTGCTTCAGCTTGATTGGATTTACCCGTTTCGCTGGGATCGCACGCGCTGGCATGGTAACCGGCTCGGCCGGAGGCACGCCGATCAGCACGTCTTTAATGGTCGGCTCCTTCTCCGGACCGCCTTGTTTGCGCCAGAGGTAATCCGCGTAGTCTCCCGGGAAAACGGTTACTTCGCCATCTGCGATTTCAAAGACTCGCGTGGCGAGATGCTCGATAAAGTACCGGTCATGTGAGACGAACAGGATCGTTCCCGTGAATGTTTCCAACGCCTCCAGCAGCACGTCCTTCGCCCGAATATCAAGGTGATTCGTGGGTTCGTCCAGCAGCAGAAAGTTTGATGGACGCAGCAGCATGCGCGCCAGCGCATAACGGTTGCGCTCACCGCCCGAGAGCACGCCAATTCGCTTAAATACATCGTCTTCACTGAACAGAAAACATCCGAGCAGGTTGCGCAGCTCCGTTTCCGTC
>JAFATG010000105.1 GCA_019244055.1 Acidobacteriaceae bacterium | reverse complement strand
CGGTCCGGAACTGGAGCACATATCGTTCGGTAAAGTTGAAATTCTTGAAGAGCCCGATATCGAAGTTTTTAACTCCATCGGTGCGGAGGTTCGGCTCCGTGCGTGAATCATTGCCGTAGCTGTAGTCCGTAGGGGCGACAAAAGTGGAAGTGTCGAACCAGTGCGCCAGTTTTGCGTTCAGCGAGCCCGTCGTCATCTGCTCAGGTCCGATCCGGTCGGCAAGGGCGCAGCCAATATTGAGGAGACCTGAGTTGCTGAGCTTGCCGGGGCAACCACCAATGATAATGGGGAAGCCGCTCGAGAACGTAATGATGGTATCGAATCCCCATCCGCCGATCACCGCGTTGGCGGCTTTGTTCATATTAGAACCGTATTTGCGGCCCCTGCCAACCGGCAGATCGAGCGTCGAGGCGATTACCAATCGTTGTGGAACATCAAATCCATCAAGGCTGCGCGCACTCCGAATGTTATACGCATTTGAGTCGCCCCAGGCCGGAGAAGCGGCTTCGAGCCAATTAATTTCGGAATTGGTATTGTCGATTAGCTTCGAAACCGTGTAGGTCGCAAGGACTTGCGCTCCTGCAGCGAAGCGTTTCTGAACTTTCAACTGCATGGAGTGGTAAATCGAATCTCGATTGTCGGGCTCGGCCATTTGCACGTCGTCGTACTGCGGGAAAGGAAGCAGCAACTGTTCTGCTTTTATGGTCGGATTCGCGCTGATATTGCCGGATTGAACGACCCCGTAAAACGGGTTCGGAACCAGAGTCGTCAGCGCCGCGACCTGCGCCGCATTCGTCGGCACATATTGCGGTTGCAACTGGTCCAGGTCCTGGCCATGCATCGGGAGATGCGTGCCCTTTGAACCAGCGTATGCGATATCAACCAAGGTCGCTCCGGCAAACTGATGCTGGATGTCGAAATTCCATTGCTGGACATACGGAGCCAGATAATTACCTAAAGGAGCGGAATTCCCGCTTCCCTGTACATTGATAAACGCTTGGTTAGCGCCGGGTGCCAGGGCAATTCCGCCTGGGAACGGATTGGATATGGGATTCCTGGGAGTAACGCCGTTAGCCTGGGCCACTACCCAGGGGGTGTTGATCGAGTTGATGAAGAGGTTGTGAGGCGCATCATCCCAGCGAACATCAACCGGCAGATAGAAGATGCCGTACCCGGTTCTGATGACTGTGTTCTGATCAACCTGATACGAAAGTCCGATACGCGGGCTGACATGGTTCCAGGAGGGGAACGCGGTGCGGCTCTTGTGGTTCGATGAGTTCACCAAATCGTACCCGCCCTTCAGACTTGGAATGCCAACTTGCGCCGCAATCGGACTTGTTTGGTTGGTATTGAAAACAACGATTCGGTTATATCGCTCGGTCCAATCGCCCTGGAAATCGCCGCGAACTCCCAAATTAACCGTTAGCTTCTTAGTTACCTGCCATGTGTCGTTGGCGTAGACGGCAGCGTATTTGTTCTGGTCAGCCGTTTTTGCGGGCTCAGTGGTGCTGCTGCCGTTGGTGGTGCTTCCGTACCCGAGCAGGAACGAAGCAACTCCGTTACCAGATGAGACTCCCGGCTGCCCGTTGTTGGGGTTTGCCGATGTCATCCCGGCATCGAATTGGAATAGGCCAGCCGGATCGTTGCTCTGGTAGTAGTTGTTCTGTAAAACCCGGTATTCCCCTCCGAACTTAAAGTTGTGAGACCCCCTGATGTATGACAATGTGGGTTCGACGCTATACGTGTTATCCCACGCGCCGATGCCGCTGCCGGTCCCTGCCGCGCACCAGCTACCGTTACCCCAGCGCTGGTCGCCCGATACCTGAGAAAGGCAAACCGTCGGAATATGCGTGTAGGTCATGTCGGGAGTTAATGCAGCCCAGTTGGCGCCGAATTTCGAAAGATCGATGCCTTCGCTCAACGGCGTTCGCAAGTATGCGTAGCGTGTGAAGCCCAGCCTTATGTCAAGTATCAGTTTGGGCGAAAGCACGTTTGTGTAGCCCAATACGGCTTGATTGGTTTTAGTGTCTTCGGTGCAGCGGTCGCTGCATATCTGGTTAAAGGGACTATCTGGGAGCGACAGCACATGCGAGTACGTATACCGCGCCAAAATTCGTTGGTTTTGACTCAAGTCATAATCCACACGCTCATTAACTTGGTTAACATTGCCGCCTGTACTATAGTTCTCGACGAAGTTACCAAACGGATTACCCGGCGAGTTGGGCAGAGGGAAGTAGGACATGAGCGCCTGCGCAGTCGGGTCGAGGCGGCTCGTCGGAATCATGTTTCCAGCGAATTGAGGCCGGCAGGCGGCCACGCCACTGACGCAATTCGCACTTGCTGTCGGATCGTAAATGGGAAGCACTGTGTGCGTGCCGCTCGAGCCGATTTGCGAGAAATCGCCGGTACGCTCTGCAGCGGTAGGCATCCAAGCGGTGAGCACGTTTCCTTTGCGTTGCCGGTAGCCTTCATAGCTCGAGAAGAAGAACAGTTTGTCCTTTTTGATGGGGCCGCCCCCGTTGGCGCCAAACTGATTCTGGGTGAACGCAGGGCGCGGGTTGCCGGCGGCATTCGAAAAGAAATCGTTCGCATTCAGCAGCTTATTGCGCAGAAATTCGTACGCAGTCCCGTGGTACTCGTTGCTACCCGACTTAGTCGACAGATTGATTACACCACCTGCAAATCGACCGTATTCGGGACCCAGATTGTTTGTCTGTACTTTAAATTCCTGAACAGCATCCTGCGTAGGAATTACGGTGACGACGTTCAGGTACGCTCCGTTGGTCGGTACGCCGTCGATAAGGATCTGGCTCTGCCCTGCCTGGCCTCCGCCGATTTGGAAATCTCCAGCCGCAAAGGGATTGGCGCCGACTGGATTTCCGGTCGAGGAGTTCCCAGCCGAGGGCTGCCCCTGCGGCACGACTCCGGCGGTGAGGGCCACCAACGCCAGCGGATTACGGCCGTTCAGCGGCAGTTCAGTGACGGTTCGCTGTTCCACGACTTGCCCCAGCGAGCTGGTCTCGGGTTGCAGCAATGGCGCCGCTGCCGTTACCTCGACAGTCTGAGTAACTGCACCTACTTCCAGTGTGAGGTCAACGCGCAGCCCACTTTCGATATCAACGATGATCGGCTCACGGACAACTTTTTTGAACCCTGCCTTTTCCGCTTCCACTTTGTAGCGCGCGGGCAGGATATTTACGAAAGTGTAATCACCGCCGCTATTGGTGAGCACACTGCGGCTTTCTCCGGTTGCGGTGTTCGTCAAGGTAATCTTGGCGGCATCCACTACAGATCCGCTGGCATCGGTCACGGTTCCGGCGATCGATCCGTAGACGTTTTGACCAAAACTGGGCCGCGGCACAAGAGCCCAAACAAGTACTGCCGCCGCGAAAACAACCCGCGCCTTACCGAGATTTCGCATTTTCCTATCCCAAAGAAGATTTCTGCGCACTGCCCCGTCGTTCGGAGTTTGGTCCGAGAGCGAGGCAGCCTGAAGATTGTCGAACTGCGTAAACGATACAGGGTCGCGCGGCAGTTGGCAACGATAGATACGTCTCTAACGTAGGGTCTATCTCATTGAATTTGTTAGGACGTGTTCCTAACGGCTGTCTGTATCGGTCAACGGGCAATAAGGGCCAGTTGACCCGCAAGCCTACGAGGCTGCTAGTACATCACCGAGGACTGAAAACTCTGTGATATGCTCTCTCGGGAGTTGGCGGGTGCCGGGCAAGCGCGATCATGCGAGTCACGAAGCCGCGATAGCGAGGGTCGCGGGAGCCTTACCGCACGCCAACGTCATCAAAGCCCATCTCAGAGAGATCCTGAACAGCGCCGCGTTCAGGGGTAGCCGCAGAAGCCGAGAGTTTCTCAATCATGTAGTCGAATGCGCACTAGCCGCACAATGGGAGCGGCTGAAAGAGCGAAGTCTCGGCATTGATGTTTTCAGTCGCGACGCTTCCTACGATACCGGCGGCGATTCCATCGTACGGGTAACCGCCAGCGACGTTCGCAAGCGCCTGATGCAGCACTACGCGGAATGCGACGGTACGCCCGCGTGCCGCATTGAGATTCCCGCCGGATCTTATATTCCAGAATTTGCCGGATTTGACGAACCTCCTCCGCGCATCCCGTTGGGCGAAGTGAATGGCATCCCTCTGCGCGGCGCGGATCGGGTCAGTTCGTTCGGTTCCCATTCAGCCGCTCAGGAACGCTTCGCCAAAATGGCCCTGTTACTGCTCGTCGCCGCCGTCGGCTGGGCACTGGGAATGGTATCGGCTCACTTGATCTCCGGCCCTTCGCCCAAAGCCGACTCGCGCTACGCGTTTTACCGCGAGCTGCTCGGCCCCATCGCTACCGACAGCGTTCACGAAACGGAAGTAGCCCTGAGTAATCCTCGTTTGTTGCTTTATGTGGGAAGCAATAATCCCGCAACTCCCATATGGCCGTCCACGGTGAACGCGCGCGTACCTGCCGAACTCGAGAAGATCCTGAACCCCTCCGCCAATGACGTGCAGGCCAAATATCCGTTTCATTTTCTGACCCTTGCGGGCCAGGATTACACGGGGATGGGCGAGGCGATATCGGCATTCAATCTGGGCCAGTTGATGCTCCACCTCGACCGTCCTCTTCGCGTCACCGAGGCGCGTTTCCTGAACTGGGGGGCAGCTCGCAACGTTCATCTGATCCTGTTAGGCGCGCCCCAGATGAGTTCGTGGGTGCAGGAGAACATGGAACGATCCAACTTCACCATGGAACATGATGCGATCACGAATGCGCGACCGCTTTCCGGTGAACGCAAGGTCTACAGTCGTTCTGCTAATGGAAACGTTTCGGAGGACTATGGGCTCATCTGGATGGCGCGCTTGCCTTCCGGTTCGAGGCAATTGTTGATGGCCGGGCTTACCAGCGCCGGCACAGCGGGAGTCGGCGATTTCTTCTGCGATCCAAATCGTATGCGCCCGGTATATGAGCAACTGCGCGGCGCTTCAAAAACAGCGTCAATCCCTTCGGACTGGCAGGTACTACTACACATCCATGTAAGAGAGAGTCTACCGCTACAAGTGAGTTTCATTTCGCTCCGAGCAGGCGGCATGAACTGATCATTGTGTTCGAGTCCGACGGCCTTGATATAAGTAAGCCGTTGTCCAACGGGCTGCGTCGTTTCGCGCTGATCACTTGCGCATTCTCGGCGCTGCTTGCGCCAGCCGCTTTCTCCCTCGCGGCAGAGTCAGGGACTCCGCGTTACGCAGGCCCCGAGGTCTGCGCGAAGTGCCACAAAGACATAGCCGCGGCGCAGAGCACCACCGCAATGGCAAAGACCTGGAATGCCGCTTCCACACTGCCGTTGCCTCCGGGATTCGATCAGAAGAAAATCGAAGGCCCCGATCCAGCCCTAGTCTACGAAGTGCGCAACGTCGATACCGGCGCTCGCGTAGCTCGCTCAGGCGACGAATTGGAATATTCCGTAACCGGTCCGCTCGGAAGCAAAACCGTTTTGCCCGTAGAGGCCGTGATCGGCGGGAAACGCCATGGCGTCAGCTTTCTCGCCCGAATTCGCGACTTAGATGGTATCGCGCTCGCGCGGCCTGCCTTAATCGAAGCTCGTTACGCTTACTCGCCTCACGGCTCGCTCGTCCTTTCGCCTGGATTTCAAACAGAAAAACCAGCCACCTTGGAAAACGCACTCGGCCGCGTCCTCAGCCCCACATTCGAACAGAAATGTTTGAGTTGCCACGGACAGCCCGGCACCTTGGGCGCAGGAGCGCAGGGCGGGGTCAGCTGCGAAAGCTGCCATGGACCCGCGGCCGATCACGTTGAGTCTTTGACGACTCCAGGGCGACAGCCCATCCGGCCCGAACCGCTCGCCGGCCCGAAATCGATCGTTGTATGTGCCCAATGCCACACCGGTCTCAGCAATATCAATCAAGCAGACCCCGTCCCTGGCGATCTCCTGGTCTCCAGCCAGGTTCCCGCCCTTCAGCATTCCGAATGTTTCCAACAAAGCGGTGGGCTCCTGACTTGCACCGATTGCCATGACCCGCATCGCGATGGGTCGGGCCTTGCCGAACGCTCGACAAAGACGTGCCTCAAGTGCCACGCCGCCGCCAGTCCGCAGCACGCATCCATCTGCCCGGTCAACGCGGGTTTCGGCTGCACCGGATGCCACATGCCTTCCATTCAAGTGAACGAATTCAACGTCACGGATCACTGGATTGCCGTGCATCCCGAGCGAGGTGTGAAAGCCGGAAAGATCGACGCAACTTTGCGCTCGCTTGTCGCGCCCAAACGCGAGTATCTGGAAATCCTTGCCACTGATGATCGTGGCAACGCTGAAGTCGCGCGGCAGCGCCTCTCCGCGGGTGAGCCGTTTTACGATGTCGCGCACGCAACATCGATCGATCCCACAGCTTCCGCCGGTGGATACATAGGGGACGTGCAGTTATCGGATGTGGATTCGCAGCTGGCCGATGCGGCCGCGCACCTTTGGTACGGAGAAACCAGCGGCATTATCGAGCAGGGAAGCCGTTACGTGATCCTCTACCGCCTGCCACGAGATTTTAAGTGGCAGGCCAACAAGCTCTTTCTCGAGGCCGTACGGTTGCTGGCACTCGGCGACCGCAGAGCCGCGACCGCCAAAGCTCAAGCGGCGCTGAAAGTTTATCCGTATTTCTTGCGCGCTCACATCTTCATGGCCACTCAAATCGCCGCAACGGGTGACGCTGGCCGGGCTGCATATATCCTCGCCTTCGCTACCCAATCCTATCCATCCGACGCGTTCGCACAATACCGCTATGCCCTAGCGTTAGCCAACCAGCCCGCTAGCCAAATACAGGCATTCCGCCGTGCCATCGAGCTCGAACCAGACATTGTTGCTGCCTATGAAAGCCTCGGAGGCGCGCTTGCCTCATCGGGCGATATGAAGGCCGCGATTCAAGTCTTTCGCCAAGGTCTCGCAACTGATCCGCTTTCGTCGATCCTCAATTACCGCCTCGGTGTCGCGCTCAAACAGCAAGGCGATCAAACCGGTGCAAGGCAATTTCACTTGCTGGCTGCTAAGCTCGATCCCGAAATCGCCGCCCGGCTCGGCGTGTCTGCCCGGTAGGGCGCTCGCGTCTGTCCCCCTACCGCCGTACAATCACTTCACGCAGGTGATCGCGCGTAAGGAAGAATTTTAGCGAAGCGGCCTGTTCGAATAACTTCTCAATCGACCGATTATTGAAATACTGGGCGCGCTGGTAGCCTCCGCGCGGGACTGCGAGCAACGTCTTTGAGTCGTGCACCCGGTAGTTGTAAACCGGAATGCGCTTCGCCTTGTCGTCCGCGTTGAAGAACGTCAGAATAAGTCCCCCCGGCCGTATTACGCGCAGGAGCTGAGCGACGATGTCCTCGAGCACGGGCGAAGTCAGAAACTGCAACGCGTCCCAGGCAAGCACCCCGTCAAAGAACGCGTCGGGAAACGTCAGGGCCTGCTCTAGAAATCGCTGGCTGGTGCTGGCAGCCTGTTGGCTCTCAAAGAAATCCTCGCCGAAACACTGCTCCATGGTTCCGATGATGTCGTCTGAGGAAATCCGATGGCCAAAGCCGGTTATGAATGAGATATTCGCCTGGCTTGCACCCGACATATCGAGAATCGACAGGTTCTCCGAGTTCCGAAGAGTTGCGCAGAATTGATCGAAGCCGCTGCTGTGGCGAGTTAGGCCGGGAGGCGTTTCCTTCGCGGATGGCTTCTGAAAAGCTCCAAATTTCATATCAGTTCAGGCGAACCGCGAGGAGCCGGATCACATAAAGTGATGAGGAAACCCCGGCACCTCGGTCGGAGGGTCTCCTCGCCACAGTTCAATTTACCGGGAGACTGCGGTTCCTGCGGGAGTGCCGGCCGATACCGGCGTCGCAGTTCCCTGGCTGCTCTGGCTACTCTGGCTGCTGGTGGCGCTCGACGTGCTTGGCGCGGTCTGAGCAGGCTTGGCGGCCGACGCCTTCGAAATATCGATGCTGCCTTTGAAATACGCTCCGTCCTCGATGACGATTCGGCTGGTCTTGATATCGCCGACGAGCTTAGCTTCCTTCTTAATATCGATCTTGTCGACCGCGTCGACGTTTCCCTGGATCGACCCCTGAATGATGATCTCGCGAGCCTTCAGGCCTGCTTGCACTCGGGCGTTCGGCCCGATGGTGAGACGGTGCTCATGGCATTCCACCGTCCCCTCCACTTCTCCATCAATGGTCAGATCCTCACGTGCGAAGATTTGGCCCTTTACAGTCACGTTCTTGCCCAAAGTGGCAGAGCCAACACTTCTGGAGGGCTCGGGGTCAAAAGTTCTACTTGGGGATGACATGGTGTTAATCTCTCTCCTCTGTGGTTCCGCTGCGGGGGCGGAGGGTGAAAATGCAGGAGCCGGACGGTCCTGTCGCTGCGGTAGCTCGTCTTCTTTCCGTTTACTCCACATTCAACGTGGTTCTCCTCGATTAAGGCTCCATTCATGGTACTACTCCGCCTGGGCGTATTCCTGGAGCGAGTACTTTGTTAGTTGCCAAAGAGTATGAAAAATCTTGCCCTTTGTAATAATTGAGTTGCGTGTCCAAAGCTCGCGATTTGGAAGCTCGCCTGGAGCGAGCGGAGCAGCAGCTTCGCCTTTTTCAGCGTGTCAGCCGGCTCATGACCCGGGATATGGAGCTGGACGATGTCCTGCACGAGATCGTCAGCCTTATCAAGGATTTCCTCAACTGCGACTCGTGTCTCATCTACTTAGTTGAAAACGCTGAACTAATTCTGTACGCATCCAGTGATCCGATCGGGCCGAACCTGGGCAAAGTTCGCCTGCGCCTCAACGAAGGGCTGACCGGATGGGTGGCACGCGAAAGGCGGCTTCTGGCGATTTCTCGCGAGGCCTACAACGATCCCCGGTTCAAGTTCTTCAAGGACCTCCCGCAGGACACATACGAGGCCTTCCTCTCGGTACCGATCATTTCTCAAAACAAAGTAGTCGGCGTAATCAATGTCCAAAACCGGGAAGCGAAAGTACACTCCGGCCGCGATATGGAGATGCTGAGCACTGTCGGCGAACAGGTGGGTTGTCTGCTTGTGCTCTCCCGGCAAAAGCTCGCGATGCCTTCTGGAGTACTTTCTTAGCTAAATCCTAACTATTGAGAACCGCATCCTGCTCATGGGCCATGGTTCCATTGCGCTCGGAATCAGGCGTTTCCGGGAGCGAAATCCGGCCGCCCGTGGTGCGTTTCCGGAATGTAACGAAGTTCATGCGGCAAACGGTGCAACGGTACCGATTCGCTCCGAACTTCATCATGACTCGTTGCCAGAAGTGAGGCCGCCGATTTTGGGGTGGGTTGTCTAACTTAAGGCCAAGGCAATAGGGGCACCTTGCACACTTCCCCTTCGAGGGCGTCCACACTGATGCCGCCCAGACGTTGATAAAGAACCGGTGGTGACACTCGTTGCAGCGGAACGGATACTGACCCGTCACCATCTTCGGCAGCTCAAAAATCGAATGGCGATGTGAGCGGCGCAAACTCTGACTGCCGCAACCGGCACAGCGAAAGGATGACTGATTCATACTGGGACGCTCTCCATCCGGGCTTCGAGATATTTTTCGCGATAACCACAAAACGCTTTCCGCAGAACGCGCATCACCGCCGGATCCTGGTTCAGCGGAGTTCGCTCGACAGACAAAACGGGAAGGAGGTCTCGCGTTGTAGACGCAATAAACACTTGATCCGCTTCCTCCAAATCGGATGGAGTGATGTCGCGCTCGGCGATGGCAAGATCGGGAACGCAAATCTCTTCTAGGAGAAGGGCCCTAGTTACGCCGGGTAAACAGCCCGAGGTTGCCAGCGGAGGCGTCAGGACCAAGTCTTCACGAACGATGAATATGTTTGCAGAGGTGCATTCGCTAACCTCCCCGGATTCGTTCAGAAGAATCATTTCGTCGAATCCGCGCTCATGCGCCTCCTCGTACCAGGTCAGGTTCTCAGCCCAGGAGGTCACCTTCATGCCTGCAAACGGCGAAGCGCTGAAGCGGCCAAAGGGCTGGTAAGCAAGGTTCACTCCTTCGCCCCAGTCAGTCAGATCTGCTGTGAAGGCAATCAGTTCACTATCTCGCCGGAGTTGAGGCGCTTCAAACAGACCGCCTTTATTTCGGACGACCGCGACGCGCAGAGTTGAATTGAAGGCGTTATTTGCCTGAACCAGAGAAAGTAATCGCTGCTCCAGTTCCTCGGGCGACAGATCGAAGGGAACACGGAGGAGCCTGGCATCACGCACCATGCGCTGGTAATGCCGATCAAACGCAAATAAAACTCCATTACAGACCCGCAATGTGCTGAAGACGCCCCAACCATTCATGAAGCCTACCTGGCCGGGTGAAAGCAGCGAGTCGCGCGTATCCCGAATCTCCTCGTTATGGAGCAGGAACTGATGCACTCCTCGTATCTTATCCGAGTCGACGTGTATCCCACCTCAATGGTGAGGAGTTCTAGACCATCCCGAGCCATCACCGCGGCTTCGAGTAATCCTGCGTCAACCAGCGAATCATCGCCCGCAACGCCTTCCCGCGATGGCTCACCGAAAACTTGAGTTCAGCCGTTACTTCCGCCAGAGTTCGGCCGAACGCCGAATAGAAAAATAGTGGATCGTAGCCGAAACCTCCGTCTCCGTGAGGAGCATCGAGGATTTCGCCTTCCACCTCTCCACGAAACGTCGTCAGCGCGCTTCCTTCGCGTGCCACGGCGATTACACAGACAAATCGCGCCTGCCGATCCGGTGCGTCCCGCAGGTTCTCGAGCAGAAGCGCGTTGTTCGCTTCGTCGTCGGCGCCGGGTCCAGCGAAGCGAGCCGAAAGAACTCCTGGCGCGCCGTTCAAAGCCTTCACTTCCAGACCAGAGTCATCCGCAAACACGAGCTCGGACGTGAGGCGGGAGTAATACACGGCCTTTAACGCAGCATTATCTTCAAAGCTGGTTCCAGTCTCTTCGGGTGGATTGATCCGTCTAAGATTCGGAAGCGGTTCGAGCTGCAAATCACCAGCGCCACATTGATCCACCGCGAGAGCAAACTCCCGGAGCTTCCCCGGGTTCGTAGAGCATGCGTACAAGAGCATGTGACTCGAATTTTGGCATGGTTCTCCTAATGAGCACTCCAGGACTGCGATGCTAGAGACGTGCTTGTTATCCGAGAGATTGTGGTCGCCGACGCTCAGCCAGCCGCTGAACTGAGCGGCGAACTTGGGTATCCCGTCACGACGGAAGAAATAGCAGAACGGATCGCGGCGTTGAAGGGCCTGGAAAATCATGTGGTCTATGTCGCTTGTTTGCGGGACAACCCGGTGGGCTGGATCGACATTGGTGTGGTGCATCATCTCCAAGCGGAGCCGTATGGAGAGATCGGTGGTCTGGTTGTGGCAAGTACAGTTCGCAACGGCGGAATTGGCCGCCAATTATTGGCGCGGGCGGAGCAATGGGTCAGAGACCGCGGCGTAAAGAAAATACTCGTTCGATCGCGCATTAGCCGCGAAGATGCGCACCGTTTCTATGTCCGCGAAGGTTACGAACAAACCAAGACGTCCGCGGTTTTCTCGAAATCTCTTGTCTAACACTTTCGGGAGTTTGTCAATGCATACCGTTCTGAAATGTTCTTTTTGCATTCTTTCGGGATTGCAGTTAATTGCTCAGGACAACGCGCAACACAACGACCAAGCAGCTATACGCAAGGTCGTCTCAACTTATTTGAGCGCGCGTGAACACGATAATGCGCAGGAGTTAGCGAGCCTATTTACGGACGATGCCGATCAGCTTGTCTCATCAGGAGAGTGGAGACGCGGAAGAGCCGCAATTGTAAAGGGCACATTAGCCAGCTCGGCCAGAACTGGCGGTACACGGAGCATCACCCTGGATTCGATACGCTTCATCACGCCACTGGTCGCCATTGCAGACGGCCGCTACGAGCTGACTGGCTTGGCCGGCGGGACAAGCAGAAACATGTGGACCACCTTTGTTGTCACGAAAACTGCAGGCGGCTGGCGCATAGCCGCGATACGAAATATGCTCCCTGCGGCTCCAGCGCCTGCAGCTGGAAAGTTAAGATAGCGCATGGACTAGCTCTCCATGGCGATCTCGCGAGTCGGTAAAATCTCGGCCGTACTGCTTCTATCTTGCTGCTTCTTCCCGTCATTCGGGAAGGAACAGCACCTTATGTTTGATACCGAGACAGACATTTACGAGCTTACATTCGACGACCAGGCTATCTCATATGATGAGATGCAACGCATTGCCTGGCTCTCGCCTTTGATCGACCCGACGCTTCCTCATGTGCCTTTCATGATGGGAACGCAGCGTGTTGTTCCAGATAAGGTCGAAAAAATCGTGATGGCGTTGCCACTCGAAACTTGTCTCCCTGGCTATGAGGAGTGCCAAACCCCGACTCTGGACGCCGCCTTTCTTCGCAACGCTGCAGACGTTCTGAAGAAGACGCGAGGACAGTTGCAACTACTAGAGACAGAATCTTTGCCGGCGGTTCTCGAGCCGGTCCGATCTTATCTTGTTTTCACCTTAAAAACGACCTTAGACTGGACCGGAGCCGAGTACGCCTATCTTCGCGATTCGAATATGGCGCCCGCGCGGGCCCAATTTTGCCAGTATTGTTCCTGTTCGGGCGACTACAGCCGAGTCCAAAACTTGGCTGAAGAGAAGAGTCCAAATCTCCGTGGGTCGCCGACCTGGCAGCTCCTACCCGGATTGCTGGATCGGATGGCTGCTGAAACAGACCCGAAGAAAAGATTACAATTAGCGACGCACGATTTTCCCAACGTCCTGATGCAATGTTTCGCAGCGCACGATCCTGGATATCCGATGCAGGCATGGAAAGACTTCCTTACGCAGTATAGGATTCAAGAGGTCTGGAAGCAGAAGTCGATCCCCTAACGGGTCCGCCGTCGGACAAATCCTGCCAAACTGAGAAGACCAGCACCCATCAACCCGAAGGTGGCGGGTTCAGGCGCAGTGATGGTACTGGCGCTCGCAGCCTCGATGAAAACTGCCGAGTCCAACTTATGGTCGCTGGCATCCGCAATTCCCAAGGTGATGTCATTCACCATGTTCGGATTTAGAGGCGCAGTGAACGTCAGAGGAACCGTTTCTCCGCCATACGGTAAAGTGTCACCAAACGAGTTGAACTTGTTAAAGTACGCGGCGTTCACCCAGGGATTAACGCCATTTACCGAGACGGGAGTGCTGGTTCCCGGAATGAGCGCATAGTTCTTTCCGTTAATCAAGAACGCAAACACGTCATTGTACTGGCTAAAAACCCAGATAGGATACTCCGCCGACGCGAACGTGTATCTAAAGGATACGGTCGAGGCGTTCGGAATGAACTGAAACGTAAGTAACGTTGCATCGTAAGTCGGTATACCGCCGATGATCGCAGACAGAAGAGCGCTTCCCGGCCCACCTTCATTCGTACTGGGCTTGTTTTGATAGAAGTAATTGCCTTCTGCGTCAGCGGCCTCGCCAGATGACAGGATCACTCCGCCTCTAAAGCCGATCAGATCAGTCTGTGTGGCGGTTCCGCGAAACGTACCGGCTTGGGCGCCAGTTTCGGTGAGCATGGGAGTACCAAAGAGAGTAAGGCCTGCCCCAAGAAGGTCGGCAGCCAGCGCCCTTGCATCGTTAGTGGCGGTTACGATTGGACCAGCAACAGCCAAACCGGTAGTCAACGCTACGCCAAAGATGAACGTTCTCAGAGGTCCTCCGGGACTTCAAGCTAAAGATGGAACGACTTCCGATACTGCGATATTGCTAACCCTCAAATTCAGCGTAACATAGTCGGTACTGTTTAAGCCATCGGATTAAGTGGGAAACGTACTAGTACTTCGTGATTAGCCATGAATAGGCTTATCCTGCACCATTAGCCGCGGATCGGAAGATCGTGGGTAGGACTGAAGGCTGAGAGGCGGTTTATTTCCCAGCAGAGCGCTCACTCGAGGGTGGAACAATACCCTTCAGCCGCATATAGACGCTCAGGATCGCGTACTGCTCGATGTCGTGGTTTGAATTTCCGATCAGCGCGCCTACCCTTGTTCGCTCGCCGCGGCCGGTCTTGACCATCTCCATTGCGTTCGCATCGGTAAGCCCGTCGTAGGCTTTGTCGCATTCAGCGAATGCGGCCTTTAAACCGGCAATGACGCTAGCCTTTGAATCCGCTTTCACGGATGTCATTGTGCTTTGGTCGCCTGCAATCGCTGCACAGGTATGAGCCTGCGCCATCACGACGTGTTCCAAAACTTCGCTGGCGCTGCGGATTTCCGGCGTGGGCTTAAAGCTGTAGTCCTCCTCCGGAATCTTCTCGGCGCTCTTCGTAAGGTTGTTTTTGAGCGATTGATACGTCTGCTTGACCTCATTTACCAGTGCAGTCGTTTGCGCATCGATTGCAGCAGTTCCGCCCAGAAGCAACAACGCGGCTAGCCCGACGAAATTTTTCATCGAATCACTCCTCTCATAAGTGAATCAAAGACCACTGTCATTCTATTGCAGTTGCGCTGACCCTTTTGTCGAGAGACTCCTTCCACCCTGCGATACCTTGAGACTTCATGACCAAATCGTTGTTGAGGGCGGTCATTCTGCTGTCGGTGGCCATTGGACTGGAGGCGCAGCCCAACCTTGGTGTGTTCAACGGGCTGAAATGGCGCTGCATCGGCCCGTTTCGAGGAGGCCGCTCGGTTGCCGCAAGCGGAGTTCCCGGCGGGGGAGCCACGTTCTATTTCGGAGCCGTAGACGGCGGTGTTTGGAAAACGGAAAACGCGGGAGCTACCTGGGTTCCACTCTTTGATTCTCAGCCGGTTGCCTCGATCGGAGCTCTCGCCATCGCTCCCTCCAACGCGAACGTGATCTATGCCGGTACAGGAGAATCCGACATCCGCTCGGATCTCGCTTCCGGTAATGGCGTCTACAAATCGTCGGATGGGGGCAAAACTTGGCAGAACTGCGGGCTGAAGGACACGCGGCAAATCAGCCGCATTGTCATCGATCCCGCTGATCCCAACAAAGTTTTCGTAGCCGCTCTCGGGCACGCCTATGGGCCGAATACAGCTCGTGGCGTCTTCCGCTCCACGGATGGTGGACAGACCTGGCAGAAGGTGCTCTATAAGGACGCGCAGACTGGAGCCGCCGATCTTTCGCTCGCGCCCGACGAACCGAAGCTGTTACTCGCCGCGATGTGGGAAGCGCATCGCCCGCCGTGGAGCACGTACGCTCCTTTGGCCGGCGCCAATAGCGGGCTGTACCGGTCGAGCGACGCCGGAGACACCTGGCAGCAGATCAGTGGGAGTGGTTTTCCTGAAGGTTCATTAGGACGCATAGGAGTCGCGATCGCGCCCGGCACTCACGGTAAACGAATTTACGCCGTTGTCGAGGCCGACTCGAAACGCACCGGCCTATATCGCAGCGATGATGGCGGCGACTCATGGACCCACGTCAACTCCGATCCACGCATTGCCAGCCGGGGATGGTATTTCAATCACATCACCGCAGACCCGAATGATCCGGACGTTGTCTACGATCCGAACGTTGCGTTCTATAAGCTCAGCGATGGTGGAAAAACGCTCAGCATAGTTCGCGGTGCCCCCGGAGGTGACGACTACCATCAGGTTTGGATTGATCCCGCTAACTCCTCGCACATGGTTCTTGCGACCGATCAGGGCACAACTGTCTCGCTCGACGGCGGCAAGACCTGGAGCACCTGGTACAACCAGCCGACCGCGCAGTTTTATCACGTGATCACCGACAACGATTTTTATTACCACGTGTACGGCGCCCAGCAGGACAGCGGAACCGCCGCCACTGTCAGCCGCACCGACCATGGCCAGATCGATCTGCGGGATTGGTTCACCGTCGGCGGCAGCGAGAGCGGCTACATAGCACCTGATCCCAAGGATCCGAATATCTTCTATATCTCGGGCACGTACGGCGAACTGGTGCGCATGGATCGCCGGATGCTGCAGAGTCAGGATATCCGGCCTTCGCCGATGCCGGGGAATTTCGGCTCGGAGATTAACGAACGCAAGTACCGAGATCCTTGGACGCCCGTGGTGGTTTTCTCTCCGATCCAGCCAAACGCGTTGTATTTCGGGACGCAATACGTCATGAAAACGCTCGATGGAGGCCTATATTGGGAGATGATCAGCCCCGATCTCACCGGGGCGAAACCGCACCCAGATACAAAGCCGGGCAAAAATTTCACGCTAGAGGAACGAGTCGAGCAAGGCTTCGGCGTGGTTTACACCATTGCCCCTTCGCCACTGGAAGGCTCCGAAATCTGGGCCGGCAGCGACACCGGCCGGATCCATATCACCAGGGATGGAGGCAAGACTTGGTCGGACGTAACTCCGCCGGGCTTAGAAGCCTGGAGCAAGATATCGCTCATCGAAGCCTCACATTTCGCGCCCGGTACTGCTTATGCGGCCGTTGACCGGCATCGCCGGGACGATCAGCGGCCTTACCTGTTTCGAACGCGCGATGGAGGTAAGACTTGGCAACCGATCGTTACTGGCATTGCTCAAAACGCTTTCATCAACGCCGTACGCGAAGATCCGAAGAAAAAGGGCCTGCTATTTGCCGGGACCGAATTCGGGGTCTATGTCTCGTTCAATGACGGGGAGCAATGGACCCCGCTGCAGCTCAATCTTCCTGTCACCTCCGTGCGCGACCTCGTGATCCATGGCGATGATCTTGTCATTGCCACTCACGGACGCTCGTTCTGGATTCTGGACGATATCGCCAGGCTGCGGCAGATCGATAGCACCGCGATCGACGCTGACCGCCTCTTTGCACCCGCGCGCGCGTTCCGCATCTCAAGCGATCGCTTTGTCAGCACGCCACTGCCGCCTGACGAGCCGCAGGCCGAAAATCCCGCCCGCGGCGCATATATCGACTACTGTTTGCGTGCGGAGACTCGGGGCCCCGTTCTCTTAGACATCCTGGACGACCAAGGAAAGACGATCCGCCACTTCTCGAGCATCGACCGTCCACCCAAGACACCAGAGAATATTCCAATTGCTGCGCGCTGGTTTTCGAAACCACAAACTTTGAGCGGGGAGCCTGGCATGCATCGTTTCATCTGGGATCTCCGTTACGGCCGGTCTGGCGAAAACACTTTGCAGGACGACGATTCGGACGAGGAGAATTGGGTCGGTCCCTTTGTTCTCCCCGGTCTGTATCAAACGAAGCTTACAGTAAACGGCCATACGCTTTCAGCTACGTTGCGGGTGAGCATGGATCCTCGGTCGCCCGCCCCACCCCGGGAACTGATGCTGCAATTTCAGTGGTCGCAGCGAGCCTTCGACGACATGGTCGGTGCGCGCAGAGCGATTCTCCAACTCCAAAGCCTGCAGGCTCGCCTCAGTAAGGCCAGCCAACAACTCGACCCAGCGAAGCATGACACCGCCGTTGCCATTGCTTCAGCCCAGAAGCAGGTAGTGGTGATTCTGTCGCAAGGACGCGCTGCAACGGGCCTTAGTCTTCAACAGGCAAGTCGTGCCCTAACCACCGCATTGAACGGAATCGAAAGCGCAGACCGCACGCCCCCTTCGCAAATGATTACGCTTTATCAGCAGGCATCAACAGCCGCAAAGGCGCGGCTCGCTGAATGGGCCACATTCAAGCAACAGACGCTGCCGGCACTTAACCGACAACTCGAAGCTGCGGGCATTCCCCGTATTCAGATCGCAGAGCTGGACAAGGAAGCAGCGGATAGCTTAGCCAGATAACTTTCATCCTCACGTCCGTGTCCAGTAGTGTGTTAAAACTGCGTTGACGGGGTTTTCTTAAAAGTGAGCCTCTCCAAACGCTTAGATATTCAGTATTCTTAAGAGGTGGACATCTACTCCACCCCCCACCCGCTGTTACCGTGGGTAGTCAGCACTTACGTCCGTTAGTGCTCTCGACGGCCGGACATTAGTCGCCGTCCCAGTCTCCGAAAAGAAAACAAAACGAAGGGAAACATGAGCAAGGGACTCACAACACTTGCCGTGTTGGTGAGTACTGGCTGCTGCTTGTTCGCGCAAGCCACACCCGTTCCGGGAGTTCCGACGGGCTACACCAACATCATTAGCAAGAACAGCGGGCTATGCCTGGACATTCGCGGCGGCCCTGACAACAACACGGCGGGAGCGGTGTTGCAGCAATACGCGTGCTTGGGTGATCGCCAGTATAATCAGCAATTCTTGTTTGAGCAGGAGGCAGATGGATCGTACTGGATCACAGCAAAGAGCGACGGCTTGGCGTTGACGGCCGCGAGTACGAGCTACGCCGATGGGGTACCCATTGTGCAGGAACCCGTTACGCACCAAACGACGCAGCAATACCGCATCGTACATCAGCGACAAGGATATTACACATTCGAGCGAGTGGGCGATGGGTCTAATCCCAGGGAGTGCATGACTGTAGTGAATCGATCTACATCAAACGGTGCGCCCGTCGAACAGTATGCCTGTAATGGTCACGACGGTCACGACAACCAGCAATGGTACTTTGCTCCTGAGTCTACGGCGACTATGCCCACTCGCACCTTGTGGGCCGTCAATGAAGGGTCGTCCAATCGAGGAAGCATCTCAATATACGATATTGATGCCAGTCACAAACTGCTAAAGACCATTACCCCGGTGACTAGTGGCGTAGACGATCCGCGGGGAGTGGTTGCCAGTGCTCAAACGGGGAAGCTTTATGTCTCGTACTACCACGGCACAGGCGGGGGCGTTTTTGCTCTGGATATTAAGACGGAAAAACTTCTGTGGAATCGCGCCATCACTCCAAAGGTAGATAGGCTGGCTATCTCCCCAGATGGGACAGTTCTTTACGTCCCCACGGGAGAAACCATGAACTGCGACTACATCAATGTTCTGGATGCCGCGACGGGAAATCTGATTCGCACCGTGTATATGGGAAATCATTCCCACGACGCACAGTATCCGTTGTCAGGACCGCTGTTCTTGACCACTCACGCGGTCGACGGCAGCGAGAAGTATATGTACAGCATGGATCCCTCCACTTATGCCGTCGCTAGCTTCGGCCCTTACCTAGGCGAATTGGGACCATTCGCGATCGACAGCAAAAGCCATTATGCAGTCAACAACGTGGAAGGTTTGTGGGGATTTCAAGCGACGAACTTGACGACCGGAAACATCGTCACCGAATACGTTCCGAACGCTCCCCTGTCCAATCCAGGACTCCTGCATGGAATCGGCTGGACACCCGATGAAACAGAGGTCTGGATGAATGGTCTTGGGCAGGTCTATGTTTGGTCAATGGCAAACCCAATGGCGCCGGCTTTCAAACAGACACTCGCGCTGCCGACTTCTTCCGACTACAACCGGCCGCACTGGCTGACCTTCGACATCCAGGGGGATTATGCGTACATTTCCCCAAACAAAAACGCATCCAGTCCGACAGTTGTATTTAACACGAGCTCACACTCCGTGGCTGGAAGCATCGGTGCGTCGGAAGACCTGTTAGAAATCGATTTCGACTCGAACGGCGCTATCACCGCAGTGGGTCAGCAGTACGGGATCGGAAGAGCGCCTTAGGTCGATCAACGCACATTTAGGACACTACCCGTTGTCCTATCGGGCCAGATTTTCGCGTATCATTCAGAAAGTACCCGGACAGATGTAACATTTAGTGCCTGCAATGCACTTTGTTGCAGGCACCCGCCCGGCTGCTTAGGAGACTATTCCTATGCCACTTGAAGTTGGCCAGGTTGCCAGCGATTACGAGATCCTCGGCCTGCTCGGTAAGGGCGGCATGGGTCGCGTCTTTCGCGTCCGCAACGTGATCTCAAATCGCGTGGAAGCCATGAAGGTGCTGCTCGCCGACGTGGCGGCGGAGGAGCAGTTGAGCGATCGCTTCATCGGCGAAATCCGTACCTTAGCGCGGCTCGACCATCCGAATATCGCCAAGTTTCACACTGCGTTCAAGTATGAAAACCAGCTTGTCATGGTGATGGAGTTCGTCGAAGGCTTTACCCTTTCCGACCGCGCCAGCCAAGGCCGCATCCCGCTCGATGAAGTCCTCAGCTATGTAACTCAGACTTTGGCGGCTCTCAGTTATGCGCACCAGAACGGAGTGATTCATCGCGATATTAAGCCTTCGAACATCATGGTCACGCCGCATGGCGTGGTGAAACTCATGGACTTTGGGATCGCCAAGTCTTCAGCAGATGCCTCGCTGACGCGCACCGGGACAACGATGGGTTCCATGCTGTATATGTCCCCGGAACAAGTGCGCGGTACGGCTGTGGATGCTCGTTCTGATTTGTATTCGGTAGGGGTGCTGCTATATGAATTAACGGCCGGGCGCCGCCCGTTCGAAGCCGAGAGCACGTACGCAATTCTCGAAGCGCAATTGAACACTATGCCGCGGCCGCCAATCGAATTGAACCAGGCATTACCGCGGCCGCTGAACGACATCATTATGACCGCGCTCGCAAAGGAGCCGATGCAGCGCTTTCAAAGCGCCGAGGCGTTCCGCAAAGCATTAGAAACTGTTCGAGGCCGCAATCATATGGCGGTGGCCGAGGGCCCGGCCGGGGCGGAAGTTGCCGCGGACACGTTACCGATGCGGCCATCTCCTCCACCGCCGGCGAAATCCGGGACTCGCGGCCTCTGGATGGCAATCGGTGCTGTTGCTTGCGTTTGTGTGCTAGCCGTAGGTGCTCTAACGCTGCCGCATTTCTGGAAGAGCTCAGCCGCGACAAATGCGGCGCCGCATCAGGCCCCTAGACAAAGCGAGCCCGCGCCGATCGTTCCTACCTCGGCCTCGCGACCTCAGCCGCCCGAGCAGCAGAATCAGGGACGACCCGCGCAGCAGGCGCCCGCGGTCCCCGCCGACTCTGCAGGCCCGTCAGCTACTTCGCAACCCCCGGCAACGTCCCCAACGTCGACGCCAGTTCACAGGCAACCTTCCGCGCGCAGCCAGGTCGCGCAGCAACGCCCGCGACCTTCTGGTCCTGCCGTCGCGAACCAGCCTTCCTCGGCGGCGGAGAGCGTCGCCGTATCCGCACCATCGGCTCCCGCGCCATCGGTTTCGGCCCCGCCGCAGCCGTCCGCGCAGGAGATGGACGCTGCCAGTGAAGATCTTGTGAAGCTTCACGCCCGCGCTGAGGCGGTAAAGGACAGTTTGGACAATCTTCGAAGGCAGCAAGCTCAGGATGGTTTCGGCATCCGTCAGGACATAGCGTCTGCGGCAACGCGCCTGAACATCTATCTGCAAACCGCCGACGGCGCTCTGCAAAGCAATGCTCTCGACAACGCTCGCAAGAACATGGCGCGGGCCGAAGAGGAATTAGATAAGCTGGAAAAGTTTTTCGGTAAGTAGGAGGATTACCAGATGAAACATCATGCTGCAATTTACCTGGTCAGCGCTCTGCTCGCGATGCCGCTGTTCAGTCAACAGCAGCCGGCAAAACGTCGCGTAGCGGTGCTCGATTTCAACTACGCGACCGTGATGACCAGTGTCCAGGCGGTCTTCGGAACAAATCAGGATATCGGAAAAGGAATTTCGGACCTGTTGGTCGATCAGCTTCTGAAGGACGGAAACTATCGTGTGATCGAGCGCAATGCTCTTGACAAGGTCCTGAAAGAGCAGAATTTCTCGAATAGCGACCGCGCCGATTCAACCACCGCCGCCAAAATAGGTAAGGTGCTCGGAGTGGACGCCATCATCACGGGCGATATCACACAGTTCGGGCGTGACGATCAGAACACCGGCGCTGGGGGCGCGCTGGGCCATTGGGATAAATACGGCATCGGTAAGATTGGGATGCATAAGGCCAAGGCCGTCGTGGCAGTCACCGCCCGCATCATCGACGTCAACACGGCGGAGATTCTCGCGTCGGAGACCGGCAAAGGCGAATCACAGCGCTCCGGGACAAACCTCCTCGGTGGAGGCGCTTCCGGATTTACCGCTGGGGGCGGAGGTGTCGATATGAGTAGCTCCAATTTCAGCCAGACCATAATCGGTGAAGCCGTGCATGGCGCGGTGACCGACCTTGGCAGTAAACTGTCTGGCGATTCGGGGAAAATGCCCACGAATGTCGTTCCCGTGAACGGACTCGTAGCTGACGCCACCGGAAATCAGATTACGATCAACGTCGGCAGCAAGGGCGGCGTACACGTCGGAGATACTCTCGTCGTAAGCCGCGTATCGCGTGTTATTAAGGACCCCGCTACTGGCAAGCCGCTTCGGACAGTAGAAGAACCGGTTGGCAAGATTCAGATCACGCAGGTTGACGATAGTTCTGCTGTCGGCACGTTCAGCGGGGCAGGGCAGCCAAAGGTCGGCGACGCAATCAAGAACCAGTAGCGGCGCGGATGCAGCGCTGTGGCCCGGATCTCTCCCGCGTCGCGTCAAAATCTGTATATGGCAGGTCGAGAGTGCTACCACTGTAAGCAGTGGGTCGAGGAAGGCGAAGAGCACGACTGCTGGACCACGACCGAAGCCGCTCTCACGCGGGATCTCTTCGAAGATTTGCGCGACGCATGGGATCGGCTGCGCGAGACGGCTGCATCTTTCGGGGAGCAAAGGATCTACGCCTCCCATCACTCGATCATGTTCTCCCGCAAATCCTGCTATTTCTTCGTCCGGCCGAAGCGGAACTTTCTCGAAGTCTGCGTCTTTCTGGGCCGCGCGTTGAAAGCGCCCCAGGTGCGGCGCGTCGAACCCTCATCAAAATCCAAGCTCGCTCACTTCATCCGGATCACACATCGGGACGAGGTAGAGGCGCCCATCACCGACTGGCTTCGAGAAGCGTACGAATTCTCGGGCGGGCTATCAAAAGCCGGTCGGAACGGCGAAAATAATCACATAGCTCAGGAGGTTCCCCGATTGAAAGCTGGACCGGCGCCGAAGCTAGACAAGGGGAAGCAACTGGCTCGCCTTCGGCGCATTTGCAAATCGATTCCAGGCACGATCGAAAAGCTCTCCCACGGCGAGCCGACGTTTTTCACTCCGAAGCGGGTGTTTGCGATGTTCGCAAATAACCATCACGGTGATGGCCGAGTCGCCGTGTGGCTGCCGGCCGCTGCCGGCGTGCAGACTGCACTGATCGAAGAGGCGCCGGAAACCTATTTCCGGCCGCCCTACGTGGGTGTCAACGGCTGGGTTGGCGTCGAACTTTCCAAAGTGGATGACGAGCAGCTAGGTGCGTTGGTTCGCGAAGCGTTTCGCTTCATCGACCAAAAGACTCGGACATCACGAAGCTCGAAATCACCGAAACCTGTCCGTGCAGAGATGCGGGAGCCGCAGCGGGCACGAAAGACGTAAATCATAGGTGTCAACGCAATAGCCTGCATCAGTCGCGAAGTATCGCCACCTCGAGCTGCCGAATGTGTTCGGGGTCGGCGATCAGATCAATCGCCGTGATCTTGGAGCAGGAAATGGTGAGAGCGAATACGACCCCCGGTTTTCCGCCGGGCGCCCATACGAGTCCGACAGCTCCGTTGACGAGCGCTGGTTGTGCCGCGCCGGCTCGGCCCTTGAACGTTTCAGCAACAACAGATGCGCCACGCATCTCGGTCGTCACCTTAGGCGCCCCTTGGGACGCGCGCGCTGCGCTCATATCGACAGCTAGACGATCGGCATGAAGCACGACACCGGGATCGAGGACCGCTAGCAGCGCGTCGAAGTCGCCGTTCCGTGAGGCGGCCAGAAACGCATCCACCACTTTTCGCTGGCGCGTGAGGTTAGACTCACGAGCCGCGGACGCACCCTGCACTCGGCGCCGGGCGCGGCTGGCGAGTTGCCTCGCTGCAGCAGCGGAGCGTCCCAGGATGGGAGCAATGTCTTCAAAAGAGGCGTCGAACATGTCGTGAAGCACGAAGGCGACCCGCTCAGCCGGGAGCCAAGGTTTCGAACACGACAAGGCCACGCCGACTGAGTCCGCCATGAGCGCCTCGTATTCCGGACTCTTCCTGTCTTCGCCACGCCCGACGCGCTGAGGTGTCTCAGGGATGTCCAGGGACTGTTCGCGCCTCGAGCTGCGGGAGCGCAGCATGTCCAGGCAAACGCGCGCAACGACGGTGGTCAGCCAGCCGCTAAGATTTTCGATGCTCCCAGCATCGGACCGGCTGAGCCGCAGCCAAGATTCCTGGACCGCGTCCTCCGCTTCATGCGAAGAGCCGAGCATGCGATAAGCGACAGCTCGCAGGTGGTCGCGATTTCCTTCGAACTGCTTCGCCAGCCATTCGTGTTGGTCCATTCAGTCACATCCCTTCGGTGCGTTCCGTCATGGTAGTGACGAACGAAACTCAGCCGTTGTGCCGAGGAGACGGGACTGCAACCGCAATGGCGCAAGCGGCCGCTTCGATAGCAAGAAAACCTTGTTAGGAGAACAATTATGCAACCACGAATGAAAAACCCGGCAATGATTATGTCAGAGATCATGAAGCCTATTCAGACCCTGCTAGCGGTCGCGCATAAAGGCGGTGTGCCGCCGCGGACACTCGAACTCGTCCACCTGCGCGTAAGCCAAGTCAATGGGTGCAGTTTCTGCGTGGACGCAGGCGCACGCAGTGCCAAAAACGCGGGCGAAACAGACGATCGCCTCTTTGCAGTGGCAGCGTGGCGGGACGCGCCCTACTTCAGCGATGCCGAACGCGCGGCGCTGGCGCTCGCTGAGGCCGTCACGCGGCTCAGCGATCGGCCAGACCCGGTCTCGGACGAGATCTGGAACGAGGCCGCCCGCCATTATGACGAGAAGGGAACGGCCGCTTTGCTTCTCTCGATCGCCATCACGAATGTGTTCAACCGCGTCAACGTTGCGACCAGGCAAGTGGCGGGTGAGTGGGTGTCATCGGCAGAGGCAAAGGCATCGTAGCCGAGCCGTCGCCGAGTTTGAGATCTTACTCTCATAGGCTTCAACCGCATGAATAAATGTCAACTTGTCCAGTTCTGATTGTTGGCGCTGGTCCGACCGGCCTAAATCTCTCGCTGGCCCTTGCGCGCCGGAACGTCCCTCATCGTCTCATCTCGGATGCGAACGGTCCGGGCGAGCAGTCGCGCGCCATGGTCGTGCAAGCGCGCACGCTCGAGTTTTACGAGCAATTCGGTTTTGCCCGAGAAGTGGTCAAGCAAGGGATTGTCGCCGAAAAGGCGCATGTGCGAGACGGCACTAAATCGGGTCCTGGTCGGGCACTTCTGTCCATCAGCTTCAAGGAAATGGGAAGCGGCCTGAGCCCTTATCCATTTGCCTTGGCTTACCCGCAAGATGATCACGAACAGTTCTTGATCGACAAGCTCAAAGAGGCAGGGGTCGAGGTTGAATGGGGCGCGAAGCTGACGGGCTTCACGCAGGGCGAAACGGGCGTCAACGCCACCATTGAACGCGATGCCGGCAAGTTACAACAGGTGGATGCTGCTTATATCTGCGGTTGTGATGGCGCGCGTAGCTGCGTGCGTGAAACTCTGCAGGTTGGTTTCCCGGGTGGCACCTACGAACAGCTCTTCTACGTCGCCGACGTGAAGATCGCAGCAGGCTTCGTCCGCGATCTGTGGATCAGTCTGGGTGAGCACATACTCTCACTGATGTTTCCCGTGCGGTCAAGCGGAATGCAACGCTTGATCGGTCTTGTGCCCGCCGAACTTTCGGATCAGCAGACGCTCAGCTTCGAAGAGATCCGTGGCCATGTCGAGCCGCTCCTCGGTATCAAAGTGACGGAGGTAAATTGGTTCTCTACCTATCGCGTCCATCACCGCGTGGCTGACAAGTTCCGAGTCAATCGTGCGTTTCTGGTCGGGGATGCCGGCCACATCCACAGTCCCGCGGGCGGTCAGGGCATGAACACCGGAATCGGCGACGCCATTAACCTCGGCTGGAAACTTGCCCACGTATTGCAGGGCCGTGCTGATGTGTCTCTGCTCGACAGCTACGAACCCGAGCGGATCGGGTTTGCACGCTCTTTAGTATCCACGACCGACCGCGCCTTTACCGGCATGGTCGCGGAAGGATTGCTCGGCGAGTTTACTAGAAGGATTGCTGCACCCCTCATTTTTGCTGTCGCCACCCGCTTTACCCTGAGTCGCCATGCGTTGTTTCGCACCGTGTCTCAAACGCGCATTCATTATCCCGACAGCGCGCTGAGCCAAGGCACGGCTGGAGACGTCCATGGCGGCGATCGCCTGCCCTGGACGGGGCCTGACGCAGACGACAACTTTGCGGCATTGCGATCACTCGACTGGCAAGCTCACGTCTACGGTGACGTACAGGAAGGTCTTCAAACAGCGTGTCGTGAGTTCAACTTGCCCTTGCATCGTTTTGCCTGGAGCGAGGGTGCCAAGCAAGCTGGAATCAAACGCGATGCTCTTTATCTGGTTCGGCCAGACGGATATGTGGCGCTCGCTTCTGCTGAGCAGAACGTGATTGAACTCAAGTCTTATGCTGATCGCTTTTGTTTGCACTTTGCGGAAAGTCGGCCGTAGTCGTTAGCCTTCTTCGGGAGTGAGTCGGCGAGAAAGGTCGAGGCGAAGAGGCGAAGTAGATGCCGAGTCAGTTTCGAAAAGGAGACTAGAAGGAAGCCGCTGGCGGGGCGTGACGAGTATGGAGGTTCAAACGTCTTTTGGTACTGTTCCAGCCCGCAGCAAGTCTCGGTGTAGGCCGGAACGCGGCTTGAGAGGGCGGCACGAGCTTCAGAATCACTGATGGGAGACGACGGGAAGTGGCAGCTGCGCGGTTCCAGGAGTGGCAACTATTACCAGAGACAGACGGCTGCGACCGCGCGTGAAAGCACGGTATCGCGCGGATTGTGACCGACTGCTTTATGAAGTATCGAGTCGTTCGCATAGTGAGTAGAGCTCGCGGGCAGTCAGTCTGCAGCCGATCTGCATCGAGCGGCCGCAACGAGGACATTGCCACTTCGCCTCGCAAGAAGCAGTTACGAGTGGTTCCAGCGGTTGCGGCGCGGAAGCAAGCAACTGGCGAAGCAGAGCAAGGCTCCCGGAACGGTGGCGGTTGGCAAGGAATCCAAACTGCCGAATGCGCACGAAGCCGTGTGGAAGAACATGTTGCACGTAGCGCCGCAAGAACTCGGATGCTGAGAGCGTCATGAGGCGCTGCTTGTTTCCGTGTGCATACTCCTTCCAACGGAAAGTGACTTGTTCCCCATCGAAAGAAACGAGCCGGTGATTACTGATGGCAACGCGATGGGTATAGCGGCCCAGATAGCGAAGCACAGGAACTGGCCCGGCCATCGCTTGTTTGACATAGACCACCCAGTGTTTCCGACGCAGAGATTGAAGAAGAGCCCGGAATGCCTTGGGATTTTTGAGTGGCCCGGTTGAGCCGCCAAGACTGAGCTTGTTTCTGCGATAGGCACGCTTCAATCCAGCGAGAAACTTGCCGCGGAAGACCTTTTTTAAAACCCAAAGTGGAAGAAAGAAGCGGTACCGGGGTCGTACCCAATGGCTGCGATCTGGTGAAAGGCCGCCGACAGGAACGAGACAGTGGAGATGTGGGTGG
>JAFATG010000020.1 GCA_019244055.1 Acidobacteriaceae bacterium | reverse complement strand
CCGTATGGTCCGAACAAAGAGCGCGGCGTCTATCGTTCCAATGATGGCGGTCAATCCTTTCAGCAGGTGCTCTATAAAGACGAAAACACGGGCGCGATTCAGGTGGAGTTTCAACCTGGCAATCCGCAAATCGTGTACGCTACGCTCTGGGCCGGCCGCCAGGCGCCTTGGGAGATCGGGAACTCCTTCAACGGCCCCGGCAGCGGACTCTTCAAGTCAACCAATGACGGTCAAACTTGGACACAGCTGACCAATGGTTTGCCCACATTCGAGCAAGGCCTCGGCCGTATCGGTTTCGCCATCGCTCCCGGCAATCCACGGCGTATGTACGCGCTCGTCGATGCTAATCCTACCTACGGCGGTCTTTACCGCTCCGATGACTCCGGCGAGAGCTGGCAGAGAGTGAACAACGAGCCCCGAATCTGGGGTCGCGGCGGCGATTTCGCCTGCGTTCGCGTCGATCCCAAAGACGAAAACAAGATCTACGTCGCCAACACGTCCACGTATCGCTCTACCGACGCTGGTCGGACCTTCACCGCCATAAAAGGCGCGCCCGGCGGTGACGATTATCACACCATTTGGATCAACCCTGAAAACCCGGACATCATCTTCCTCGGCGTCGACCAGGGGGCTACCCTCAGCGTGAATGGCGGCGAAACCTGGAGCTCCTGGTATAACCAGCCGACCGCGCAGTTTTATCACGTCATTACCGATAATCGCTTCCCCTATTGGGTCTACGGCGGCCAGCAGGAAAGCGGTTCAGCCGCTGTAGAAAGCCGCAGTGATGACGGCTCCATCAGCTTTCGTAACTTTCATCCAGTCGGGGCCGAAGAGTACGGCTACATCGCTCCCGACCCGTTCAATCCCGACATCATTTACGGCGGCAAAGCCACACGATTCAACTGGATCACGAAAGACGTTCAGGAGATCGGCCCCCAAGTTCTGCGCGGCCAATATCGTTTTGTCCGCACTATGCCGCTGCTGTTCTCACCGGCCGACCAGCACATTCTTTATCTAGGATCAAACGTCCTTTTCAAAACCAGCGACGGAGGCAATAGTTGGCAGACCATCAGCCCCGATCTCACGCGCAAGGAATGGGCGATGCCCTCCGTCATTCAGGCCTTCGAAGCGCAAGACCCCGAAAAGGGGCACCACCGCGGCGTCATTTACACCATCGCTCCGTCACCCAAAGACGTGAATCTCATCTGGGCCGGCACGGATGACGGTCTGATTCACATCACCCGTGACGGCGGCGCGCATTGGCAGGATGTCACGCCGCCCGAATTGACGCCGTGGAGCAAGGTGTCCTTAATCGACGCATCGCAGTTCGACACCGCAACGGCGTATGCCGCCATCAATCGTTTCCGTCTCGATGACCTTCGCCCGCACGTTTACCGCACTCGCGATAGCGGCGAGCAATGGACCGAAATTGTGTCCGGCTTGCCGGATCGCGCCGTGGTGAATGCCGTTCGGGAAGATCCAAAAACAAAAGGCCTCCTGTACGCTGGAACCGAGCTTGGCGTCTTCGTCTCCTTTGATGACGGCGATCACTGGCAATCCCTTCAGTTGAACCTTCCCGTCACTTCGGTGCGTGATCTGGTTATCCATGACAATGACCTCGTCATCGGTACGCACGGCCGCTCCTTCTGGATACTCGATGACATCACGCCTCTTCGCCAAATGAGCGAAGCCGTCGCGTCACATGCGTTTCTCTTCGCTCCCGAAACGGCCATCCGGTGGCGCTGGAATCGCAACACGGACACGCCTCTTCCGCCAGAAATTCCCGCTGGCCAGAATCCTCCCGATGGCGCAATCATCGATTACATCCTGCCTGCCGGCATTGGTGGCCCGGTCACTCTCGAAATCTACGGTTCCGATCAAAAACTTATTCGCCGTTACGCCAGCAATGACAAGCCTGACGTCACGGAAGCCGAGCTGCAGCATGACCTGAGCGTCCCCACATATTGGGTCCGCATGCCTAAGATCCTTCCCGCCTCGCCCGGCATGCACCGGTTCGTGTGGGATCTTCGTTACCCACCGCCGAAAGCGCTCGAGCACGATTACCCGATCTCCGCCATTTACAAGAACACCCCACGCGTCCCGCGCGGCGCATTGGTTCTCCCCGGCCGCTACACCGTTAAGCTCACAGCCGCCGGCCAAGAATACACCCAACCGCTTACTGTCGTCATGGACCCGCGCATCAAGACTCCGGGATCAGGTCTCGAGCAGCAGCTCTCGCTATCGCTCGAATTGACCAAGCTGATGGGGGATGATTTTGATGCATTATCTCGCGAGCGCGCCGCCAATCCGGCTGCAAGATCGGATCTGCAGGCCAACCTTACGCGCCTGAATGCAGAATTATCACAAGTCTTCGAGATAATCCAAGGCAGCGATAATGCCCCAACCACTCAGGCCGTTGCCGCGGTCAGGGAGCTCGAGACTCGGTGGGCCCAAATGCAAAAACAGCTCACCCACTGAAGCCACTGCATGAACAATAAAAGGCTGATTCCTCTCGCTCTCCTCGCATTTGGGCCGCTTCTCAATGGGCAGACGCCCGACACGGCATCCATCAATGGCGTAGTGGCTGATCAGTTACAGGCGCGTGTTTCGGGAGTCGAGATCACAGCAACCAATAGCTTGAACGGCCTTTCTAGAACCGGCGAAACAGACGCGGCCGGCCGCTTCTACATCGGCAGCCTCCCCGTTGCAGGCACATACACGATCACTGCCGTCAAGCAAGGTTTCACGCCGGCTACCCTGAGCAACTTGATTCTCGCCTCGGGCACGCGCGCCAACGTCGAACTGCAACTCAGCGCTGCTGGAGGTAAAACCGAAGTCACAATTACCGGCATCGCCGGGCAAGCGCGAACCGATGAGCCTCAGCTCGGTGATCGTCTCGATGAGCGGCATATGAACGAAATGCCGCTCCTCAATCGCAAAATTACCTATCTCCCGCTGCTAAATGCCGGAAATCGTCCTGCCATCAATCAAGGCGACGTATTCATGAACGAGGATCTGTTCACCACCAATGGGGCCGGCCGCCGCCAGACCTGGTTTGAAATCGACGGCAGCAATGGCATTGATATGTGGGGGCGTCAAACCATATTCACTAATCTGCCCCTTGCGGCAATGCAAGAAATGACTGTCCTGGAAAACGCCTTCTCGGCCGAATACGGCGGCAGCACAGGAAGCGTAATCAACATCATCACGAAAAGCGGCGGTAATGACTTCCACGGCGAGATCTTGAACATTGTGCGGCCGTCAGCGACGTCAGCCAAACTCTCAGGCTTCACCTCGACAAACGCCAGCAGCGGCAACGACCTCACCAGCGACGAACTCGAGCAAGTTGCGCTCTCGCTGTCCGGACCCATTGGACGCGGTGGTCACACGCAGTTCTTTGCCGCGGGCGAATACACCCTCGAAAATCGCGGTTCGCCAGTCACCTCGCCCGTTGCGCCTGGAAACTTCATCGGCCACTATCGCGACTGGCTCGGCTTCTTCCGCGTTGACCATCAGTTCAGCGACCGCAATAATCTCTTTTTCCGAAGCGATGTAGACGGTTTCCGCGACACCAACCCCAATGGCACCGTCGGCGGCAACAACCTACCGTCCGTAGACCGCGTCTTCAAGCGGCGCACGTACTCATTCGAACTCGGCGAAACCGCCACTATCTCCCCCACGCTCGTCAACGACGTTCGGCTTCAGTTTCAACTCGCATCGCCGATCACCCAATTTGACCCCGTGATTTACGGCACTCAATACTCCGTCCCTATTTCGACGGGCGGCACATTCACCTCCGGCACATCTCAATCCGCCCTGTTGCTGAACCGGCAATACGAGGCTGCCGACACTCTGAGCGCCAACTGGGGCCGCCATCAGGTACGCTTTGGAGGAGCCGCAATCTTTTCACATAACGGTGGAGACAGCAAAGAATTCGGCGGTCCCATCTATCTCGGCCAGTTCATCTATAAGACCTGCACGCTGGCTCTGTCCATCTGTGAAAGCGGCGCGTATCTCGATAATCTCGCCAATGTCCAGACCTATACCCAAAGCTACGGCAATGCCAGCTATCTCGTGAACGATGTGCTTTGGTCCGCTTTCGTGCAGGACGATTATCGCGTTCGTCCGAATCTCACCCTTAATCTGGGTTTACGGTATGAGCGGCAGACGTTCACGGGATCGACCAAGGACTTCGCCCCGCGCGTAGGATTCGCTTACAACTTTCTCGGAAACGGCAAAACTGTCATTCGGGGCGGATTCGGCATTTACCATTCACAAATCGTTGATAACGCGGAGGCCAATTACGCACTCACCGGGCCCACCGGCGTCTTCAATTACACCGCCGCGCCGGGCCAGATCGGTTTCCCATCGAGCGTTGCCGCTGTTCCTCTTCCGGCGTTTCCTCCAGGAGCGCAGGTTCCGCTGCGCAGCCTCTACGTTCGGCCGGGTGACAGCTCTTACCTCGATCAATTCTTTCCGACTTCCACTCTGATCGGCTATCCCGCTCGCCTCCTGAATCCCTACTCTGAGCAATGGACCTTCGGCTTTGAGCATCAGATAGCGAAGAATTGGGTACTCGACGTCGATTACATCGGCACGCATACGCTCCGCATCAATCGGCCGCTCGACGTAGATCCTCCCGCGCCTTTCATTCGCACGAAGCAAGGCCAGATTCGTTCCGCGCAGGCCGCCAACTGCACGCGTCCCTATTGGATCTGGTGGTATGCCGAAAACAATCTAACGTGCAATCCGATTAAGGCAACCAATCCGCAGCCTCCTTACGGTGTCATCCAGACGGATGTGAATAACGGGTATTCGTACTACAACGCTCTCGATGTCAACTTGAGCCATCGCTTCGGTGATCGCTTTTCCATGTTGGCCAGTTACGTTTGGTCTCACGCTATTGACAACGTCGATCCCGATATTCCGAGCCAGAATCCAAACGACCCGAACTTCACTGGCAAAGTTGAAAACGGGAATGCTATTTTCGACCAACGACAGCGCTTTGTCCTGAGCGGCATTTGGATTGGGCCGCTCAAAATCACCTTCGGCGGTATCGCGACCCTCGCTTCCGGCCTGCCTTACAACTTCGTCACGGGCACAACAAACAGCGGCGATACGGGCGCAACCACGGATCGTCCCGTCATCAATGGCGTTGTCATTGCCCGCAATGCCGGACGAGGCCGGCCAATCTACGACATTTCTCCATTCCTCGAGCGCGCTTGGCATTTTGGCAGCGAAGCGCGGGCCCTGACTCTTCGCGCGGAAGCTTTCAATATCTTCAATCACGCCAATTTTGTCGGCTACAGCGGAACGTACGGCAATGGCGTGAACCCCGGCCCCGGTTTCGGGCAGCCGCTCGCCGGAATTACCAATCAGCTCCCGGCCCGTTCACTGCAATTCCTAATAAAATTTGCCTTTTAATTGAAATACTTCGCGCCCATCCGCCGTAGGAATGCGAGAGACTCGGCCATCTCTTCCATTCCATTCATGCCATCCTCGATGCTGACCCAACCCTGGTATCGGTGGTCGGCCAAGATGCGGAAAATGGCATCGTAGTCGTTCAACCCTTTGCCGGTCACTCCGTGTAGCAGATTGGAAGAGTAGCCGAGGGTCCCGTCCGCTTGCCGCAGATCTTCGAGAGTTGTTCCTTCGGCGAGATAGCGGTCGCTTGCATGCACGCTGACCACGCGATCCGCCACTTGCCTCAGTAGTGCCAGCGGATCGTCGCCCGCCACAATCGCATTCGATGGATCGTACTGCACGCCGAAATACTCGCGGTCCTGAATCGCTTCCACGATGCTCACAAACCGATCCATCTTCTGCGCGAACTCCGGATATAGCCAGAACCCGTCTTTGTAGTGGTTCTCCATCCCGAGCACGACCCCGCACTCGCGAGCTACGGGCAGCACCCGCTCAATGCACTCGATCACCCATTCGCGGCCTTGCTCCCAACTCACTTCCGGGTATCGCTGTCCGCTCAAAACCCGGCATACCGCGCCTCGGCCCCCGAGCCGGCGCGTAACGCGGATCATCTCGGCTTCCCGCTCGATCTCTCGGTTGCGCTTGTCCGCATCCGGCGCCGTGAAATCCGGTGAACAGCACAGCATCCGCATCGCAAACCCGGCTGTTTGAATCGCCTCACCAACCCGGTCCAGATAACTCGTATCCAGGCTCGTCAGGAAGTGCTCATACATCTCGAGCCCGTCGGCATCGAGCTGCTTTGCCATCTCGATCCACTCGAAGACGCTCATCTCTCCCTTCGAGATCTGTTCGAGATAGCACTTCGGAAATGCGGAGATCTTCAGGGGCATTCGGGCGTGAGGACCGCCTTCACGTAATGGCCGGCGTGCATTTTCTCGAAGCACTCTTGCCAGTCCTTTAGAGGCGCCACGCGGCTGATCACCGAATCGAGATTAATCTGCCCGGACACGATCATCGAGATCACCCGCTCCCAAACCGGCCAGTTATGCGAGAAGCTGCCGGAGATAGTTAGATTCTTCTGCACCATCGGATCGAGACTGAATTGCAGCGGCTGCGGTCCCCAACCAACCTTGACAATTTGTCCGGCCGGCCGCACTGCTTGCATCGCGACCTGCAGAGTGGCGGACGCGCCCGAAGCATCAATCGCAACATCAACTCCCAAACCATCCCCAAGCGACGCGATGTACTCCTGCACTCCGCCTTCGAGCGTCACATCTGCTCCCATGTCACGAGCCACGGTGAGCCGGTGCTTGTCGACCGGCAAGCCAGCCACAATTAGTTTCCCTGCCCCGCTCAGCTTCGCCATTTTCGCGCACAGAAGCCCGATCGGCCCCGGGCCCAGCACCAGAACGTTATCGCCCGGCCGCACTCGGCCGTTCACACACACGGCGTTATAGGCCACGCAGCACGGTTCCGTGATCGCGGCTTTTTCAAACGGCAGTTCGCCCGGAATGCGATGGAGGCAGCGCTCCGGAACGCGCACGTATTCGGTCATTGCGCCGTCTACGCCATAGCCGAATCCGCGGCGGCTTGGGTCCAGGTTGTAGAGCCCGCAGCGGCTTAATGGTGAGGCTTCGTCAATCACCGCAGCCGTCTCGCTCACAACGCGGTCACCTTCTTTGAAGCACTGAACCTCACTTCCGGTCTTCGCCACCGTTCCGCCGAACTCGTGTCCCAAAATGCACGGGTAATTTACGGCCCATCCGTGTTTCCCCGTCCATTGATGCAGATCGCTACCGCAAACACTCACCGCCCCGACTCTGAGCAAGACATCTCGCTCGCCGATTTCCGGAACCGGCACCTCTCGCAGCTCGACAGAAAAAGGCTCCCGGCTGTAGTTGACGAGAGCCGGCATGGAACTCACGCGCGCGCCTCCTGTTTCACCGTAACGTCTCCATACGCGTGCACCTTTTCACAAATCAGCTTCAAGGTACCTTGGAGATCGCCCCCGGCTGTCCGGAACGCATACGCGTCAATGGTAAGTGGCGCCCCAATAACCACCAGCGGCGCGCCGTATTTCGGCGTATCAGTCGCCTGCTCCAAAGTCAAACCGCCGACCGCCTGCACAGGAACCGATACTGCATCGACCACTTCGCGCAACCGGTCCAACGGTGTCGGCGCGTGCTGGCCGCGAGCGCGTCGCAAGGTGCGCATGTCGTATCCGATGTGATGAATGATGTAATCGCAGCCAAGCTCTTCCAGACGCTTCGCCCCGGCGATCGGATCGGGCATGGCCATATTGTCGCCCATCACTTTCGCTCCGAGGTCGCGGCCTGCGTTTACCACTGACTCAATCGTCTCCTCGTGAGCCTGACCCATCACCACTACCAATGTCGCTCCGGCCTTGATCATTAGTTCGGCTTCCAGGTATCCGCCGTCCATCACTTTCAAATCGGCAACAATTGGGATGTTTGGATAACGCGATCGAAGCTCACGCACACCGCGCGTGCCTTCGGCCAGTATCAGAGGGGTTCCCGCTTCGAGCCAATCCACACCCGCGCGGATCGCAACTTCAGCGGTTTCGAGTGCTTCAGGAAGGGTAATTAGATCAAGAGAGAGTTGAACGGTGGTTTGCATCCAAGGCCCTGACCTTCAGAATTACCACCGTCCAACTCGGAGATCAGTTTTTAAGCGTGCCGCGCAGGCATGCGGGTCAGCTTTGTTGCTACGACTCCACTAGCGAGTGAAAACGCAAACACGACTACGCCAACGCAAAGGCTGTTGATAAACCGTCCGGTATTTCCGAGGTAGCCGTAAATCCACGGCGAGAAGAATACCCAAATGCCCAGTACCAGGTTTACCCAGCTAATTCCAGTTGAGTACGCCGGGCGCGAAACCCGCACGCATGCCAAGAGAAAAATAGCCGCGCCAAGAATCCACGAATTCCACGCGTTCCCGTGTGTGTACGCGCCATACACCCACGGCGAGACGAATAGCCAGATTCCTGCAAGGAGGCAGATCGTGCTTGCAGCGCGAATGCCGCCCAGCCTTCCATTCACGTCTGGCATTCTTGCGTTCACCGCCGGCGTGCTATCGCCAGTTCGTTCATCCGATGTCATATCCATTTCACCTCCATATATAGGACGTTTGAACACGCCGTACGTATGCGCGAATAGTGATATCAACTAGAGGGTATGCATCATGGGAAAATGTTGCTGCTGCTGCTTGCAGTATCAGCGCCGGCTGCAGAGTTCAAGCCCCTCTCGAAATTCCCGCTCAGCACAAGCTCACTCGAAATTGTGTCGCCTTGTGTGCCGCGTGATCCCTGGACTGTAGCCGGCGAACACGGAGCGCTATTCGGCCGGCAAGATGGCCGATTTGAAGCCTGGCTCTGGCCGGTCAAGATACTTAGTAACTTCCGAATACGAGCCGAACTGGGGGATTACGCTGTTCCAATTGATGTAAATGCGCTAGCTGCGGAGATCAAAGTCACTCCCGCCGAGACGACCATCACTTACTCGCACGCGGCCTTCACCATTCGGCAGCACATGTTCGCGCCACGTGGAACGGACTCCCCGGCTACGGGAGTCGCTGCGTATTTCGAGATCGAAAGCGCGCGGCCGATCGAGATCACGTTTTCGTTCACACCCGAGATGCTGCGTATGTGGCCCGCCCCGAATTTTGGGCGTCCCAACGGCGAATGGGTCGGCAAAGATGGAGACGGCGCGTATCTGTTGCACACCGATAATCCTCAGTTCTCGGCTATTGTCGCTATGCCTCGTACACGTTCCGGCATCATAGTGCCGTATCAGGAGCATCCGCAGACTTTTCCGCTAGAACTAAAACTTTCGTACGACCCCAAGCGAGATCACGGCACGATATATCCGCTGATACTCGCGATGGCGGCCACGGGCGGACACCCTCAGGATCAAGCGGCCGAAATAGAAGATGCTCTGCCGCAACTGTACTCGGCCACGCAGGCTTATTACGCTCATTTCTTCGACACCCGCGTGGTGGCCGAAACGCCCGATCCTCGGATCAATGACGCCCTCAAATGGGCCGAAATTGCCATTGACCAGACACAAGTGCAGTATCACGGCGAGATCGGAATGGTGGCAGGCTACTACGAATCGGCTGATTCGGCTCGCCCCGGTTACGCCTGGTTCTTCGGCCGCGATACGCTTTGGACAACGTACGCCATCAACAGTTACGGCGATCAAGCGCTCACCCGGCGCGCGCTCGATTTCTTAATTCACCGCCAGCGGGCCGACGGCAAGATCATGCACGAGTTTTCGCAATCTGCTGATGCTATTGACTGGAAGGCAACGCCGTACTTTTACGCTTCTGCCGACTCCACACCCTTGCTGGTCATGGCGATGTGGGACTACGTCAAAACGAGTGGCGATACGACATATCTCAAATCAAATTGGGAAGCAATCCGCAAAGCGTACGCATTCACGCGCGCTCACGAAGGAAACGACGGGATTTACAACAACAAAGAAGGGACCGGTTGGGTGGAATCCTGGCCTCCGACGATGCCGGAAGAGGAGATTTACCTCGCGGCGCTCGATCAGCAATCCGCGGACGCGATGTCGCACCTCGGGGGGATAATTGGCGATTCAAGCCTGGCGAGCGATGCGAAGCAGAAAGCCGCGGATATCGCGAGCAAGATCGAATCCGAGTACTACGAGCCTTCGGAAAAGTTCTATGCGTTCAGCCGAAACTCGGACGGCTCGCTGGATCACACCGCCGCGATTTATCCTTCTGTCGCGTGGTGGGACGCCTCATTCGCATTGAAGAATGCCGGTCCGATGCTGAGCCGTTGGGCCTCTGCCGAATTTTCCACGGACTGGGGCACGCGTGACATTAGCGACAAGACTTCCTTTTACGACCCGATCAGCTATCACCAGGGCTCTGTTTGGCCGCTCTTTACGGGTTGGGTTTCTCTGGCTGAATATCGTGCCGGACGGCCTCTTGCAGGCTATGAGCTGATGATGCAGAACCTGAATTTGACTTGGGCGCAGGATTTAGGCTCAGTCACGGAGCTGCTGTCCGGCGAATTTTATCAGCCGCTGGGCCGTAGCAGCTCGCACCAGATGTGGTCTTCAGCAATGATCATCAGCCCACTCTTGCGCGGCCTCTTCGGACTCGATTGGAATGCGCCCGCAAAGACCTTGCGCATCACACCGCATCTTCCGGCCGATTGGGATCGGGCGACTCTACGCCACGTACACATGGGAACAGCAAGCGTCAATTTGGAATACCGGCGCGCGGAAAAAGGCTGGACAGTCACTAGCAGCCCGGGACTCTGCCTTTCGACCGGATCTGCGGGTTGTGAGCAGGTGATTACTGTTCCCGTACCGCCGGTGGAAATCGAGGTTCCCGCCGCTTTACCGCCGCAAGGCAGCGAAACGCAACAGTTGAAAATCCTCGATGAGCACGCCACAGGTCGCGATGCCACATTTGTCTTCGCGGGATGGGCCGGCTCAGTTTACGATTTGCCTGTCCGGCTGAATCGCGTTCAGCCGAAAGTCACGGGCGCTGAGCTGCGCGGGAAGGCCTTGCATGTCCAGTTCCCACCCGGCGAAGGCTATCGCGAGCAGACAGTAGCGTTCGTTTGGTAAAGTTCGGGAGAAAAATGACACCGATTCGCCGATTTTCTGCAGCCTCTCTGGTATTCGCTTCTCTACTCGCTGCCGCGGGTCTGCTAGCGCAGAATCCGTCTCCCCAGACGAACACGACGGACATCCTGGCGTACGTCAAGCAGACCTGGGCAGTTTTGACGCGCTCTAATAAAGATCTACCCAAAGCGGCCGTCGATCCCAAGTTTCATCCCGACGCGGACGGGCGCTGGCCGGTGTTTGTTCCCCATACCGAGAACGCCTCCGAAATCGAATCAGCGCTGCAGAAGGAGATCCCTCCCGACGCCTTCAAGGCCATCGTCATCAAGGTATTGCCGGAAGATACGTCGAACATGCAAGAACAGGGCTTGCTGTACTTGCCCAAACCATATGTGGTTCCGGGCGGCCGGTTCAACGAAATGTATGGCTGGGACAGCTATTTCATTCAGTTGGGGCTGTTACGGGATAACGAGCTCGAGCTGTCGAAGGATATGGTCGATAACTTCCTCTACGAGATCAAGAATTACGGCAAAATCTTGAACGCCAACCGCACGTATTACCTCGGCCGCTCGCAACCTCCGTTTCTTACGGAGATGGTTCTTGGAGTTTATAAAAAGACACAGAACCGCGAAAGTTTGGAAAGCGCGTTGCCGCTCATCGAGAGCTACTACAAATTCTGGACCGCTCCACCACACTTAACGGAGGATACCGGCCTTTCGCGCTATTGGGACTTCGGCGAGGGACCAGCGCCGGAGGTGCTGGCTTCCGAAAAGAACGCGCAAGGACTGACGCATTATGAGCTGGTGAAACAGTATTTCCGCACGCATAAGATCACTGATTACGAAGTCGATCAATATTACGACCGGAAAACCGATCAGCTCACGCCGCTCTTTTACAAGGGCGATCGCTCCATGCGTGAATCCGGTTTCGACCCCTCAAACAGGTTTGGCGCTTTCAATATCGACATCATTCACTACAATCCGGTGTGCCTGAATTCTCTGCTGTATGTGATGGAAATGCAGACCGCGGACATTTTGAAGATGCTGGGTAACAATGTCGAAGAGACCGTGTACCGGAAATACGCGCAAGAGCGGGCGGAGCGGATCAACCGTTTGATGTGGGACGACAAGGACGGCCTGTATTACGACTACGATTTTCAGATCCAACGCGTCCGACACTATCCATTTCTGACGACATTCTTTCCACTCTGGGCCGGGTTTGCCAGCAAGAAACAGGCCGCCCGAGTGGAGAAGAATCTACCCCTATTTGAAAAAGTCGGCGGGTTGCAGACCAGCACTACCGTATCGGGAAACCAGTGGGATGCTCCGTTCGGCTGGGCACCTCTGCAGATGATCGCGGTGGACGGCCTCCGCCGTTACGGCTATAAGGAGGACGCTGAACGGATCTCGATGAAGTTCCTCTCGCTAGTCCGGCGCGAATTTCTGCGCCAGGGCTACATCGTCGAAAAGTATGACGTCGTGAACGGCGGATCGAACGTGGCGGCCAACATCCATTTCGGGTACAGCGCCAACCAGGCCGGATTCGGGTGGACCAATGCCGTCTTCACTGAACTGTACGATCAGCTCACGCCCGAAGATCAGAAGAAGCTCATGGCCGAGCCCGGATCCGCCCAGCAGTAGCCTGATCCTTCCCGCCATTTACAACCTGCTCTTTCTCTTTGATTTCCACGCGCTCGCGCTTAACATCCAGGCGAATATGCGCGTATAGATTCATATAGACGTTCGCAACCCAGACGAGCGCGAAAAAGGCCAGCAAGTATCCCCGCCAATCGGAGTACAGAAGCTTGAACCGGGTGATGATCAGAAAAACGGCTGATACGTAGTGGCTGAAGCAGTACTCGCAAGTGAACAGGTAAAAGAATTTTCGCTCGAAGAGGCGTGAACATGCCTCGCTATTTTTCTTGCACCATTCGCGTGGTTCGCGAAAAACCTCTTCTTGGGTGACGGTCCAGGCGACACACGCCACAGGCACCGCCAAAATCAGCAGAAAGACGATCTGTTCTCCGAGGCTCATGTATCCTGTTGACGCGCCAATGGTTGATTTTTCTACTTAACGAGCGTCATTACTGTGGATGCAACGAAGACAGCGACTTCTTCTGGCAGCGTCGCTGACGTGGATCGCGGGTTACGTGGATGCTGTCGGTTTCCTCTCGCTAGGGCATATCTACACCGCCAACATGAGTGGAAACTCGATAGCAATAGGAATCCACGCCGTTTCCCAAAATTGGATCGAGATGTTGCGGAGAATCACGCCCGTGCTGGCCTATTTTCTCGGGCTTTTGTTTTGCAGGTTACTGATAGAGTTCGGGGCACGAAAGGGGGTTCGATCGATTGCGACGGTTGCCATTTGTTTCGAGATCGCATTGCTGATACCGGTGTGCGCGGTGTCCGGGCTTCGCCCCGATACCGCCATTGAGTTATCGCTGGCGTACATCGGGATGCTTGCCCTCGCGATGGGGATTCAGAACGCTGCGCTAACGCATTTCAGCACGCTGACTCTTCACACGGGTTTTGTGACTGGGACTTTAGTCAAGTGCGCCGAGAGAACAGCCAAATATTTGACCTGGGTGTTCGATGAAGTTGCCGAGCGCCATCAGCCGCTGGCCCGCGCGATCCGCCGATCTGGCAAAGAGAAGCAGTTCCAACTGAGTGCCTGGCTGGCTCTGGTCTGGCTGGCTTATGTCGCCGGCGCAGTTTGCGGAGCTTTGGGAGATTACAGTTTCAGATTCAGGTCGCTGATCATACCCATACTTGCACTGCTCGGAGTCATCGGGATGGACCTGAGAAACCCGCTGGCGCTAAAAGACGAACAGGAACAGGCGAATCTTTCGATCTGAACGGCGGAAAGGGGACAATAGACCAATGCCTCACGATATAGCGAGCGGTGCAACACCCGCGGGAGCCTGCGCCATGGTTATTTTCGGTGCTGGAGGAGACCTGACAAAGCGGCTGGTGGTGCCCGCCTTATACAACTTGGCGTGTGCGAAGCTGTTGCCCGAAGAATTCGCGATTATCGGTTTCGACTTGGCTGAAAACAACGATGAATCATGGCAGGGCTCGCTATTTGAAATGCTCGAGGCCTTTGTCAAAAGCAGCGGGCGTGAGTCAATGGTGAACCAAACGGTTTGGCATTGGCTGACTGAACGGATGACGTATTTCCAGGGGGATTTGAATAACCCGCAGAGCTATGAAGCCCTGAAAGCCAAGCTTTGTGAACCCGACGCGAAAAACGGCACGCGAGGAAATTATTTCTTCTACCTGGCCATTGACGACCGGTTTTTCGGGAGCGCCGTTCAACATCTTGGCCAGAGCGGATTGGCTCAGGAAGCGAACGGCTCGTGGCGCCGCGTAGTGATCGAAAAACCGTTCGGACACGATCTGGAATCGGCGAAAGCACTGGACAAGAAGATCCTTGCAATCCTTGACGAGAGCCAGATTTATCGCATTGACCACTTTCTCGGCAAAGAAACGGTGCAGAACATCGTGATGTTCCGGTTTGCCAATGGACTGTTCGAACCGGTCTGGAACCGCGATCGAATCGATCATGTGCAGATAACAGTTTCCGAAACAGTCGGTGTTGAAAGACGCGGGCGGTTTTACGAAAAGACGGGGGCATTACGAGACATGGTGCCGAACCACGTTTTTCAATTGGTCGCGATGACAGCTATGGAAGCGCCGAACTCATTCGACGCGGATGCTGTACGTTCCGAAAAGGCGAAGGTGATACAGGCGATTAAAGTCTGCGAATCCAGCGAGGTTTCATGCACCGCAGTACGCGGCCAGTACGGGCCTGGGGAGATCGGCGGCAAACCCGTCCCTGCTTACCGTACTGAAGCGGATGTCTCTTCCACATCGCAAATCGAGACATATGTGGCGATGAAGCTGCAAATCGAGAACTGGCGCTGGGCGGGCGTGCCGTTCTACATTCGAACCGGCAAACGAATGGCCAGTCGAAAGACTCAGATCTCCATCCGGTTCAAAGAGATTCCGGCTGTCTTGTTGCGAGAGGCGCGCATCGACAATCCGGCCCCGAACTGGTTACTGCTGCGCATCCAACCGGAAGAGGGCATCGCATTTGAATTCGGCGCAAAGGTTCCGGGCCCGACTATGAAACTCGGCGATGTGCGAATGGATTTTAAATATGCGGATTACTTTGGAACCGCCCCGTCGACGGGGTACGAAACCCTGATTTACGATGTGATGATCGGCGATGCCACGCTATTTCAGCGCGCCGACAACATTGAGTCGGGGTGGCGGGTTGTGCAGCCGGTTTTGGACTACTGGGCATCCCACAGTCCAAAGAACTTTCCGAATTACGCAGCCGGCAGCCAAGGCCCAGCAGAAGCTGATGAACTGCTGAAACGAGACGGGCGCGAGTGGCGGAAAATCAACTAAGCCCGGAGCGCGGCGGGATGCAAATAGCGGAATTTTCGTAAGAGCTCATACATCACAATGGCACCGGTGCTCGCTACATTGAGCGAATGCTTCAGGCCGAGCATAGGCAAGCGCACATGCGAATCGCAGGCGGCGAGCAGGGCAGGTGCGAGCCCTTCGATCTCGTGGCCAAAGAGAATGCAAACAGGAAATCGAGGTTGCCAGTCGAAAATATCGACAGCTCTAATGCTGGTCTCAATCGCGGCGATTTCGTAGCCGGTTTCTCGAAGGGAATGGATCGTCTGCATGGGATCAGAAACAGGCGACCAGGGTACCCGGTTTTCGGCTCCGAGCGCCGTTTTTGTAATCGCATTTTCAGGAGGCCGGGCGGTGATGCCACTCAGCAAGAGACGTTCAATGCCTGCGCCGTCGGCGGTTCGGAAGAACGCGCCGACGTTGTACATGCTGCGAACGTTATCGAGCAGGATACTTACCGGAAGACGCAGTTCCGAATAGGGCAGCGCTGCAACCGTGGCGCGGTAAGGAAGGCGTTCCATTTGTTACTTCAGGCCGGCGCGTTTCCAAAGCTCGTCCACCCGCCGAACTACCTCGGGTGACATAGAGATAACGTTGGGCCAGCGCCGCGTGAAGCCTTCGGCGGGCCACTTTGTGGTAGCGTCCACGCCCATCTTGGAACCGTAGTTCGGAGCGCGGCTCGAATGATCGAGTGAATCGATCGGGCCAAGACAGAACTCGATGTCACGTTGTGGATCGATATGGTTGAGAGCCTTCCAGGTTACTTCCGCAACATTTTGCACGTCCACGTCTTCGTCCACTACGACAATGCATTTGCTGAACATTGCCTGGCCAAGCCCCCAGATCGCATGCATGACTTTCCGCGCCTGCCCGGGATACGACTTTCGAATCGAAACGAGCAACAGGTTGTGAAATATACCTTCGGCCGGCATGCAGATATCGCGCACCTCGGGAAGCTGCAGACGCATGAGCGGAAGAAATATGCGCTCGATAGCCTTTCCCATGTAGAAGTCTTCCATGGGCGGAGGACCAACGATAGTAGTGGCGTAGATCGGACGCTTACGGTGCGTAATGCATTCTATGTGAAAGACGGGATAGTCGTCGTCGAGCGAGTAAAAGCCTGTGTGGTCCCCAAAAGGGCCTTCCCGCCGGAGCTCTCCAAGGTTGAGATAACCTTCCAGGACGATTTCGGCTTGCGCGGGAACCTGCAGATCGTTAGTTTCACATCGCACCATTTCGACCGGTTGACCGCGAAGAAAGCCGGCGAACAGCATCTCGTCGATACTCGGCGGAAGCGGAAGAACGGCCGAGAAGATTGTGACAGGATCGGCGCCGATCGCCACAGCGACGGGCATCCTGGCTTCCTTACTCTCGGCAACTAAGCGCCGGTAATGGTCTGCACCTTGCTTGTGTTTCTGCCAGTGCATGCCTGTAGTCTGGCCATCGAATACCTGCATGCGATACACGCCGCAGTTGCGTTTACCTGTCTTGGGATCGCTGGAAAAAACCAGAGGGAGTGTAATGAACCGTCCGGCATCGCCTGGCCAGCAATGCAGGATCGGAAAGTAATCCAGGGACAAGTCCTTGCGCCGAATCACTTCCTTGCACGGACCGTCCGAAACGGTTTTCGGGAATGCGGATCCGAGTTCGTTCAGCTTGGGAAGAAGTTTCAACTTATCGATCAGGCTTTCCGGCTTCTGAAGCTCGAGAAAACTCGAAATCCGGGTCGGAATCTCTTCGATATCGCTGACCTCGAGAGCGAGCTGCATGCGCCGCATGCTCGCGAATGCGTTTATGAGCAGGGGAACGCGCGAATCTCTAGGCTTTTCGAAAAGCAGAGCGGGGCCGCCGTGCTTCACCGAACGATCGGCGAACTGAGTGATCTCGAGGTGCGGATCTACTTCAAAGCCGATCCGTTTCAGCTCGCCGTTCTTTTCCAGAACACGGATGAAATCGCGCAGATCGTTTAGTGCCATCTGGAGTTGATTACACCAATTATCATGAGAGGGAATCATGGGCAAACGAACGGCGTTGGTCACAGGCGCGACGCGCGGAATCGGGAAGGTCTGCGCGCAAGTTCTGGCCAGTGCGGGCTATCGGGTGATCCTGGCAGCGCGATCCGCGCAAAAACTGGAGGAGATTTCCGCAGATATGCGGCAAAACGGCGCGGAAACATTTGTGATCGAAGTCGATCTGTCAAGCCATCAATCCATCGGGGCGGGATTTTCTAAAGCATCGAAGGAATTCGGACGCATTGACATCCTGGTGAATAATGCCGGAATTGCGAAAGACGGCCTCGCAGTGCGCATGAAGCAGGCCGATTGGGAGGTGGTCCTACAGACGAATCTGAGCGGCTCGTTTTACGCGACACAACAGGTACTGCCAGGCATGATGCGGGAGCGATGGGGACGTGTGGTGAACATCACGTCGGTGGTCGGCGAAATGGGCAATCCCGGACAAGCGAATTATGTGGCTTCAAAGGCGGGATTGATTGGATTAACGAAATCCTTAGCGCAAGAAGTGGGAAGCCGCAACATAACTGTCAATGCGGTCGCACCGGGGTTTATCGGGACAGATATGACGGTTGGCCTGAGCAATGAATTAATGCAGAAGATGATCAGCAACACGCCCTTGAGACGGATGGGTACACCGGAAGATGTGGCGAGCGCTGTGAAATTTCTGGTTAGCGAAGAGGCAGGTTTCATCACCGGGCACGTTCTCGACGTCAACGGTGGCATTTACATGTAGCGCGAAGAGGCTACCGATCATAGAACGGGCTGAATAAATGATGCCTACAGCTACAGTGGCGCCAGGAGCGCGCCGCGATTCAAAATTCAACGTCGGACTTGTGCAGATGAGCTGCTCGACGGATCCGGACGCGAACTTGAACAAGGCGATTGCCGGGATTCGTGAAGCGGCAGCAAACGGAGCCGAGGTCGTTTGTTTGCAGGAGCTGTTTCGCAGCCAATATTTCTGCCGCGAGGAGAATGCCGCACTCTTTGATTTGGCGGAAACCATACCTGGTCCATCTACGGAAGCGCTCGCGGCAGTTGCGAAAGAGCTGAAGGTTTCGATCGTGGCATCCCTGTTTGAGAAACGGGCGCAGGGGCTCTATCACAACACAGCGGCGATCCTGGATGCGGACGGATCCCTGGTCGGTATATATCGCAAAATGCACATACCGGATGATCCACTGTATTACGAGAAGTTCTACTTCACGCCCGGCGATCTTGGATTCCAGAATTTCGAGACGCGGTATTCGAGGATCGGCGTGCTGGTTTGCTGGGACCAGTGGTATCCGGAAGGTGCTCGTATCACGAGCTTGCAGGGTGCGAACGTATTGTTTTATCCGACCGCGATCGGATGGCATCCTTCGGAGAAGCAACTGTACGGCGAAGCGCAGCTTGACGCCTGGCGGACTATCCAACGTGCCCACGCTATTGCTAACGGCGTCTTTGTGGCTGCAGTTAACCGGACCGGATTCGAAGGACCGCCCGGGAACGGCCTAGAATTTTGGGGAAACTCATTTCTTGCGGACCCGTTTGGGCGCGTGATGGTCCAAGCTCCGGCAAATGAAGAAAAGGTGCTGGTGGCGGAATGCGATCCGAAACAGATGGATGAAGTGCGGCGAAACTGGCCCTTTTTGCGCGACCGCCGCATTGATGCCTATTCGCCCATCACGAACCGCTGGCTCGGCTAGCCGATGCAAGAGCAGGAAACACCGACTTCGCTTGGTTTCCGCATGCCGGCGGAATGGGAACCGCACGAGGCAACGTGGCTCGCCTGGCCACATGAAATTAGGGATTGGCCGGGGAAGTTCGCTCCCATCCAATGGGTTTACGGCGAGATTGTTCGTCATCTCTCGCGCGTCGAGCGAGTACGCATTCTAGTCGAGGGCTCAGAGGCCGAACAGAAGGCTCGGCAGGTTCTGAAAAAATCAGGGGCCGAGCTTGCGGCTGTCGAGTTTTTCACGATCAGGACTGACCGAAGCTGGACTCGCGACTTCTGCCCTATTTTCGTGCGTGGGGAGAATCGAGAACACGCCATCTTGAACTGGCGATTCAATGGATGGGCGAAATATCCGAATGCGAAGAACGATGACCTTGTGCCAGAGTTGCTCGCGCAGAAGCTCGCGTTGAGAATGTGGATACCGGAACGGCGGGGAACACACGTTGTGCTCGAGGGAGGGAGCATCGATGTGAATGGCGCAGGCTCGCTGCTGACTACGGAAGAGTGTTTACTCAGCGAGGTGCAAGCCCGAAATCCGGGATTGGATCGCACGGACATGGAGCGAATCTTTCGCGACTACCTCGGCATTCGAAACACGCTTTGGCTGCGGAACGGAATTGCTGGGGACGATACTCACGGACATGTCGACGATTTGGCTCGATTCACGGATGAGCGAACGGTGGTGATCGTAAGCGAAGACAATCCCGCGGACCCAAACTACGAACCACTCAAAGAAAACCGGGCGCTGCTGAGTGAAATGCGCGATCAGGACGGAAGGCCCCTCAGAGTGGAGACGCTGCCAACGCCGGAGCCGGTATATTTTGACAATCAACGTCTGCCTGCAAGTTATGCGAATTTCTATATCGCAAACGGCCTGGTATTGGTCCCGACATTTAATGATGCCAACGATCGCGTGGCTCTGAACAAACTGGCCGAACTATTCCCTTCCCGCAAGGTAATCGGAATCGCCGCAACGGACTTGGTATTGGGCCTGGGAACTCTACACTGCATGACGCAGCAGCAGCCCGCTTGAAAGTAGCCGTGCTGATTGCTTTCGCCGCAGTACCGCTTGTCATCTGGATCTACCTGCTGTTCGGGCGCGGCTGGTTCTGGCGCGTGTCCAAACAGATGCGGCCTATGGGACTGCCATTCGTTGAAGGCAGGGAGGTAGTTGCAGCCGTTCCGGCGCGCAACGAAGGGGACTCAATCGGAAAAGCGATTTCATCTTTGCTGCAGCAGCAGATTGAGCCCCCGCTGCGCGTAGTGATGGTCGATGACGCGAGCACAGATGGTACTGCGGACGCAGCCAGGGCAGCCGCGGAGGAACTGCACGCGACGGAGCAACTGGTCGTTCTGAAGGGTCAGCCGCTCGAGCCCGGCTGGACGGGGAAGCTGTGGGCTCTCGCGCAAGGAGTGGATCGCGCACTCGAATCCGCGCCGGATTACCTTTTATTCACAGATGCCGATATCGTTCATGCGCCCAAAAGTGTTGCCGGACTGATTGCAGTGGCGGAAGCTTATGATTGCGATCTGGCTTCGTATATGGTCAAGCTGGCTAACCGGAGTTTCGCGGAAAACGCGCTGATTCCGGCATTCGTGTTCTTCTTTCTCATGCTCTATCCGCCACTATGGATTGCCAATCCAAAGGCGCGGACAGCAGGGGCGGCAGGTGGTTGTATTCTGATTCGTCCAGAGGCGCTGAGACGAATCGGGGGAATCAGAGCGATTCGCAACGAGGTTATCGATGACTGCTCACTAGCCAATGCCGTTAAAACCAGCGGCGGTCGACTCTGGATGGGTCTGACGGAAGAGACGCGCAGTATTCGAAACTACAGCAGCTTCCGGGAAATCGAACATCTGATCTCACGAACGGCGTTCAGTCAACTACGGCATTCAACAGGCTTGCTCGTCGGGACAATTGCAGGACTGTTCATTACGTACATCGCACCGATCACCCTGCTGTTTTGTGGGCGCATCGTACCGCTGGTGCTCGCGGCCGCCGCGTGGCTGCTGATGAGCGTTGCTTACATCCCGATGGTCCGATTCTACGAACTGCCTGTGTGGTGGAGCCTAGCGCTGCCGGCAATCGCCGTATTTTACGCAGGCGCTACCATCCATTCCGCCATCAGCTATTGGAAAGGCAAAGGGGGCCAATGGAAAGGAAGAATTCAGGATGCGAATCGATGATTTAGACAACCTTACCAGCGGTTCCTACTGCCTCCGAAGTCGCGTTGGCGTCCACCGCCGGCCGACTGTTGCTCGCGCCGCTCAGGTGGGCGAGCTTCGTTTACGACGAGCGCACGGCCCATCAGGGCGCGACCGTTGCAGGTCTGAATGGCCTGGGTCGCCACGGCATCGTCGTTAATTTCCACAAATCCGAATCCGCGCGCCTCTCCGCTGAAGCGATCACGAAGAATATTCACACTATCGACCTGAATACCCGCTTCCGCGAAGAAGGCTTGCAGATCGCTATCAGTAGCTTTGTAGGGCAGATTGCCTACGAACAGCTTTGTCACTCACATCTCCTTAACTGTTGTTCGGGAACCAAATACCTGGATTGGGCGATCTAGACGGGGTCACTCCAAAGGTGGGAAGCCGCGAACTCCAAAACTTCCTTCTATCGTCCCATAACTTACAGAAAGAGTGGGAGCATGCTCTATCCGCAGTTTTACCGGGCTCCAACGCGCTAGCGAGGCGTAATCAACCCGCCGAGCTTGTCTTGCTCACTGATCGCGTGCCGTGGAAAGCGCGTAGAGAATGCCTCTAGATACTTACGGCCAGACCCCGTGTTGAAGAGCACGATGCAATGAGTGGACTTAAGAAAACCTGTCTTGAGCAGCCGCTTCGCGGCAGCTACACAAGCCCCGCCTTCAGGGCCGGCAAAGATGCCTGCAGAGGTAGACATCAGCAGGGCGGCATCCAACATTTCTTCCTCTGAAATAGCGATCGCCGTACCGTGACTCTCGCGAATGGCACGGAGTACAAGAAAGTCGCTGATTGGTTTCGGGACGCGGAGGCCGTCAGCTACCGTGTGAGCATTGTTCCAGCGCTCCGTTTCCGCGGCATTTTGCTCGAAGGCCCGAACAATGGGCTGGCATCCGGTGGCTTGCACCGCAACCATTTGAGGCCGCGCGCTCCCGATCCAGCCGAGTTCCTGCATCTCCTCGAATGCTTTCCATATCCCGATCAGACCTATCCCCGTGCCGCAGGGGTAAACAACGGCATCGGGGAGCTTCCAATCGCACTGCTCGGCCAGCTCATAGCCCATCGTTTTCTGGCCTTCGAGCCAGTACGGTTTCTGTAGACTGCTGCCGTCAAGCCAGCTCTCATGGGGCTTGCAATCGATCAACAAGAGTTACAGTCGCGCCGAATGCCTTGCACTCAATGAAATTTGATTGCGGCACATCGCCGGGCATGAAAATACGCGTTTCGAAGCCGGCCGCCGCGGCGTAGGCAGCAAGCGCTCCCGGAGCGTTTCCTACCGACCTTATGGTCAGTTTGCGAATGCCCTGCTTATGCGCCATGGTCACTGCGCAACAAGCACCGCGCGCCTTCAATGAACCCGTCGGATTCCGGCTCTCGTCCTTCACGAACAGATTCTCCGCACCGAGAGCCCTTCCGAGGCCTGCCGTCCGGATCAGTGGTGTCCAACCCTCCTGCAAAGTAATGGCTTCATCGGCCTCGGCAGGCAGGACCGGCGCATAGCGCCACATGCTAGCAGGAGCGGTTTTCAGTTCGTCGCGCGGCCAGCCGCGTGCGATTGAAACGAGATCGTAACGAACCAGGAGGAGACCGCCGCATTGACACGCGTTTAGAACCTGATTCGCGGGCAGGCTTTTGAAACATCGGCCACATTCAATCGCGGAGGATCGCCCCATTACACTGCCAATCGTACCGTCGAACAAGAATTTTGCGCGGGACTAGGTAAATTCCATAGATTAGGCCTGTTTTTGCCGTAGTAAATGCTTGCGCATTGTGCCAAAATGGCCCTAAGCCTAAAGCCATCAAAAAAGGAGCGCACGTGGAGTATCCCTTGAGCCGGGACGAACACGCTGCCATGGCCCGATACCTGTCAAGTATCAGGAAGCAGTTGCAGGACGTCTCAGATCTGTTCACCACCCGATACGGCAAGAACAGCAGTATCGCCGAAATTGCGGTGAAGACGTTAGTATCCTCGACGTTGCTCGAGCACGAACTCAGCTTGTTGGATGCCGATACAGCGCTATCGATGGAACGAGAGATGGAAGAGTATCGAGAGGAGATTCTGAGCCGCGAGCGATGACTGGCCGCCTCTGCTGGATTTCAGTTGTCTTCCTCTCAATAGCAGCACTTTGTTCGGCAAGAGAGACGGTGTGTCTAAAGACGGGTTTTTGCCTGGAAGCAGATTCGCACAGCCAGGAAAAAGACTCGGTTCTTTGCTATATCGGCGCGGGGACGCTGGAGATCCCGGCAGCTCAAATCTCCACCATCGAAGGAACTTCTGACGACCCCGGTCCGGGTGCAAAATCGCGACTCAAAGAGGGAGCTCCGACCATTGAAGAAGTGATCCGGCGCGCCGCCATCGAGCAGGGCCTCCCAGCCGATTTCGTGACCAGCGTGGCCAAGGTGGAGTCCGGAATGCGGCCGCAGGCGATATCCGTGCGAGGCGCCGTCGGCCTGATGCAGCTAATGCCGGCAACAGGCGCCGATCTCGGCGTCAACCCTCAAGGCGAGCGCGATAACGCGAGGGGCGGCGCTAAGTATTTACGAACGCTTTTGCTTAAGTACCAAGGCGATTCCGTATTAGCACTGGCGGCCTATAACGCCGGACCGAATGCCGTCTCGAAATTCGGTGGAGTACCGCCGTATGAGGAGACGCGGCGCTATGTCGTCAAAGTGCTCAGGGAATACGAGCGGCAGCAGAAGCGCCACACCCAAACCGGACCGACAGAACGGCCCTAATAGGCCCAGCGCCACAGATTCGCACCGGCTGTATAGCCTGCGCCCACAGCAGCGAAAAGCACCAAGTCGCCTTTGTTGAGTCGTCCCTCCGCAACGGCATCGCGTGTGGCTAAGGGAATCGTTGCGGCGGTAGTGTTCCCGTACTTATCGATATTTAGAACGACGTTCTCTTCCTTTAACCCGAGCCGGTTGGCGGTTGCGGTGATAATTCGCTTGTTTGCCTGGTGGGGGATCAGAAGCTTTACATCCGACGCTTTGAAGCTGTGTTTCTCGAGCAGTGCTTCACAGATCTCAAACATCTTCCGCACTGCAAATTTGAAGACCTGACCGCCTTCCTGCTTGACATAATGGAGGCGCCGATCGACAGTCTCACGACTTGCGGGCATACGGCTCCCGCCGGCAGGCATGCACAAAAACTGGCCGCCGGAACCGTCAATTTCGTTCAGATGTCCGATGAATCCGGACTCGTCAGCGGAAGGCTCGATGAGAAACGCACCACCGGCATCTCCAAAGAGAACGCAAGTGGTTCGGTCGGTGTAATCCAAAATGCGTGACATAGTGTCCGCACCGATAACCAGCACTTTGCGATGAGTACCAGATCCAACCAGGTGTGCGCCCACCGTCAACCCATAAACAAACCCCGAACAAGCCGCTACTAAGTCGAAACCCCAAGCGCTGACGGCTCCGAGTTGGTCTTGAACAAGGCAGGCCGTCGAAGGGAAAAGCATGTCAGGGGTGACAGTGCATACGATGATGGCATCTAGTTCCGCTGCTCCGATTCCTCTTTGATTCAGTACTTCGCGCGCTGCCGCGGTCGCCATATCGGAGGTGGCAATGCTTGGCTCGGCTATATGGCGCTCCCGAATACCAGTTCGTTCAACAATCCATTGGTCGTTAGTCTCTACCATTCGGGAGAGATCGTCGTTGGTCAAAACGCCTGGGGGAACGAAGCAACCCAAGGCACTGATTTTGGCTTTAGGCAAACGTGAGTTATCCTCTCCGCGGTTCGTGTCTCGGTTTGTCTCTGTTAGAGAAAAGCAATCCGAATCACCATGTTACAGTTGGTGAAAATGCAAATCGAGACTGCTCTTTTTTTTGAGTCGGTCGAACAGATTTACACGCGTGTTTTCCGCACGATCAAACCTCGAACAGCTTTGCCCGAAATAGCGGTTCGCTTTCGCAAATATGCGAACGCGAATAGTCGAATCCGGCTCGAGGAAGGACGGCTGCGAGTCGATGTCACCGATCTTCTCGAGAACGCCCCGGCTCCGATACAGGAAGCGTTGGCATTCATTCTAATTTGCAAGTTGTTTCGCAAGGAACCCGATCCCGCCGTTGTAGCGCGATACCGGCGCTATTTGAATCGCGCCGATATTCGCAAGACAATCCACCTAGTCAAACGCGAGCGGGGTTGGAAGGCTTATTCGCCTCCGCATGGAAAGTCTTATGATCTGGTGCAAATCTTCGAGGACTTAAACTTCCTCTATTTTCACGGTCTGATGGCGAGGCCGGAGCTCGGCTGGAGCTTAAGACCGTCTCGAAGAACGCTGGGACACTACGATCCCTCGCACAACGTGATCGTAATAACCAGCCTACTGGACTGCCAGGCAGCGCCGAAGGTGCTCGTAAGTTACATTATGTTCCACGAGATGCTGCACCTTCGGTATCCAACCGAACATAAAGGGGCGCGGCGATGCGTCCACACAAAGGAATTCAAGCAGGCCGAGAGAGCGTTTGAGGGCTACGAAAAAGCGAATTTGGAACTAAAACGATTCCTGGAGCAGACGGCGTGATCACGCCCGATTGAGCCGTCTGTTTACGAGAATTGAGCGAGCGAGATGGAAGTAAGCCGGGCGGACATCTCATCCAGCCGCGCAATCAAATTGCGAACATCGAGCGAAGGGAACCCGAGATAACAAAACGTATAGCAAAACTGCACCCGTACAACGGTCGCTGAAAATCGAATCTTCAACCAAATTAGCTTGCTGACCAGGGCCGATTGATCCTCATTCGATTGCGCCAACGCAAACCGTGCGACGGTATGCAGACGATTGAAGTCGATAATCATTCGCTGTAAATACTGCTGAAAGATGCGCAAGCGATCTCGACGAAGTTTCCGGTAAACGGATAAATCGAAACCCGGTTGCCGGGAGATGAAGGCAAAATCCTCTTCACTGAGGAGCCGCTGCATCAGGTAGTAGGAAGATGCCGAGAAATTTTCCAACCATTCCGGTGAGATGTCCTCGATTCGGTACTTCTTGCCCAGCCTAAACAGAACCGGGAGAATGCATGCCGAACACAGGCCTAACAACAACAAAGGCGTAAGAACCAGCGCGGAATTCAAGGAGGTCTCCGTCATGTTATACGGTACAGGAATGACGAACAGGTTTCAAGAGCTTTTTTCTCCGGAACAAATCGACTTTTCGTAAAAGGCTCAAGAAGTTCGCAAGTCATTTTGCAAGTGGATGTTCGGCCACGGTTGGACGCGCTCACCGGCGAGCGGCCCGGAGCAGCATGGCGTTCATAGCTTCCAACTGGCCGATCATCCGCTCTTGGACCTGGACGCCCCGCCACCGGTTGCCGAGTCGAACGGGCGCAGCCTCCCCCTCCCTAGTGATGAGGAGGATCCAGGCAAGTAAGCACGCGCTCTGAACAAAATTGATGGCGTCGCTAACAAGTCCATTGATGCTGTCGTGAGGCCAAATGCTCCGCATAAGGAGTAGCGCTGTTTCCGACCCAAAGTAAATAACATAACCAAGGCAGAAAACAGCTAAATTTCTGGGCATTTGCACCGGAAACCATAAAACAAATCCCAGAATTCCAAGCAGAACCAAAATACAAACGGTAGCGATCACTCGCTCGAGAATGAACCCGGCGCCAACTGCTCGGACGATCGGCTGAACGGAGTCCGACAGACCCGAGGCGGCGTAATCCGGGCTGATTGTGAGCAGTGCAATCCCAATTGCAATGGGAAAAGCCCAATTCAGCAATTTCCGAGAAAACCGAAGAATACCAGGCAGCTTTTCGAGCACCGCCGTCAACAGGCCATAAACCATCCAAAGTGATAAAGTCCATGCGACCAGACGCATGGCAATCCAGGTGAGACGATAATCTAGCCGTGCGTCGTGCGCCAGAATTTCATATAAGAAAACCGAGGATGCTAGCAACTCATAGAACAGGAACAAGCAGAACACCCTGTACACTCTATGTAGCCGAAGATAGAGCAGCCGGAAAATGAGCGCGATACCGAGCGTATTGCTGAGGAATTCCGCTATTCGGACCAGGGTCATCCCTTACTCATCAGGTTCTTGCTTGGATGGTAGAGCAAAAATGTCCTGGGAGCAACACTAAGTTGCAGAAAACCGACGAGAAATCGGCAAAAGCCGAATAGTTCCCGATGCTATCCGAGAGGTGGGTATGGGCTATTCGGATTCGGCAGCGGCGGATACGCTTCGGCGCGCGCGGGCGGGTAGGGGCTATTCGGATTCGGCAGCGGCGGATACACTTCGGCGCGTGCGGGCGGATACGGGCTATTCGGATTCGGCAGCGGCGGATACCCTTCGGCGCGTGCGGGCGGGTACGGGCTATTTGGATTCGGCAGCGGCGGGAACAGTTTCACACTCGAAAGCACGGCGGCTGAGTGTGCGGTCATTGAGGGAGAGAGCGTCATCTCTCCAGCGCTGGCCACTAAACTGCTAGCCAGAGTGAAAGCGATCAGCGATAACAATTGTTTGAGCTTCATACGGTCGACATATCCCTGAAAAACAAAGTCCAGGGAACTCTCTCCGTAAGATAGCGATCGCGAAAACGCTTACGAAAGGTAATTTAGGATGTTTTCCGTGATCGGAACGTCCTAGTCCTTCCGGTACTTCTGAAGCTTGTGCCTCAATCGTATCGGTGTAACATTGAATTTACAGTTAAATGCTGGAGAAGGGAAGCATTGCCGAGCAGAATGTCAGAGAAACTCTCTGGACCAGAGACTTGGCCCAAATTGAGAGTTCGTACGGCAAGCTCGTCTATTTGGCGGGATTGAGGAACCCTGATACCGGTCGCTATGAGCATTATGCCTCAAACTCGAGCTACTCTGGATCCCTAATCACGAGCCGTGCACTCAAAAGGTTCCACGAGGCAATTTTTCGGGAATGGATCACCCATCCCCTCGAACGCAAGAAAGCCGATGTCGATCTCTACATCACGGGCATCGACCAGGTCGACAAGGCTGAATTGATCGATGCCTGGCTCCGACTGACTCCCTACAAGAACCTGGTACCAGCTTCCATTCAAGGCCCCGAGCGGGAGAAGCACATATCGGATTTCGAGGCTATCCTCGGACTGCTTAAGAACGTGTACGGCGTCGCTTCCCCAGATCCAAACGCATAGCGACTCCCACAACTTGACCTAGGACCTCCACGTCTCCGGGGCAACGCAACACTTCCGGCGCGATGTGCGATCTCGAATGTGGCTGGAGAATTAGCAGACCACTTTGCTCAGTACACCAACGGCAGCGATAGCCCGCCCGATCTTCCAAAAAATAAATTGGGCGATCGTGTTCGTCGCTCCAACCGTCGTTCGTTATGCGGCGCTTACTCTCATCGATCTGGATGAATGATCCGGGAGGAATGAGCGGATCCATAGACCAATCCTCAGTTCCGATGAACGCGTAGTATTGCTTCCGCACCTCAAGAGAATTCAATAGCGCTAAAGGAAGCTTTCCCCAGGGTTGCAGGTGACGGCTCAGATAAGATGTTTGCGTCAGGTCCAGCATCGTTTCTAGCTCGCTGGGCAGTTGGATCAGGGTATGATCAGAAACCTGGGCCGAAAACGGACGCGTCTGCGTCATCGTCGGACTAGCGGCGTCGGCAGGCAAATTTTGGAGATCGACACCGTACCAGCTCAGTACAGTGTTAAAGTCGAGTCCATAAATCGCGGAAAGCGAGTACAGGCGGTAGACAGACGGAACAGTACGTCGATTCTCAATGTCGGCAAGCCGGCTCAAACCGATCGAAAACTCGGGGTTCTGGCGTTTTGCGGCGATGCGCTGAGTTGCTTCCTGAACATCCCGATATTTCAAACGTAAGCGCTCTCGAATACGGCGTAGCTTCCGTCCCGCCTCCTGCATGTTTATTTGCTAGCGCCTCAAGCGACAGGTGATGATCCTAGGTTGGATTTGGGACCACAGGCCAAAGCAGATAATCTTTGTTCTGATTTCAGAACAACACCCTACTTGTACCATAAAACTCCCGCCGTGTGAATGACGAAATTGATCAGCGGGATCGCCGTCCTATTTCAGCACACGCTCGTTCATATCCTACACTGAATGGAAAATGCCTCGGAAAAAAGGAGCACGAGTTGCATTTCAGGGAGAGCGCGGCGCCTTCAGCTATAGTGCTGCAGTGAAACTGCTGGGGAACGATATACAGGATCTTCCCTGCACCTCGTTTCAGCAGGTATTTGAAGCCGTAAAAATGGAATCTGCGCGCTCTGCGGTTATCCCGATCGAGAATACTCTACACGGCAGTATTCACGAGAATTACGATTATTTGCTCGAGTATGGTTTTACGATCTCCGGCGAAACGAAGGTCCGGATTGCACACCATCTCATCGGAAGGCCTGGAATGCGCTTTCGCGATATCCGCAAAGCCTTTTCACATCCAGTGGCGCTGAATCAGTGCAGGCTGTTTTTTCAGGAATATCCGCAGATTGAGCCGGTTTCCTTCTACGATACGGCTGGGAGCGTCAAAATGATCATGGAGGCCAGGGAGCCACACTCAGCCGCTATCGCGTCCGAGTCGGCCGCGGCAATTTTCGGGGGCAAGATCTTCCGCCGGAACATTGAGGACAATTCCCAAAATTTCACCCGATTTTTTCTGCTGACGAAACAAGCGACACGTTTCCCTACCACACTGGAAGGGTGGAAGACTTCCATCGTTTTCTCAACGAAAAACGTTGCCGGGGCTCTCTTCAGAGCCCTGGCATGCTTCGCACTTCGCGATCTCAACTTAAGTAAAATCGAGTCGCGGCCGCTCCGGAGTAAACCTTGGGAATACCTGTTTTACGTCGACATCCTCGGACGCTCAGACGAAGCTACTGTTCAAAATGCGCTGAATCACCTCAGCGAAACGACAGAATTCCTTAGAGTGTTGGGTAGCTATCGCCCAACTCCCTGACCCTTATCTGGAATCACCGCCGCGACGACGCGCTCAGATATCGTAGTACAACGCGAATTCATATGGATGGGGCCTCAGCCGCACGGCTTCGGCTTCCGATTTCCGCTTGTAGGAGACAAAAGTTTCGATTAGTTCTTCTGAGAATACATCACCTTTGGTTAGGAATGCATGATCTTCTTCGAGACAAGTTAGCGCTTCGTCCAAGGACCCTGGCATGGAGGGTACGTTTTTCATCTCCTCTGGAGACAAATCGTAGATATCTTTGTCGAGCGGTTCGCCGGGATCGAGTTTGTTCAAGATCCCATCCAAGCCGGCCATGAGCATCGCCGCGAAGGAGAGATACGGATTAGAGGCGGGATCGGGCGGCCGGAACTCTACGCGCTTGGATTTGGGGCTGTTCGAGTACATCGGTATGCGCACGGCCGCGGACCGGTTGCGGCGTGAATAAGCCAGATTGACGGGGGCTTCGTAACCAGGGACAAGACGCTTATAGCTGTTCGTGGTTGGGGCAATGATCGCCGACAACGCGCGGGCATGGCGCAGGAGTCCCCCGATATACCAAAGCGCAATTTGGCTGAGCCCGGCATAGTTGTCACCCGAAAATAGCGGTTTACCATTTGCCCACAAGCTTTGATGTGTATGCATGCCGCTACCGTTGTCGCCGAACAGGGGTTTCGGCATGAATGTCACCGTCTTCCCGTATTGATAAGCAACGTTGCGGACAATGTACTTGTACAGCATCATGTTGTCCGCGGATTTCACCAGCGTGTCGAAGCGCTGATCTATCTCGCACTGCCCGCCGGTGGCGACCTCGTGGTGGTGGCACTCTATCGACATACCGCACTCGATCATTGTCGCCACCATTTCACTTCGCAAATCCTGATAGTGGTCGGTCGGGGGTACGGGGAAATAGCCTTCCTTGTAACGCGGACGGTAACCAAGATTGTTGTGTTCGCGGCTGGAGTTCCAACGTCCCTCTTCGGCGTCGACGAAATAGAATCCGCTGTGCTGGTTCTGATCGAAGCGAATGTTATCGAAGATGAAGAATTCGGCTTCGGCTCCGAAGTAGGCCGTATCGGCGGTACCGCCGTTCCTCAAATACAGCTCGGCTTTCTTCGCGATCCAGCGTGGATCCCGATCGTAGTGCTGTCGGGTAATCGGATCGATGATGTCGCCAAGCATGACGATAGTTCTGGTCTCGGCAAAAGGATCCATAAACGCAGTGGCCGGATCCGGAATGATCAGCATGTCACTTTCATTGATTGCCGCCCACCCGCGAATGCTCGATCCATCGATTCCGAAGCCGTCTTCGAAGGCATCCTCATCGAGCATGCTGATGGGATAAGAGATGTGTTGACTCAAGCCTGGCAGATCGGTAAAGCGCAGATCTACCTGGCGGGCATCATTCTTCTTTGCAAGTTCAAGAACTTCTTGTGCGTTCATAGTCTCCTTAGATAACTAGCGGTGGATTTTGGCAGCAACGGGGACGCCGGTTTCAGGTCGGGAATCCACTAAAATACCGCACTCGCGGGACGCGCTGGTCAAGTGTGCTGTCGCAAACTGGAATTATCGAATGCTTGCAAAGCCAGTTGCTGAAACCGGACAGATGAAACTGTCGCTCGAGGCAGAGCGCCGCATTTTTCAAGTCAAGGAGCTAAATGCGGCCGTTCAAAACCTCTTCGAGGTTGAGTTCCGAAATATTTGGGTGCTGGGCGAGATCTCCGGATGCCGCGTTGCCGGCAGTGGCCATACTTATTTCTCATTGAAAGATGAGGAAAGCCAGGTCAGGTGCGCTCTTTTCAAAGGCAGCGCCCGATTCGCAAGGTTCAGACCGCAGGACGGGCTGTGGGTTCTGGCCCGAGGAAGCTTGGAAGTTTATGAGGCGCGTGGCGAATATCAGCTTATTGTCGACCGGCTCGAGCCGCAAGGCGCCGGAGCTCTCCAACTCGCCTTCGAGCAGTTGAAAAAGAAACTCGCGGCTGAGGGGTTGTTTGATGCGGAGCGGAAGCGGCCGCTTCCCAAGCTGCCGCAGCGAATCGGCGTGGTTACCTCACCCGCTGGCGCGGTGATCCGCGACATTCTGCAGGTGCTCGAGCGCCGCTTCCAAGGGATTCAGGTACGCATTTTTCCGGCGCAGGTACAAGGGGAAGGCTCTGTCGAACAGGTTTGTGCAGGACTGGAGCATTTCAGCGAGCGCAAGTGGGCCGACGTGGTGATCATCGCGCGAGGCGGCGGCTCCCTGGAAGACCTGTGGGCTTTCAATGAAGAGCAGGTTGCACGAGCCATTGCAGCTTCGCAGGTTCCGGTAATATCGGCGATCGGGCACGAAACAGATTTCACGATCGCGGATTTTGTCGCGGATCGCCGCGCGCCTACGCCGTCCGCAGCGGCCGAGATTGTGATCCGGACGAGAGACAGTGTTGAAGAGCAGATCAGCGTTTGCCGGGCTAAAGCTGTGCAGGCTCTCCGATACCGGCTCTTACTTGCTTCCCGCGATTTGCGCGCACGCGGAATTGAGAGAGCCGCAGCAGTCCTTCACAGGAATCTCATGAAGCGGGCGCAACGGACAGATGACCTCGAGCATCAGCTGCGGCATAGTATGCGCGCGGCAGTCGAAATTCGGACAAGGCAACTTTCCGATTTGACGAGGCGCTTGCAGGCCAACGATCTCCGTTTGCGAGTCGCACAGCAGCGGCAGCGTTTGCACCAGCTTTATAGCCGTGTAGGGAACAGCGCGGGCGCGCGCCTTTGGCAGAGCCAGCGGGATTTCGAAAGGCTCCATCTCCGGCTCGAACAATTAAGCCCGCTCGCGGTGCTGGGCCGCGGGTACGCGATTGTTGAGAAAACGACGGGCGAAATTCTTCGGACTTCCTCAAACGTCCACCTTGACGAACAACTCAGGATCCGCCTTCATCAGGGGGAATTAGACGCAATTGTGACGGGGCGTCGGGATGGTGAGGCATGATGGTACTTCGAGCGGTTTGCCTGTTGAGCGGCGGATTAGATTCGAGTACTTGCCTCGCGATTGCGCGGCAGCAAGGGTATGACTGCCGCTGCTTGTCGTTCAACTACGGCCAGCGGCACCGGATCGAGCTAGCGGCGGCAGCGCGGATCGCTGAGCACCTTGGGGCCGTGGAACATCGCACCATCAGTTTCGATCTGCGAGCGTTCGGCGGTTCGGCTCTCACGAGCGAAGCGGCTGTTCCCAAAGATCGGAGCGCTGAAGACATGACTGCGGGCATACCGGTCACGTATGTTCCCGCAAGAAATACAATTTTCCTCTCCTTCGCACTCGCTTACGCGGAAGTGACGCGAAGCGAAGACATCTTTATCGGCGTGAACGCCATCGACTACTCGGGGTATCCTGATTGCCGTCCGGAGTTCATCCACGCCTTTGAAAGTATGGCGAATCTCGCGACGAAGGCCGGTTTGGAAGGGAGTTCGCGATTCAAAATTCATAGCCCCCTGATCACCATGACTAAAGCAGAGATCATTCGGAAGGCCGTGGCGCTCGGAGTCGATCTGAAGCTGACGCATAGCTGCTATGATCCCGACGCCGAGGGACATCCGTGCGAGAGATGTGATTCCTGCGTTCTCCGCCGAAAGGGATTCGCCGAGGCGGGCATCGGTGATCCATTATTGGCGTAATCGGAGGAGCAGTGAGAATCGCCGAGATCTTCTATTCACTCCAGGGGGAAGGAATCCTAGCGGGAGTTCCATCGGTTTTCGTCCGCACCTCGGGGTGCAACCTAAGATGCAAGTGGTGCGACACTCCTTATACCTCGTGGCGTCCCGAAGGCGATGAGATACCAATAAGTCAAATTGTCAAGAGCGTCGCGCGATTTGGCGCGGCGCACGTGGTTGTGACCGGCGGCGAACCAATGATCGCGCCCGAAATTGTCTCGCTGACGCGAATCCTGCATGATAGCGGCCAGCACGTCACGATTGAGACGGCGGGAACAATCATGGCACCAGTAACGGCGGATTTGATGAGCATCAGTCCGAAGCTTGCGAATTCGACACCTTTTGACCGGGAAGACGGGCGCTGGGCCACGCAGCATGACCGGCTCCGTTACCGACCAGACGTGCTGCAGCGGTTGATGGCCGGCTACGAGTATCAAATGAAATTTGTCGTAGCCGATCCAGATGACTTGGCCGAAATCGATGCAATCCTTCACGAGACGGGCGCCAGCCGCTCTCGTATCGTGCTCATGCCCGAAGGGACTCGCGCCGAGGTGGTTCGAGAACGAGGCCTCTGGCTGGCTGAGATCTGCAAGAGAACCGGCTTTCGTTATAGCCCTCGGCTCCACATTGACCTGTGGGGCGAACAACGCGGAGTATGAAGTGCGGATTTGCAAAGCTACAATCGCTACACTGAAATTTGAGCGAAAGCGATTCGCGGTTCAAAATCGGCGCAGTCAGTTATCTGAACACTGTTCCGCTGGTGTGGGGCATCTTGCGAGGCCCTCAAGCCGCGGCCGTGGAGCTTTCGTTTTCCCTCCCGTCGGTTTGCGCGAAAGAGGTCGAGCAAGGCGGTATTCAAATTGGTCTCGTGCCGGTTGCCGAAATTGCGCGCCAGGGTCTGGAAATCGTGCCGGGAGTCGGGATTGCAAGTCATGGCGCTGTGCGCAGCATCCTGCTGTTTTCACGCGTTCCTTGGAACAAAGTGCGCTCTGTGGCCGCCGATTCCGGCTCTCGTACATCTGTGGAGTTGGCCCGCGTGATCCTGAGAGAGCGATTTGGAGTACAGCCGAACATCGGATTGCAGAAGCCGTTTCTGAATCAAATGCTCGAGAACGCTGATGCAGCCCTCGTAATCGGCGATCCGGCGCTCCGATTGGATCCGGAAACGCTTCCGTATGATTGCCTGGATCTTGGCGCCGAGTGGCGGAAACTGACCGGTCTGCCGATGGTGTTCGCGGCCTGGGCCGGGAAACCGGGCCTCCCGCTGCAGCAACTGCAGACTCTGCTTGAAAGCTCGTATCGATTCGGGATTGAGAGGATCTCAGAGATTGCGGGGCTGGAAAGCGCCCGGCGGCACATATCTCCAGAACTTGCCAATCAGTACCTCCGGCATCACATCTGGTTTGAGATTGGACCCAAGGAACAGGAAGGGCTCGAAACATTCCTCGAACTAGCAAGTCTTCGTCAAACCGTTGTCGCCAGGAGTGCATCCTGAAAGGGGAACCGGCTGATGATTTCAAGGCAGCAGGCGATCGAGATGTACCAGAGCGAGGATTTGATCGCCATCGGAATGGAAGCTGATGCCCTTCGACGAAAGCTCCATCCAGATGGGATCGTAACGTACATCATCGATCGAAATATTAACTACACGAACTTCTGCACAGAATACTGCAGCTTCTGCGCCTTCTACCGCCCGATGGGGCACAAAGAGGGATACATTCTGCCGAGAGAAGTCATTCTGGAAAAAATCCAGGAGACCATTGATCTGGGTGGTACAGGCATCCTCATGCAGGGGGGCTTACACCCGGACCTGAAGATCGAATGGTACGAGGATCTGCTCCGGTTGATCAAGTCACACTCAAACATTTGGTGCCACTGTTTCTCGGCTCCCGAGATCGTGAACATTGCTGAAGTGAGCGGTTTATCTCTCCGGGATACGCTTGCGCGTCTCAGGGATGCCGGATTAGATTCGGTTCCGGGCGGAGGCGCTGAAATACTCGATAACGAAGTCCGCCATCGGATCAGCCGGCTGAAGTGCTCTACTCAGGAATGGATCGACGTTCACCGCACCGCGCACGCGCTGGGTATGCGCACCACCGGAACCATGATGTTTGGCACTGGCGAAACGATCGAACAGAGAATGAATCACCTGGACATTGTCAGGCAGATTCAGGAGGACACAGGAGGCTTTACGGCCTTCATTCCATGGTTCTTCCAACGCGAGTATACATCTTTGGGCCGCTTTGTAAAGCAGGAAGCAACCGCAGTGGAGTACTTGAAGATGCTCGCGCTATCTCGCGTGTATCTGGACAACATTCTCAATATCCAGGCATCTTGGGTGACACCGGGATTGAAGGTCTGCCAGCTTGGCCTGCGATTCGGCGGAAACGATGTGGGTAGCATCATGATTGAAGAGAACGTCGTTTCGGCGGCAGGCACGCATCACCGTGCAACTGAAGAGCAGCTTCGAAGGTTAATTCGCGATGCCGGATTCGTCCCTAAGCAGCGAGACACGCTGTACCGGACGTACTTCCTGAACTAAAGCGAAAAAGGGAGCGCGTGTAAAGCGAGCTCCCCGGAAATTGTTTTGGGTGAAGATTAGCTGGCCTGAGTCTTCTGGGGCCGACTGGCCTTCATCTTTCTCATGTCGAGCGACTTGTTCATCCAGTCGTCGGCCTGCGCGGCATCGGCTTTAGCCTGTTCAACAGAATCTGCCAGCGCGGCCTTCTCGCGAAGCAGAAGGTTCACATAGGACATAGCGTCTTCGTTTTCCTTGTCGTAGGAGAGGCATTTCTTCAGGTTCTCGAGTCCGTCGTCAATCGTCTTGTCGAACTTAGCCTTGAGCTCGTTCCTTGCCTTCGCGTCAGGCAGCGGGCCTGGATTATCGGGTTTGAGTTTCTCCTGGACCCGTGCGCTGCTGATGGGCCCCAGAGCCTCAGCGTATGCGATTACGCCAAGGTAATAGTAGGCCTCCGAATCCTTGGGGTCCACTTCGATTCGCCGCACGTTCCACTTGCGAGCTTGCTCCAGCGCCGCCACTTTTTGATCTGGCGTCCCGCCAGTTGCGGAGTTGTAGGCCATCGAGGCCATGGATGCGAGCGCCAGAGAGTTGCCAGGGTCCTTCTGTAGGACTTTTTGAAACTCCTGCTGGGCCATATCATAGTTTTTCTTGTTGTCCGGCGTTTCCGCGCCCGGGACCCACTGGATCATGTAGGAAGTGGCGAGATAGAGTTGAGCGTTCTGATTGGTCGGATCTAGCCGAACAGCTTCCTTAAAGTGCTTGACCGCATCCGCATAGTGGTTGTTCTTGTAAGCCTGAACCCCCTGGTTCATCTGATCGCGAGATTGTAACTTGGCGCACCCCGTTGCTGCGAGCAGAAGACCGCTACCTAAGGCAACCGTCAACCATTTCGTGTTTTTCATGGATCCCGATCCTTTGCGGCGCTACTGCCCCGCCTCGACCTTCGGAGTCATGATTCCGACCTTATCGAGGCCGGCACCCTCGGCATCATCGATCGCCTGAGCGACGTAACGGTAATCGACGTCCGGATCCCCTTTTACGAATACGACTTTCGTCGCGCGAGTCTTGAAGATGTCCTCGAGCTTCGATTGCAACTCGGCCTCCTTGACCGGAGTTCCGTTGATCTGGAGGCTCGAGTCTTTGGCAACCTCGATTACTACCGTCGGATCCTGATTGGGCGGGGGAGGCGGCATATTTGGAGGCGGAGGCTGAGGCACCAGAGTATTCAGCCCATGTGGGGTCAAAGGAGTGATGACCATAAAGATGATCAGTAGAACGAGCAATACGTCGATAAGCGGGGTAACGTTGATGTCCGCCTTTGCTCCCCCGGAGCCGCCAACTTGCATTGCCATATCGAATTCCCCCTTTCAGCCGATCTAGTTAGAGAGCTAGACTGCCTTTCTTGTTCTGGATATTTTCCGTGATCAATCCGAGTTGATCTACTCCCGCGGTGCGAAGAACGTCAATCACATCGGTAATGCTGGAAAAGCGGGCACGAGCATCAGCCTTGATGTAAACGGTCTTGTCGGAACGGTTTGTCTGAAGATCTTTCACTTTGCCGGCCAGCTTGTCCGTGGTGATCACAGAATTTCCCGGACTCAGGAATACCCTGCCATCGCGCGTGATGGCGACTAGAATGGCGTCTTCCTTGTCCGCCTCCTGCATCTTGATGTCGTTGTGCGTTTTGACCAGATTGACGTTTTGGCCTTTGGACAACATAGGCGTGATCACCATGAAAATGATCAGCAGCACCAGCATCACGTCCACCATCGGAGTGACATTAATGTCAGAAACAACGGGCGGTGCTTTCGGTAACTTCATTTCTCAGCTCCTCTAAAACTCACGAAGTGCTCAATTAAAGGGAACGTGTTCCAGTAAAGCGAAGCGGCCTTCGCCGCTCCGCAAATTTCGATTCAACTCGATCTTCCGAAAAACCGGCAGCCTACTTCGCCACCGTCCGCTGAGTACGTTTCAAGAAGTAGTCGATCAGCTCGGAACTGGAGTTGCCCATTTCCACGTCGAATGCTTCGATACGGTTGGTGAAGTAGTTGAACATCCAGACGGCCGGAATCGCCACAAACAGACCGACTGCGGTCGTGATCAGGGCTTCGGAAATACCGCCAGCTACTGCCCCCAAGCCTGTGGACTTCGAAGTCGAAATCGACTTGAACGCGTTCATGATGCCGACAACGGTGCCGAAGAGACCGACGAACGGCGCAGTGGAACCAATCGTGGCGAGACTGCTGACGCCGCGTTTCAGTTCAGCGTGAACGATGGCCTCGGCTCTTTCCAAAGCGCGCCGCGAAGCCTCGATCTCCTCGCCCGGAATATCCGCGCTCATCTGGTGGGCTTTGAATTCCTGCAGCCCGGCCACGACGACCTTGGCGAGATGGCTCTTGTTAAAACGATCGGCAATCTTGATTGCTTCATCCAGCTTGCCCTCGCGTAATGCACCGGCGACCGCCGGGGCGAACGCGCGGGATTGTTTGCGGGCTGCGTTGTAGGCGATTAACCGGTCAATCATCACACCGATCGACCATGCCGACATGATGAAAAGAACGGCGACAACACATTTGGCCATGACGCCCATGTTGCCCCATACCGAACGCGGATCAAAACTGATTCCTTCGGCCTCCTGGAAAAGCCAGAACGCCCAGACTTGAAGTTGTAAAACCATGCTTATCTCCTAAGTTGAATCGAATAGTGTTGCTAATTTCTAACGAACTGAAACTTCTCTCCTACTGACTCAGCGTGAAGTTTACGATGATATCAGTGATTACATCGACTGGCTGACCATTCAGCATGGTCGGCCGGTACTTCCACTGCAGAACCGCTTCCTTGGCCGCCTGAACCAGCAATGGATGGCCACGCACCAGCTGAAGGTTTTGGATATTTCCTTGCTTGTCGATGACCGCACTAAACTCGACTGTGCCTTGCACGCGCGCTGATTTAGCAAGCGGGGGATACACCGGGGTGACTTTGCGGATCAGATTGGCTTCCGCGACCTGGCCACCTATACGTACCGGGCCGGTCGGCTTGGCCTTCGGGGGCGGAGGCGGCGGAGGCGCTCCAGGCACTCCGCCGAGAACACCACCAATTACTCCTCCGACTGCACCACCGGCTTCACCCGTACCGCCGACAACACCCATTCCCGTGTCCGGGGGCGGTGCGGCCTCTTCGATCTTATTAATCTGTTTTGGGATGACCTTAGGCGCGACCAGTTGGTTGGCTATGAACTGCTTGATGACAGGCTTCGGCTGCACCTTCGGCTGCTGCGGCGGGGGCGGAGGCGGCGGGGGCGGAGGCGGGGGCGGCGCAATCAACATACTCTTCAACTGCGCGCTCGGAAGCGTCTGGGTATAGATCAGAGGGATCAGAATCAGAATGCCGATCACGCCGATCTGCAGTATGAGGGACAGCACAATGGTGTACGGCTTCTTGGTTTTTGCAGTTCCGTCTACAAAAGTTTGATTGAACATCTCACTTCCCCTCCCTTCCAGCCAAAACAGGCCAGGATTGGATTGTATACGATTCTGTTACTTCGCGGTTCTCACCGGTTTCACATTCTTCACCGACCGCGCCGCGCTTCGAGCCCGGTTCTCCACGGGAGCGGCCGCCATACGCGGTCGCCTGTTTCGGCGCTCCGCCATATTCTGCCAAAAGATCAATATCGGACTCGCTATAAAAATGGACGAATAGGTGCCAATAATGATACCGACTACCAATGCAAAAGAAAACCCGTTCAGAACCTGGCCACCGAACAAAAACAGAGAGAGAGCCGTCAGAAACGTCAGTCCCGAAGTCAAAACCGTTCGGCTCAGCGTCTGATTGATACTCAGGTTCACGATGTTCGAAAAGGATCCACGCACTCCCAGGCGCAAGTTCTCGCGAATACGATCAAATGTCACGATCGTATCGTTCATCGAGTAGCCAACCAGAGTCAGCAACGCGGCAATCACCGTAAGATCAATCCGCTTATTGAAAATCGAGAACAAGCCGATGGTGATGATCGTGTCGTGGAAAACCGCGATAACGGCGGCGACACCGTAAATCCATTCAAATCGGAACGCAATGTAAACGAGCATCGCGCCCAGAGCGATCAACACCACGTTTATTGCCTGCCGGCGGAGATCCGCGCCTATTTTCGGCCCGACAAATTCGTAGCTGCGGATAGTAAAAGTACCCGCGAAGCACTGCTGCTTGATGACGTTCAAGATTTTCGGGGTAATACCGGGTAACGACGAAAGCTCATCCAAATTCCGGATCAGGCCGGAATGGGCATCGCGGTAATTGGTGATACCCTTCGCCAGCGCTTGCAATTGATCGTCTGAAAGCGCCACGCCCTCGTTCGCTAATGGTTGCCGCAGCGAATCGGCAAGAGCGCTCTGCGGGGCGTTGTTAATATCCAGTTTGCCGCCCGAGCTGTGATTAAAGGTGGCATTGAGAGTGTCGATCATATCGGTGCGCGCGGCCTGTAGAGCCTGTTCGTCGCGTGCCCCCGTGGATATGAGCACTTCCTGCGAGTTGCTTACTTCCTGCACCTCGATCTCGCCCGAAATCTTCTTGCGAAGCGCGGACCGAATCGCCTCCGCCGGGGGTCGCTTAACGAAATTGACGTCCATCAGCGCGCCACCCGTAAAGTCTATTCCGTACCTCGGGCCTCCTTTAATCCATAGACTAAGCAGCCCAGCCGCCGTAAGCACAAGCGACAAGATAATGAACGGCCACTTCTTGCCGAGAAAGTCGAAGTTCGTTTGCTTGAAGATTTCCATCTAGCTTCAGAGGCCGGCATCTATTGGACATAGACACCGGATCGTTACAAATGTTCCCATTTCCAGCGCAACCAAGGCCCCGTAAGGCTGCTTAGGTGTACGCCGGCTAAATACTGAGGGCCGTTACCGGCTTGGGCCGGGATAACTCCCAATCAAAAATGACTTTCGACACAAAAACCGCCGTGAACACGTTCGCCATAAGGCCGATCACTAGCGTCACCGCGAATCCCTTGACAGGTCCCGACCCGAACAGGAATAGAATGGCGCAAGAAACGATCGTCGTGATGTGCGTGTCGATAATTGTGAGAAATGCTTTACTAAACCCGGTATCTACCGCGGGCCTTACCGCTTTGCCTGCCCGCAGTTCTTCCCGAATGCGTTCAAAAATCAGTACGTTGCTGTCCACCGCCATACCGATGGTCAGGATGATACCGGCTATGCCAGGCAGGGTTAGTACGGCTCCGAAATAACTCAGGCAAGCGACCAGGATAATTGCGTTCAGTATCAATGCCAGCGTCGCGTTTATGCCACTCTTCCGGTAGTAAATGAGCATCGCGATAATGACAGCCAGCACGCCGGCGATGCCAGCCACAAAACCTTCGCGCATAGAATCAGCACCAAGAGAAGGCCCGACCGTACTTTCCTGCTCGTATTTCACGCTGGCAGGCAGCGAACCCGCTTTCAAATTTAGGGCGAGGTCGGCCGCGTCCTGCTGGCTCGGCTCATTCGTGATCCTGCCCTGGTCGCTGATCTGGTTTTGGATCGTGGGCGCCTGAAGCACTTTTCTGTCGAGCACGATGGCCAGCCGCTGGCCTATGTGGGAGCCAGTGTAGCTCGCGAACCGTTTGGCCGCATCCTGACTTAGAACAAAACCTGTGTCCCAGCTATTGGGCAGGTCGCCCTGTTGGGCGCGCGCGTCGCGGATATCAGGCCCCCTGACAACCGGAGTTCGAGCAACCAGATACACTCCGCCGCCGCGTGAGGTGGAACCAGTGTCGGTAGGTTCACCGATTAATTTGGTTCCTGCCGGGAGTATGCCACCGTTCTGGGCCAGGGCTTCATCGCGGCTCGCGTACGGACCGCCCTTTACGTCATACAGATCCAGCACGGCGGCCGTCTGGAGGATCTCTTTGACCCGGGCCGGGTCGTCTATGTTCGGCAACTGCACCAGCAACTCGGAATCGCGGTCCTCGCGGCGTTGCTGCACAGTCGCCTCACTGATGCCTAGGCCGTTTATTTTCTTATCAATGGTGTTCTTTGCCTGAGCGAGAACGTTCTGCCACATCGCGAGCGCCTCGGAGGGCCTCATAGTAAGCCGGTAATCGGTCGCATTCACCTGGGTCATTAACCACTGCGAAAACTGCTCGTTGACGATGGAGCGGAAGGTTCCCGCCTGTGTAGTGGGAACGCCCTTGACTACAATG